>NZ_JAHUXD010000015.1:0-71034 GCF_019218705.1 Aeromonas sp. sif2433
ACTTCACCAGACATTGAAAATCAAAAATTGTTTTTGATGCTCGATGCTGTGAGTGCCCACACAGATTGCTTGATTCAAATTGTTAAAGAGCGTCACGCTTATCGCGTTGAGGAGGCGCATATTACGCCCCTCACTTCGAAAGTCAAGCGCTTGTTTTCGCTTTTCTTTCGGCGCCCACTTCACGAGGAAGCTAGCTCATCAGTCCGGCGTGTTCTGCCGTGCTGGTAGGGGCGCATTATAGGGAGCCAGGCCGCGATGACAAGGGCTTTTTCACCATAATCGTTCGTTCGCTCAGTTCTACAGCAAACCGGTCTTTTTTCGCCCATAACCGTATCGATTTCGGTATTCCCTGGATTTAAATTGAACATTTGAAAAGCCACTTTATAATTGGCTTTTCAAATGCTCAATTAAGGTTGCTGCCATGCACCAGATCCTGGATAGCCATAAGGAAGAACAGATAGTCCCGCTGTTCCGCCTGGGGTTTCGCCCCTTCTTCCTGCTCGGGGCACTGTTTTCCTGCCTGGCCATGCTGGGCTGGCTGGGACAACTCAATGGCTGGCTGCGCCTGCCGGGAATAGCCAATCCTATCTGGTGGCACGGCCATGAGATGCTGTTCGGCTTCTGCGCCGCCATAGTGGTGGGCTTTCTACTGACCGCCGTACAAAACTGGACGGCCCATCCCGGCGTGCGGAGCTGGCCATTGGCACTGGTGGTGGGTCTGTGGGCCCTGCCAAGATGCTTGTTGCCCTGGCTGGGGGAAGGGAGCCACATACTGATGGCGCTGGATCTGGTCTGGCTGCCACTCTGCGCCTGGTTCCTCGCCCGGCCCATCATGGTCACCCGACAATGGCGCAACCTGTTCTTCGTCCCCTTGCTGTTGGTCCTGACCCTGCTCAATGGCGCCAGCTGGTTATGGCGTGATGACGGGGCCATGCTCGAACACCTGCTGATCACGACGGTGCTGCTGTTCAGCACCCTGATTGCGGTCATGGGCGGGCGGGTCATCCCCTTCTTCACCGCCAGGGGTACGGGCCAGGAGAAAGCGGCCCCCCTGCCATGGCTGGAGCGCGGGGCGCTCGCAGCGCTGTGGCTGATCATGCTGCTCTGGTTGCTGCTGCCCACCCCATGGACCACCAGCCTCTATATGCTGCCTCTATATATAGTGGCGGCACTCCTTCATCTGTGGCGACAACTGCGCTGGCGGCCGCTGACGACGCTCACCCATCCCCTGCAGTGGTCGCTGCATCTCGCCTACCTGTTTATTCCCCTGGGTCTGCTTGCCCTGGCGGCTCAGGCCGCGGGTTGGCCCATTACCCTGTCGCTGGCCAGCCATCTGTTCAGTGCCGGCAGCATGGGCGCCATGATCCTGGGGATGATAGCGCGGGTCTCCCTCGGCCATAGCGGCAGAGCCTTGCAGGCGGGACGCAGGATCACCCTGGCTTTCGTTCTGATCATCCTGGCCGCAGTGATGCGCACGCTGATCCCGCAATTCTGGCCCGCCTTCACCCTCGACGGCTGGAACCTGAGTGGCTGGAGCTGGATAGCGGCTTATGGCCTGTTTGTCTGGGTTTATACCCCCATCCTGACTCGCCCCAGGGCCGACGGACGACCAGGTTAATTCTCAAGGACGGGGCGCGGGATAGTGGATCAGGTTGTGGAAGACCACGGGCGCTACCCCGCCATTGCGATAACCATGGGGCCGATCGGCGGCAAAGCGGACCGCCTCCCCCTGTTTGAGTGAATGCCACTCCCCGTCTATCAACACCTCCATGGTGCCGCTGATGACGATGACATGCTCGGTCACGCCCGGCTCGTGAGGCTCGGACTCCCGCACATATCCCGGCAACAGGGTGAGCTCGAACAGTTCGAAGCCAAAGCGGCCTTCATAGGGAAACAGCGGCGCCACCTGCATGCCCTCGCCCGCCGGCTGCTGGCGAATGGCATCGGCGACGCGATACAAGGTTTCATTCTGCACGGCCGGGGCCGGCTCGATAAAGCTGGAGAAGGAGGCCCGGAACCCGGTGGCAATCTTCCACAGGGTGGCCACCGTCGGGCTGGACTCTCCCCGCTCGATCTGCCCCAGCATGGCCTTGCTCACCCCCGTCTCTCGGGCGGCCGCATCCAGGCTCCAGCCCCGCTCGGTGCGCAGCCCCTTCAAGTGCTGAGCCAGGTGTTGACCCATCTCTTGCATATCTCCCCCCTGAATTTTCCATGACTGACTTGTGCGCTATAACGCACGCGCTTATAGTAAAAAGTACATTGTACGTAATAACGCACAAGCTGCCAGCATCCAACAAGGAAGTCATCATGCCCTTTGCCCTACCCCACCTGGTCGCAGGTCTGATCGCCGTCATGGTCGGCTATACCAGCTCGGTCGTGCTGATCATTCAGGCCGCGACCGCCGCCGGGGCCGACGCGGCCCAAGTCTCCTCCTGGCTATGGACGCTGGGGATTGGCATGGGAGTGAGCTGCATCGGTCTCTCCCTTTATTATCGCATCCCGGTGCTGACCGCCTGGTCCACCCCGGGCGCCGCCCTGCTCATCACCAGCCTGGGCAACTTCAGCCTGGCGGAGGCCATAGGTGCCTTCATGATCTCCTCGTTGCTGATCACCCTGTGCGGTATCAGCGGCTGGTTCGATCGGCTGATGCGCCACATTCCCGCCCCCCTGGCCGCCGCCATGCTGGCCGGGGTGCTGCTCAGCTTCGGGCTGGATCTGTTCAAGGTGGCCCCGCAGGATCCTCTGCTGCTGGGCACCTTGCTGCTGGCCTTTCTGATCGGTCGCCACCTCTGGCCCCGCTATACCATGGTGCTGGTGCTGAGTGCGGGGATGTTGCTCTGCACCCTGAGAGGGGAGCTACAGCTGAGCGCCGTCAGCTGGCAACTCTCCAGCCCGGTCTGGACCTGGCCCGAGTTTTCCTCGGGCGCCCTGCTGGGCATAGCCCTGCCGCTGTTCCTGGTCACCATGACGTCGCAGAACATGCCGGGCATCACCATTCTGCGCGCCCATGGCTATCAGCCGGCGACCTCGTCCCTGATCGGCTGGACCGGCCTGACCGGGCTGTTGCTGGCCCCGTTCGGCGGCTATGCCTTCAACCTGGCCGCCATCACGGCCGCCATCTGCATGGGCAAGGAGGTGGATCCCGACGCCAGTCGCCGCTGGCCCGCCGCGGTCTGGGCCGGTGGCTTCTACCTGTTGACCGGCTGCTTCGGTGCGACCGTGGTCGCCCTGTTCGGCGCCTTCCCCGCCGAGCTGGTGACCTGCGTGGCGGGTCTGGCCCTGCTCGGCACCATCGGCAGCAGCCTGCACGGGGCACTGCAACAGGATGAAGAGCGGGAGGCGGCGCTGTTGACCTTCATCATCACCGCCTCCGGGATCAGCCTGCTTGGGGTGGGCTCCGCCTGCTGGGGGCTGCTGGTCGGCATAGGATTGCATCTCGTCAACCGGCGCCGCGCCTGACCTGACCATCTGGGGAGACTCCAGTGAGACGCCGCACATAATTCAGCAAAGAGGGTTCACAGTTGAAACCTATTGCCGTCTAGTGCGCTTGAGGCGCCGATCCTTCCCCGATGCGCGCCTCTGTCAGACTCAATACTGGAGAACAAGAATGAGGAATCAGGCTGTCATTTTATTGCTGACCCTGCTGGGCACCGCTGCCCACGCCGCCGATCAGGATCGGGAGCTGGCACGCCAGCTCGCGTTGCAACAGAAGAACCTGCTGCCCCTGCTCGCCAATCAGGAATACCAGAGTCCGCTGCCCAACCTGCTGCAAAAGGCGAGCTCACGCCTCAAACGGCAGGCCACAGATGCCAATCAGGCCGCCATCAATCGGCAAGGGCTGGAGGGTGAAGTCAAACAACTGATGCAGCTGAGGCTGGCCAACCCCGAGCAGGCTGTCGCACTGAAGCAAGGTGTCGAGCCGCTCGTCGCCTATGTTCCCAGCGGCGATGAGCAGAGCTGGAGCGCCATCGAGGCCTTCGACACGGCCGGCAATCCTGTCTACCTCGATGTGAATCAGCCACCGGCACGCCCGGTACTGGTGGTGGAGGCCGACCCCGTCAAGGCCAAGAATGCCGGTCTGAGGGTGATGCGCAAGGCGCTGGCCGAGGCTGAGCTGCAGGCCGCGCCGCGCGCCGCCGACAGCACGGCACCTCTCAAGACCAGCATTCTGAAGAAGATCCGGCTGCAGGACGATCAGGAGCCCTGGCTGCTCGGCGCCGCCGAGGTGTATGCCGTGGTGGCCGGGGTCAATCCCAGCCGGGATGAGCCCGTGGTGGACATAGTCGACCTGCCCTACCTCGACTATGACAACACCGACTACAGCCCCAACCAGATACTGGTGTACTGGGATCGCTATCGCTGGGGCGCCGTCGATCTCGTCATGATGGAGCAAGATGACAACGTCAACTACAAGGAGCTCAGCGCCCTGCTGATCGAGGCGCTCAAGCTCGGCTTCACCGCCGGTGGTGTGCCGGAGGCCCTGCCCTTCCTCGATCTTGGCGGCCGCATCGTCAAGGCGCTGCCCGACTCCTGGATGACCAACAACGACGACTACCTGGATACCTTCTACACCCTGGAGCAGGATCAGAGCTATCACCAGTACCCCGGTGCGGCCGGCAATGCCGTCATCACGCTGGAACCAAAAGAGATCCAGCCAACCCGGCCCTGACAAGCCAGCCAAAACAAAAAGCCAATGAGGTGACTCATTGGCTTTTTTTGTCCTGTTCCTTCTGCTCGGGATCAGGCCTGGCCCTTCGGTCTGACCCCCAGGGTGTGGCAGATGGCATAGGTCAGCTCGGAGCGATTCAGGGTATAGAAGTGGAAATCCTTCACTCCTTCCTGGCTCAGCACCCGCACCTGATCGATGGCGATGCTGGCGCCCACCATGTTGCGCGTCATCTGATCGTTCTCCAGCCCCTCGAAGCGCTGGTGCATCCAACCCGGGATCTTCACGTTGGTGAAGCCGGCAAACTTGGTGAGCGTCTGGAAGTTGGAGACCGGCAGGATCCCCGGCACAATTTCCGTATCGATGCCGATGGCGGCGCAGCGATCCCGGAAACGCAGGTAGGTCTCCACATCGAAGAAGAACTGGGTGATGGCCCGATCAGCCCCCGCATCTATCTTGCGCTTCAGGCTCAGCAGATCGGACTGCGCACTCCTGGCCTCGGGGTGACCCTCCGGGTAGGCGGCCACCGAGATGTCGAAATCGGCCTCGGACTTGAGCAGGGCGACCAGATCGGTGGCATACATGTCGGGCTTGTCGATACCCGGCGGCAAGTCACCGCGCAGGGCGACGATATGACGAATGCCGCTGTTCCAGTAGTCACGGGCGATGGTTTTCAGCTCGTCGCGGCTGGCATCGATGCAGGTCAGGTGTGGCGCGGCGATGAGGCCGGTGCGCTCCTTGATGTCCTTGATCACCTTGTGGGTGCGATCCCGGGTGCCCGAGTTGGCGCCATAGGTCACGGAGACAAACTTGGGTTCCAGCACCTGCAGCCGCTCGATGGACTGCCAGAGGGTGTTTTCCATCCCTTCGCTGTTGGGCGGGAAAAACTCGAAGCTGACCGATATGTCGCCACCCAGATCAGCCAGACTCTGGTTGAGTGCCTCTACCTGACGCGCGCTGTGAAATCCCATCTGTTATCTCCCTGTCCTACAACCGATTCCTGTACGTCAAAACGGATGTTTGGACGTCTAAACGTCTTGCTATCTTTATGAGAAAACGGATCAAAGTCAACACCGATTTACCGTCAGGGCGGGATCAGCGGCTTTTTTATTTGGCGATTCAATTTAACTAACCCTGTCCCCCCATCCCAAAATGGCCCCAGTCGCGCTATGATGCGGGCGGATCGTCCTGGACGTTCTGAATCTGCGTGTGATTGTTTGGCCGGGCTTTCCCGGCCTTTTTTTTAACTTCCTCCCCTGCCTGCCGATAATCAATTGAGTCACTTGCAGGAACCCCATCATGGAAGATCATCCCGGCTTTGCCACCGATTTGCTGTTCGATCGCTATCAGGGCGAGGTGGTGGACCATGAGCAGTTCTGGGCCGTACGAACCCCGACCGCCCCGGATTACTATTTCGGCAACTACCTGTTGCTCCCCACCCCGCCCAGCGATCGTGACAAGGGCTGGCTCGAGGCCAGCTTCGACAAGCTGATCGGCAGTGACCCCAGAGTGCGCCACCGCACCTTCCAGTGGCCACTTGCCCCGGGCCAGAACAGCCGGGTCGCCGGCTTCGTGGCGGCGGGTTATCAATATATGGAATGCGTGGTGCTGGCACTGGATGCCACCAGCTGGCAGCAGACGGCCCCACCCCCCGCGACGACCCATGCCCGCCCCTTCACGGCGGCCGACTGGGATGATTGGCTGGTGCTGGAGTGCGATGAGCGGGATCCGAGCCACGAGGAGGAGCGCTACCTGCCCTATCTGCAGTCACGCCGCAGCCTGTATCAGGCCATGATCGCCGATGGGCTGGGGCAGTGGTGGGGGATCTGGCAGGGGGAGCAGCTGGTCGCCAGTTGCGGCCTGTTCTTCACCGGGACCATGGGGCGCTTTCAGCTGGTGCGCACCCACCATGACTGGCGCAACCGGGGGCTCTGCCGCCAGCTGCTGAGCCAGGTCGCCCGCCAGGGCCTGACCTGCGCCGAGCGCCTCATCATAGTGGCCGACGAGCACTACCATGCCCAGCGCGTCTACCGCTCGCTGGGATTCGTGCCCGTGGCCCGCATCGGCAGCCTCTGTCGCTGGCACTCGACGGCCGTCGACCGCCCGCAGGAATGAAAACGGGAGGCTGATGCCTCCCGTTGTCGATGCTTCCTTTTATTGTGCGCTTTATTGTGTGGGCGTCGCCAGTTCGCTGGCGAGCGCCTCTTCGACCCCGGCTGCCGGTAGCGGGGTCGCCGCCGCAGGCGTGCCCATCGAGGGTGCGAGGGAAGCCGATGCTCCTGACACCGCGGCCGAGGGTGCGAGGGAGGCCGATGCACCCGTCACCGCGGTCGAGGGCGCCGCCGGCACCTCACACTGGCAATCCGCTGCCTTGGCCTTGCCCTGATGGGGGCCATACCAGCCCTTCAGCCCCTGCTCCAGCTGCTGCGCCGCGGCCTGTGGCGCCAGCTTGCCCTGCAACACCGCCTGACTCACCTCGGCCAGTTCGTCCCCCAGCTTGGGGGTGCCACGGGAGAGGATCTGGGTCGCCACCCGGATGGAGGAGTCGCACTGATCGCGCCACTCCATCATCTCCTTCGCCGCCGGATTGGTCACCTCGAAGAAGTGGTTGGAGAGGGAGAAGAAGCCGGGCAACGAGTTGGTATAGAGTTCGGCAAACTGAGGGGTGGTCAGCCATTGCAGGAAGGCCATGCCCGCCTCCTTGTTCTTGCTGGCCGGGTTCAGCCCCATCCCGATGTCGGTGTGATCGGTGAAGAAGCAGCCGTCCCCCTGCTTGGCCACGGGGGGACGCATGACGCCGAAATCGACCTTGCCGGTGAAGGGGGCTATCTCCCAGGAGCCCGCCGCATAGAAGGCCGCCTTGCCGGAGGTGAAGAGCGCATTGGTGCTGGCATAGTCACGGCTCTCGCCGCCCTCCCCCAGATAGGCGCGCCAGCGGGCCAGCTCGTCGAATGCCCGCACGTATTGCGGGTTGTCGAGCCGCTCCTGGCCGCCCAGCAGCGCCAGCCGGCCATCTTCCCCCTTCCAGTAGTTGGGCCCTATGTTCTGGAAGCCCAGCTCGGACGCCACCCAGCTCTCGGATCCGCTCACGGCCAGCGGCACATAGCGCCCATCCGCCTTCACCTTGTCCAGCACGGCGAAGAAGTCGTCGCGGGTCTGCGGCACTGAGAGACCCAGGTCGCTGAATATCTTCTTGTTATAGAAAAAGCCGTGAATGACGGAGGCCATGGGCACGCAGAAGGTCTGAGCGCCGGTATCCGTCTGCCAGGGCGACTGGGCGAAACTGGGGAAGTTTTCCATCCCGGCCATCTCGCTCAACTCCACCAGATGGCCCGCCTTGAACAGGGCGAGGGAGTCGTCGAACGGGCGGCAGGTGATGAGATCCCCCGCCTTGCCATCCTTCAGGCTGGCCCAGAGGGTCGGCATGTAGTCGACGTTCTGCACCCCGTTGAACCTCACCTGGATGCCTGGGTGGGCCGCCTCGAAGGCGGGAATGATCTTCTGCTCCCACAGGGCCTTGTCATCGATCCGCCAGCTCTCGATCACCAACTCACTGGCCATCAGCTGGCCGCATAACAGGAGACTCAGGGCCCCAATCCACTTGTTAGACATAAGCCCTCCTAGACCTTGAAATGTGCGATCAATTGCTGCTGCTTGGCGACCAGTTCCGCCAGCACTTCACTGCTGCCGGCCGACTCCCGCGCCTCCCGCTCGGTCTCGTAGGCCACATCGGCGATCCCGGCGATATGACGGGCCACCCCCTGGCTGACCGAGATCTGCTCCTGGGCCGCGTGGGCCACCTGATCCGCCATCGACTTGATGGCACTCATCCGCTCGGCGATGGACTGCAACGCCAGATCCATGGCGCGGGTCTGCTCCACGCAGCCCAGCGTCTGCTCCTGGCTGCGCCCCATCACCTCCACCACCTGCCGGCTCGAACTCTGCAGGTTCTCGATCATGGCCTGGATCTCCTCGGTCGAGGTCTGGGTCCGGTTGGCCAGAGCCCGCACCTCGTCCGCCACCACCGCGAAGCCACGGCCGGCATCGCCGGCCCGGGCCGCCTCGATGGCGGCGTTGAGTGCCAGCAGGTTGGTCTGCTCGGCGATGCTGCGAATCACATCCAGGATGCTGCCGATGTTGTTGCTGAATTCCCCCAGCTTGTGGGTGATGCCGACCGCCTCCTCCATGGCGCCCGCCAGCTGCTCGGTGATCTGGCGGGTGGCCGCGACCTGCCGACGACCGGCGCGGGCCTCCTCGTCGGCCAGATCCACCTCCCGCTTGGTGCCATCGGTGGAGCGGGCCACCTCGGTGGCACTCACCTCCAGCTCGGTGATGGCGGCGGCGACCTGGTCGGTCTGGCTCTTCTGATCCTGCACCCTGGCCATGGCCCGCTCGCTGATCTCGGCGGCGCGGCTCGCCTCGCCCACCAGGTGGCGGGAGCCGGCGTTGATCTGGGAGAGCAGCTCTCCGGTCTTGCCCGCCAGGGTATTGATGGAGCGGACCAGGCTGCCGAACTCGCAGCGGCTCTGGTAGTCGATGCGCCTGGTCATGTCACCGGCCGCCATGCGGCCCAGCTCCCGATCGATCAGCTGCAGCGGACGCTGGATACTGCGCGCCGTGGTGTAGCCGATGAGCAGCGCGGCGGCGGCCGAGACGGTCGCCACTATCAGGATCCAGAGGCTGGCACTGCTGACCGCATCATCCGCGGTGAGACGGCTCTGGCTGGCGATGACGCCGGCCGACTGACCCATCTCGTCGAGCAGAGCCAGGCTGTTGGCCAGGCTGGCATCGAGCCGCTGGTTCAGCTCCTGTTGCGACGCGGCCAGTTGCTGGGCGTGACGCATGGTGGCCAGCAGCCCCTGCGGGCCGAGCGCCAGCTCCTGCATCCGATCCAGGTTGGCGACGAAGCGCTGCTTCACATCGTCGGGCACCAGCACCCGCTCGAGCCGCTTGCGGGCCATCTCTATGTCCTTGCTGAGCACCTTCTCCAGCTCGTTGAGATCCGTGCCGGCATCGGCCCGGCGGATATTCTTCAGATCCCGCGCTATGCCGGAGGTGATGAGCTCGGCCTTGTTACGCATGGAGCGCTTGCCGGACGCCTGTTGCAGCAACAGGTCGGCGGCCCACTGATAGGTATCTTCCAACCGGATGAAGGCGATCTCCAGCTGGCGGCGCCGATCGAGGGCCTCGACCCATTGCACATGCTGGGTCAGCACCTGGTCCGCCAGGCCGTAGAAGGTCTTGGTGGCATCATCGACCTGCCGGAAGCGCTCGTTCGCCTCGGTCACGAACTTGCCCATCCCCTGGCTCAGTTGCACGAAGTGCGCCTGCTGCGCCTTGAACTGGCTGGCCAGTTGCGGCAACTGGGCCGCATCCTCGCTGCTGCGGTAGACCAGCACCCAGCGGCTGCTGTCCTGCAGTGCCCCTTTGAGCCCCGCCACGGTAATCACCAGGGGGGTGGCCCGATCCGAGACCTGCGACAGCCCCTCGTTGATACCCCGAATCTTCAGGGTACTGATGAGGCCAAGCAGGATAAGAAGCAGCAACATCAACACAAATCCGGCGATGATCCGCTGCACGATAGACAAACCCATAGAGACATCCTCACTCGTTGGGAAAAATGGCGTGAATGCAGAGACTATCGGCAGGGTCGTTCAATAGGAGAGTGCTATCTGGCGCGATGATGGGCTGGATCAACGTTATGGCCCAGTCGCGGGCAGAAAAGGGCCCGAACAGAGCCGGGCCAAAGAGACGTGCTTGGTTGTCATGGCCTTGAGGCGGCCAACCCGCGTCCTATCAGAAGCGATAGCCGACGCCAAACATGAAGGCGACCGGATCGATGGAGGTGTTGATGGTCCCCACCGCGGTGTGCACATCGGTGTCGATATCGATGAGCCAGGCGGAGGCGTTGACGAACCAGCGATCGTTGATCGCCATGTCCAGACCCACCTGACCCGCCAGACCCCAGGAGGAGTCGACGCTCACATCCGTGCCCGCCAGGGCACCGCGTCCCTCTTCATCGAAGAAGGTGGTGTAGTTGATGCCGGCACCGACGTAAGGACGCACCTTGCTGTTGGCATCCCCGAAGTAATATTGCGCCATCAGGGTCGGTGGCAGATGCTTGACCTTGGCAACCTCACCCAGCCCTGGGGTCGAGACCGAGTGGGAAAAGGGGGTGGCGGCCAGCAACTCGACGCCCCAGTTGTCCGTGATCATGTAGGAGAGGGTCAGCCCCAGTTGCATGTTGCTGTCGATATCCAGTTCGCCCGTACCCAGAACATCGTCACTGCTGGTCTGAGGGGAGACGAAGGCCAGACCACCACGAACCAGAATATCACCGGCCTGATGGGCCATGGCGGCAGGGGAAGCGAGGGCGGCTGCGATCAGCAGCGGCAGGATCTTTTTCATCACGTATTTCCTTTTTTGTTTTCTTTCTATGTTGTAAGCCCGAAAACTATAAAAGGATGTGAATAATCAGTTATTGATTTAGCTCAATAGTTGCCAAGAAATAGATGGATGTACATAACAGCTTTCGTTGCTCATCAAATCATCAACAAATTAAAATAAGGCCATTAATTACAATAGATTAACGTGAGATATAACTGAGTCTTGCCCACTTAAATATAATTTAAATACACCTTTGCGGCCGCTCATTCCCGTCTTGAGCGTTGTTTACCTATCCTGAAAGGCGTATTTTATTAAGGTGATGTAACACGCCTGTAAGCGATATTTTATGAAAGAGCAAACCACCAGAGACAAAGTATTAGGCATCCTGGCAGCCATCTGGGGCATAGGCTCCTTCCTGTTCATCTTGCTGGGATTTGTTATCGCGCTGGCGTGGCTGGTCCTGATGCACTAGTGTCCTCCGCCGGGCCGGACGTCCGATAATTCAGCACCCCACCGGCGACGATCTGCTCAGGCGACGACGCCCACCACTCGCGAGGCAACTCGCCGTCGAACCCCTGCCAACGATCACGCCCCTCCTGCTTGGCACGATAGAGCGCGATGTCCGCCAGCTTGAAGCTCAGTTCCCAGAACGACTCCTCCAGCTCCCGGTGCAAGGGGTAGTCGCAATAACCCAGCGAGACCGTCATGTGCAGCGGCGCCGTCTCCGGGCCGAACGGATAGGCGGCGATCTCGCGGTGCAGGCTGGCGAGGCGGACCTGCCCATCCTGGCGGGAGAGCAGCAACAGAAACTCCTCCCCACCCAGCCGGATCAGCGGCTCCCCCTCCCTCAGCGAGTGGCGCAGCAGCGCGGCCAGCTGGCGCAGCACCAGATCCCCCATGTCGTGACCGAAGTGATCGTTGACCCGCTTGAAGTGATCCAGATCCAGCAGCACCGCCAGCCTGGGCTCGGCCAGCTCGTAGCGGGCCAGCAACCACTCCTCCAGATAACGGCGATTGAAAGCCCGGGTCAGGGGATCCGTGTAGGCGGCCATCTCCAGCCGGGAGGAGTGCGCCTGCATGGCGCTGTGCTGCAGGCTGATCTTGGCCGCCATCTCCCTGAATTTGCGGCTGAGCAGGGCCATCTCCCGGCTGCTGTCGAAGATGGGAAGGCGGCTCACATCCGGCTGCTCGCTGAAATGCTGCAGGGCGGTCACCAACTCGTTGACGGGCTCCAGCACTATGGTGCGCAGCCGCTGCCGGGCGATGAGGATGCAACACAGGCTGATCAGCAGCATGCCAAACAGCATCCAGAGGGTGCCCTCCAGCGCGCCCCGCAGCACGTCCCGCTCCTCCTCCACGATCAGCGTCAGCACGGGATTGCCCGCGCTGTCGAGCAGCAACCCCTCTCCCCGTACCCAGCGCAGGCCGAGATCCACCAGCCGATAGCGCACCCGGTTGCCGAGCGTGTCAAACCCCGCCATCTCTCTGGCCGACACCGGCGGCGCGAAGCGAAGGGGGATGGCGACGCGCTCGGCCAGCTTGGCCATGTAGCGTCGATCCAACCAGCGCAGCGCCAGCAAGAAGCCGTTGGGTTGGTGCAGCCCCGCACTGTCGGTCACCGGCTGCAACGAGAAGATGAGCGGCCCCCACTGGGAGCCCAGCACCCCGCTCAGGGCACCCATCTTCCCCTGGCGCGACTCCGCCAGCAGGCGCGTTGTCAGCTCGTCCAGAAAATGGGGCAACAGGGTCGTATCCACCCCCTCGGTGTCCGGCAGCATGGTGCGGGTCCAGACCTCCTCCCCCTGCAGATCCAGATAGCTCAGCAGGTTGAGCTCGAAATCCCGCATCGGGGTGTCGACCAGCAGATTGGAGTTGATGTAACCCCGGTTGGGCTTGGCGATGAAGGTCCGGGTCTCGTCCCAGATGCCCCAGTCCCGGGTAAAGGCGTTGATCGCATCGATGTCCCCCTGCACCGCCCTGCACACCCGTTGCAGGTGTTCCCTCATCCTCTGCTCCTCGAGCCGCTCCACCGCCGGTATCTGCGACAGGGCGATCACGATCAGCAACATCAGCACCGCCCCCACCCAGACGGGTAACATGGAGTAGGCCAGCAGATGATCGATGGGACGGGGCTTGTGGGTCATAGACGCCGGGATCCTGATGACAGCAAACAAGGACGGGGACGAGATCAAGTATGGGGCATAGCCTCGGGATGGAGCCGCTCCGCCAGCCCATAAAAAAACAAGGGGCCCTGGGCCCCTTGTTGCATGACTGAGACGCTTATTTTACCAACAAGGGCGCCAAAAAGCGCGCCGTATGGGAATCTTTGCAGCGGCTCATCTCCTCGGGCGTGCCGGTCACCAGGATGCGGCCACCGCCGGCGCCCCCCTCGGGACCGAGATCGACGATCCAGTCGGCGGTCTTGATGACGTCCAGGTTGTGCTCGATGATGACGATAGTGTTGCCCCTATCCCGCAGCTGGTGCAGCACCTTGAGCAGTTGCTGGATGTCGTGGAAGTGCAGCCCGGTGGTCGGCTCGTCCAGGATGTAGAGAGTCTGGCCGGTGTCGCGCTTGGAGAGCTCCCGCGCCAGCTTGACCCGCTGCGCCTCGCCGCCGGAGAGGGTGGTGGCCGACTGGCCGAGCCGGATGTAGGAGAGGCCCACATCCATCAGGGTTTGCAGCTTGCGCGCTACCGCCGGCACAGGATCGAAGAACTCGCGGGCATCCTCCACCGTCATGTCGAGGATCTCGTGGATGTTCTTGCCCTTGTACTTCACCTCCAGGGTCTCGCGGTTGTAACGCTTGCCTTTGCAGACGTCGCAGGGCACATAGACATCCGGCAGGAAGTGCATCTCCACCTTGATGACGCCATCCCCCTGGCAGGCCTCGCAGCGCCCCCCCTTGACGTTGAAGGAGAAGCGGCCCGGCAGGTAGCCGCGCGAACGCGCCTCCTGGGTGCCGGACAGCAACTCGCGGATCGGGGTGAATAGCCCGGTGTAGGTCGCCGGGTTGGATCTCGGGGTGCGGCCTATGGGGCTCTGATCGATGTCCACCACCTTGTCCAGATGCTCCAGCCCTTCCACTTCGCGGTAGGGCGCCGGGGTCGATTCGGTGGCCTTGTTCAGCTCCCGGTGGGCGATGCGGAACAGGGTGTCATTGATCAGGGTCGACTTGCCGGAGCCGGAGACCCCGGTGACGCAGGTCATCACCCCTATGGGCAGATCCAGGTTGACGTTGCGCAGGTTGTTCCCGCTCGCCCCTTTCAGCTTCAACCACTTGCCGGTGAGCGGGGTGCGCTCGGCGGGAATGGCGATCTGCTTGCGGCCGGAGAGGTAATCCCCCGTCAACGAGGCGGGGTTGGCGATGATCTCCTCCGGCGTGCCCTGGGCGACGATTGAGCCGCCATGGACGCCGGCCCCGGGGCCTATGTCCAGCACATGATCGGCGAGGCGAATGGCGTCCTCGTCGTGCTCCACCACGATCACGGTGTTGCCGAGGTCGCGCAGGTGAGTGAGGGTCTTGAGCAGCCGTTCGTTGTCCCGCTGGTGCAGGCCGATGCTGGGCTCATCCAGCACATACATCACCCCCACCAGGCCGGCGCCGATCTGGCTGGCCAGCCGGATGCGCTGCGCCTCGCCACCGGACAGGGTCTCGGCGCTGCGAGACAGGCTGAGGTAGTTGAGGCCGACGTTGACCAGGAAGCCGAGCCGCTCGACGATCTCTTTCAGGATCTTCTCGGCGATCTGGGCACGCTGGCCGGTCAGCTCGATCCCGGCGAAGAACGCCAGCGCGTCGCCGATGGATTGCTCCGCGATGGCGGGCAGGTTGCGGTTATCCACGAACACGTGGCGCGCCTCCTCCCTCAGCCGGCTGCCACCACAGCTGGTACAGGACTTGTTGGCGATGTACTTGGAGAGCTCTTCCCGCACCGAGTTGGATTCGGTCTCCCGGTAGCGACGCTCCATGTTGTGCAGGATCCCCTCGAACGGGTGCTTGCGCACCACCACGTCGCCGCGATCGTTCATGTAGCGGAACTCGATCTCGGTGCGACCTGAGCCACGCAGGATCACCTCCTGGGTCTTGGCGGGTAGATCTTCCCAGGGGCTCTCCAGATCAAACTTGTAATGCTCGGCGAGGGACTTGAGCATCTGGAAGTAATAGAAGCTGCGCTTGTCCCAACCGCGGATGGCACCGCTCGCCAGGCTCTGGCTCGGGTCGTGGATCAGCTTGGCGGGATCGAAATATTGCTGCACCCCGAGGCCGTCACAGGTCGGGCAGGCGCCGGCCGGGTTGTTGAAGGAGAAGATGCGTGGCTCCAGCTCCGACATGGAGTAGCCACACTCCGGACAGGCGAAGTTGGCGGAGAAGGTCATGGGAACCACCCCCGCCTCCCCGTCCATGGGGGCCACCAGCACTATGCCGCCGGAGAGGGTCAGCGCCGTCTCGAAGGATTCGGCGAGGCGCAGCGCCAGATCGGCGCGCACCTTGAAGCGGTCCACCACCACTTCTATGGTGTGCTTCTTGTGCAGCTCCAGCGGGGGAGGATCGGAGAGATCGCACACCTCGCCATCGATGCGGGCGCGGATATAGCCCTGCGCCGCCAGATTCTCCAGCAGCTTGCTGTGCTCACCCTTGCGATCCCGTACCACGGGCGCCAACAGCATCAGCTTGCTGCCCTCGGACTGGGCCAGCACCTGATCCACCATCTGGCTGATGGTCTGGGCGGCGAGCGGGATGGCGTGGGTCGGGCAGCGGGGTTCACCTACCCGCGCAAACAGCAGGCGCAGGTAGTCATAAATTTCGGTGATGGTACCCACGGTCGAGCGCGGGTTGTGGGAGGTGGACTTCTGCTCGATGGAGATGGCCGGTGACAGCCCCTCTATATGATCCACATCCGGCTTCTCCATCAGGGAGAGGAACTGACGGGCATAGGCGGAGAGTGACTCCACGTAGCGGCGCTGCCCCTCGGCATAGAGCGTATCGAACGCCAGCGAGGATTTGCCGGAACCGGACAGACCGGTGACCACGATCAACTTGTCGCGGGGCAGGGTCAGATTGATGTTCTTGAGATTGTGGGTGCGGGCACCCCGAATCACGATTTTTTCCATCTTCTTGCACGCTCGATACACAAACCAGAGCGAACCAGTATGGCACAGTGACTACTGGATGAATAGACAGGCTTTTATCAGCCTGACCCCGCCCTTCAGAGATATTCCTTGGCCCAGCTCACCGCCTGCAAACGGTTCTTGACGTTCAACTTCTTGAACACGTTATAGAGGTGGGACTTGATGGTGTGTTCGCTCACAAACAGGCTGTCGGCGATCTCGGTATTGGAGGCTCCCGTCATCAGGTGACGGACTATCTCCTGTTCACGGGCCGTCAGCAGAGTCTGGTTGCGCAGCGGCTGGCCGCTGCCCTTGCGGTAGTAATCCACCAGATCACAGAGCAGGTGGCGCGGGATCCAATACTCCCCCTGCAGCACCTTGCCGATGCCGATCACCAGCCGATCCAGGCTGTCCTGGCGGAAGAAGAGTCCGCTGGTGTGCGGCCACATCAGCAACAGCTCCCGGTCCGTACTGGTGGGGGCATTGAGCAGCACGGTGCTGGCCCCACCGAATCGACTGCAAAGCGTCTGGCTCCAGTCCGCCTGCTGAGTCGACTTGAGGTAATCCAGATCGATCAGGAACAGGGGCTGGCTGTCGGTGTCTGCCGGTTCCGGCAGGGCATCCAGCTCTCCCACCAGCAGGATGGCCAGGCCCAGCTGCTCGCCGAGGTGACGCTGAAAACTGATGGCTTGTGCGTTATGTTCGGTGATCAGCACTAAGGGGTATTCGGGCGTCATCAAGAAGACTTCCTTGCACATTCGGATCTGGGCTTTTCGACGGGAGAGAGTACCAATCCCCCCTCCTGACTGAAGTATTAAAAAAGTATTAGGCGCTACTGTGATTCCTTTGAAGCTTGCCAATTTCTCAATCAATACAAATGACTAGCATACCCTCCCCATTTGGGGGGTCTACTAGTACCTGCCGGCACAGGCATGGCCCTCCCGGGCGGACAGGGCTCTCACGGGTAGCGCCGCTTGCTGGCAACCCCGCACCTCGGGTAAGTTAATGAAGGATCCGACGGCGGGATTGACACCCGCCGGGCAGGAAGATGTGCCCTCATGCCCGCCAACTCTGTTACTATTGCGGGCAAACGCTGGGACGAGCGGCTGGTGATTTATTCGGCCAGATCGGGCGCAGCCATGACATGAGTGAAGATCCCCCATCCAGTGGGGCGCATCTCACCAAACACGAACGAAATGTTGAATTGGTCCGGGCATTTGGCCCGGCCGGTATATAAAGGGTGGAAGAGAGATTATGGCCAGTCGAGGCATCAATAAAGTCATTCTGATCGGTAACCTGGGGCAAGACCCGGAAGTGCGCTACATGCCGAGTGGCGGTGCCGTGACCAACATCACCCTGGCCACCTCCGAATCCTGGCGCGACAAGCAGACCGGTGAGCAGAAAGAGCGCACTGAATGGCACCGTGTGGTGTTCATGGGCAAGCTGGCCGAAGTGGCTGGCGAGTACCTGAAAAAAGGCTCCCAGGTCTATGTCGAAGGCAAACTGCAGACTCGCAAGTGGCAGGATCAGGGTGGTCAGGAGCGTTACACCACCGAAATCCTGGTCGACAGCTTCAGCGGCGTGATGCAGATGCTGGGTGGCCGTCCGCAAGGCGGCGCCGGTCAGAGCATGGGTGGCCAACAATCCCAGGGCAACTGGGGTCAGCCGCAACAGGCCGCTCCCCAGCAGAACATGCCGCGTCCCGCGGCCGCACCGCAGCAAAATATGCAGCAGCAAGGTGGCTACAGCCGTCCTCAGCAACAGCAGCAACCTCAGTCTGCCCCGCCGGTTTACAACGAACCGCCGATGGATTTCGACGACGACATTCCATTCTAGGCTCGCGTGACTGACTACCAGGCCCTGACTGTTCAGGGCCTTTTTTTGCCTGCTTCTGACGCAGCCATCGTCCACATCACCCCGTTACCGGGACTGGCGAACAGGTTGGGTCTCTCCCATTGGGAGTTGTGGGTATCATCAGACCGAGTCATCCGCCTGAGAACAAGCATGGGCTTCCTTAACCGCCTGCTGCGCTTCACCCTGCTGCTGCATATGGGCACCCTGGCCGCCGAGCCACTGCGGGTGGGCGTCAATTTCGCCATTCCGCCTTACGTGATCAAGCACCAGGGCCGCGGCATCGAGCTGGATCTGCTGACACAGGCCTTTGCCGGCAGTGGCTACGAGCCCCGGTTCATCTACCTGCCGCTGGAGCGTACCTTCCGCATGCTGGAAGAGGGCAAGCTGGATGCCATCATCAACGTGAAGCCCGGCATGCTGAAGCACGCCTATCTGTCGCAGCCGGTGATCACCTTCCGCAACCGGGTCTTTACCCTGGACGATAGGGTCATCCACTCGATCGCGGATCTGAAGGGGTTGCGTGTCAGCGCCTTCCAGCGGGCACGGCAGATCCTGGGGGAGGATTTCGCCAGCATGGTCGCTCAGAATCCTCGCTATGAAGAGGTGGCCAGGCAGCAGAGCCAGGTACAGATGCTGCTGTTGGGGCGCACTGATGCCGTGATCCTGGAGCAGAGGGTGTTCTACTACTATCTGGCGCAGCAACGCGAGAGTGAATCGGACAGCGGGCGCCATGCCCCCGTTCGGGTCAGGCAACATACCCTGTTCGCCCCCACCCACTATCACTTTGCCTTTCGTCGAGCCACCCAGCAGCAGTGGTTCGATCGCCAGCTCGCGCGCATGAGAGAGGATGGGCGCTATGAACGGATCTTGGCGAGCTATGAGGCGAGCTCATCGGCCGAAAACATAAAAGCCAGCCCATGATGGGCTGGCTTGATACTGGCTCCAGAGGAACAACAGTGTAGCGGAGCGTTACTTCAACACGCTGCCATTTTTCAGGTCGGCTTTCTGCCGTTTGGCATCGCGCTTCTCTTTCAGTGACATCTGCGGTTTTTTCTTGGCATCTTTGCCGTGATGCTGTTCTTTGTTACTCATCATCAGACTCCAAAAATGTTACCCAGACAGGTTGGAACCGGGGCTCCAGCGTGTCAGCCGAATCATAGATCACAGTACGCTAACAGTGACGATCGGGGATCGCACTGGTACCAGCATACCCCTAACCTCAGGCCAGGATCCAGCCTCACACAATAACGGCAGATCGCCGACCAGGCACGCTCACCGCCAGCACCTCCGAAATGGCCCGCCACGGCCCCCACAGCGCAGTACATACAGCCAATCCGGGCCAGGACATCTCCCGATGCGATGACCTGCCAGTCTGTTGAAAGAGCGGTGACGGGACCCAGTCGCCCCATTCCTTCCTTATCCCATGATTGATCGGGTTCAGAGCATCCCTAGCCGCCCTGCTCGGGTCCGGACAATGGGTTCCATCAGCAACAAGCCGCCGGAAACTGTCCATAAAAGGGTGAGAACATGGTGGGAAATGGCCCTCAATCTGCCCTTTTGGTGGCAAGGCGACGATAGCATAAGAGATGTACCGTCAGAGTGTGCTAGGGTGTGCTATCCCCTGCCGCAGGAGCGCGCCATGAAAAAACTGGAAATGAAAGACCTCACCGAGGCCGAGAAGGCCGAGATCACCCTGCTGCTGCAGAAAGCCCAGGCCAATGCCGATCACACCCTGACCAATGGGGAGCGCAACAAGATCCGTGAGGAAGGGCGGCTGCTGATCGCCGCGGAGCGCGCCAAGGTTGCCAAGGTCGCCTCAGCGCTGGCGCGGGAGAAAGCCAAGGAGCGCGCCAAGAACCAGGTGTTGCCCGATACCTTCAGCTGGATTGACTCCGTCAGCAACAAGTTCCGCAGCAAGCGCTAATCTCTTCTATATTCATGCATTCATGCCCGGACGCATCCCCTGCGTGCGGGCATGAACATTATATCGCCATGCCCCCTAACCTGAATAAACCTCTATCAAGTTGTTAAACAACGATATTTCTCATCAATGAGACCCAAACGCCAGCGTCACTGGGTAATTAATATCAAGATAAAGATTGCCACATCAGGGTGAGCGTGTTCTAATCAACCTCGATGGTTCGGTAGTTCAGACCTGATTATGTTAGGCAGTCATTTTAAAGCAGTGATTTGTTTAGAGTTGTCCCAGATAGCTCTTATCAAATAATTTCCTTCTTTAGTGCTCCCCATACGTATTGCTGACGAAAAATCATGGATTGCCACAACCGTGGCGTTTCAATATCACTATTAAGGAAATTATTATGTCTAACAAAATGACTGGTACCGTTAAGTTCTTCAACGCAGAAAAAGGTTTTGGCTTCATCTCCCCGGCTGACGGTGGCAAAGACGTGTTCGTACACTTCTCCGCTATCCAGTCCACCAGCTTCAAAACCCTGGACGAAGGTCAGCGCGTTGAGTTCACCATCGAGCAAGGCCAGAAAGGCCCGGCTGCTGCCAACGTAGTTGGTCTGTAATTCAAGCCAGGAAGCCTTCCCGTTAATCGGAAAGACCTTCTGCAAGAATTGAAAAAACCCGCCTCGGCGGGTTTTTTGTTGCCTGATTTTCGGCCAGTCCTGTCTATTCCTCCCCCACATTCACACCGGTCACAGACCACAGCCCCGCAGTTCCTCGCACCACACCCTGCGTGCTCCCCACTCACTCGATCTTTCCCCCATGCACCATGTCGTCAGCCTCGCGTAATCTCGGATACGAAGAGGGCGCCAACCCGGGCGCCCTCTTGTCAGATCGGATGAAGGTATAGGCCCTCACAGCGGCAGGCTGATCCTCGCCTCCAGTCCGCCTTCGGCACGGTTATGCAGGCTGAGCTCCCCACCGTGCTGGTGTACCAGAGTACGAGCGATGGCAAGCCCCAGCCCCACACTGCCGGATTCCGTGTTACGAGCCTCATCGAGGCGCACGAAGGGCTTGAACACATCCTCCAGCCGGCTCGGATCTATACCAGGTCCCCGATCGCAGACCCGAATAAACAACTCCCCCTCGCCTCGCTCCAGCGACACCTCGGCGCTGCCCGCGTACTTGATGGCGTTGCCGATGAGATTTTGCAGCACCCGACGCAGGGTGTTGGCTCGGCAGGCATAGACCTGCTTGCCCTCGGCCAGGCAGGTGACCGGCTGGCCGGTGTCGGCATAGTCGTCACACAGGCTCTCCAGCAGGCTGACCAGATCCAGCTCCCGGGTCGCCTCCTGCTGCCCTTCCTCACGGGCGAAGCTCAGGGTCGCCGCCAGCATCTGCTCCATCTGTTGCAGGGTCTGCTGGATGCGCTCCTTGTCCTCCCCCTCCGCCAGAAACTCGGTGCGCAGGCGCAGGCTGGTGATGGGGGTGCGCAGATCGTGGGAGATGGCCGCCAGCATCCGGGTCCTGTCCTGCACGAAGCGATCGAGCCGGGTATGCATGCGGTTGAATGCCTGAATGGATTCACGGATCTCGGTCGGCCCCTCCTCCCGCAGCGGCTCGATATCCTCGCCACGCCCCAGCCTGTCCGCGTTGGCGGCCAGCTGCTTGAGCGGCTGGGTGGCGCGGCGGAACAACCAGATCATCAGGCCGATTACCAGGCTCGCCACCAGGATCAGGTTGAGGGTGGTCTGCCAGGACCAGCTGACGGACTCCTTGTCCACCAGAGAGCTGAACTGCAACCAGCCACCATTGGGCAGCTGGATGGAGCCATAGAGCCGCATGTCCTGGGGCGGCGGCATGCCGTTGCGATCCTTCATCATGCGATTGTGGTGCCGCCAGGCCTGGCTGCGCTGGAACTCCTGCTTCAGCTCGGCGCTGATCTCCACCGCCAGTTGCGGCGGATAATCCAGCTTGGCCCGCACCAGCTTCTCAAAACGGGGGCTGCGATTGTCAGGCTGTAGCGGTTCGTCGGCGAGGCGCAGCAGCAGAGTCTCGCTGCGGCTCGCCTTGAGGATCTCGTGATAGAGCGAGGGGGGCGAGAGGGTCAGCAGCCGCACCACTGAGACGATGCGCTGCATGGCATTGCGGCTGTTGACGTAACCGAGCGCCTCTTCTCGATCGGAGCGGTAGATCTGGATGCTGAGCAGCTGGATCAACACCAGCCCCGCCAGGGCAACCAGCACTATCTGGCCAGTCAGCCCCTTAGGCAACAGCCTGGCGCAGAGTCGCTTGATCATGGCCACAAGCTCACTCCTGGGTCACATCGGCGGCGAACAGGTAACCGCCGCCCCAGATGGTCTTGATCAGCTCAGGATTCTTGGGATCCCGCTCCAGCTTGCGGCGCAGGCGGCTCACCAGGGTATCGATGGCGCGATCGAAGGCCACCGTCTCACGGCCCCTGGCCAGATCCAGCAGCTGATCCCGGCTCAGCACCCGCTGCGGCCGCTCGAGGAACACCCGCAGCAGGTCGAATTCGGCGGTGGAGAGGCTCAGCCCCACCCCTTCCTCATCCACCAACTCGCGGCGATTGATGTCGAGCAGCCAGCGATCGAAGCGCAGATCCCGGGTCAGTGCCTCGGGCGCCGGCTGGGGATCGGCCTGAGTGCGGCGCATCACCGCCTTGATGCGGGCCAGCAGTTCACGGGGATTGAACGGCTTGGCGAGATAGTCATCGGCCCCCATCTCCAGCCCTATGATGCGGTCCGTCTCCTCGCCCATGGCAGTGAGCATGATGATGGGCAGCCTGGACTTCACCCGCAGCTCGCGGCACAGGGTCAGGCCATCCTCCCCCGGCATCATCAGATCCAGCACCAGCAGATCGAACTCCCGCTCGTCCAGCAGCCGCTTCATCTCCTTGCCATCCCGGGCACAACTGACCCGCATGCCGTGCTGCTCCAGAAAGCGTTTCAACAGATCGCGGATCTCGCTGTGGTCGTCGACCACCAGAATATGGGGACTGCCTTGGTTCATCACTGCCTCTCCTGACTTAGAGCTGGCACGAGTATACGAAAATCGACCGGGCGGGTTGTGTCAAAGTGTGCCAGAGCGGCAGGATGCCACACTCTGCTACAAAATAGGCTCCAACTGGCAAAATTCAGACACCTCCCGGGTGTTTACTTGGGGTCAAGGCGAACAAGCCGACCCAGACTCAATCCGACAGGAGTAACAAGATGAAATCACTGACCAAGACCCTGCTGACCGCCACCCTGATCCTCGGCCTGCCGCTCGGCGCCTACGCCGCCAGCGAAGCCGTGAGCACTGCCCAACCCACCGCAGCAGCGACCACCACCGGTTGCCCCATGGACGGCTCAGGCATGATGGGCGGCAAGCACCACGGTGGCCGTCACGACAAGATGGCCCGCATGCAGAACATGACCCCGGAGCAGATCCAGGCTCACCTGCAGCAGCGCTACGACAAGATCGAAGACCCGGCCAAGAAGGCCGAGTTCGTCAAGAATCTGGAGCTGCGTGCCGACGGCATGACCAAGCACGCCGAGGTGATGAAGCAGTTTGCCGAAGCCAACAAGTAAGCGGATCCGGATACGAGAGAGGGTGGCCCAGGCCACCCTCTGCTATTGGTGTCGCCACCCGGCCCGGCAGTGGGGCAGGCAAGCGTCATCCGCCTGCACGTTTCGTTGTCATCGCCAATCAAAAAGGGGCCACAGGGCCCCTTTCTCATGCACGGATGTCAGACTCACGCCTTGGCGTTGTCGGCCAGGCTCAGGGTCTTGACGGTCTCGCCTTCGAACTTGATGACGACGCTCTTCTGAGCGGCTTCGGCATCCTTGAACAAGGTCTTGGAAGTCTCCGCCAGCATGGGAGAAGCCTTGTTCAGGGCGGTCAGATCATAGCTCCACACTTCCTGACCGGCTTCGGTCCTGGTGCTGGCCGGGGCGCCCAGCTTGTCCTTGATGGCCTGCTTGTTGGAGGCACCTTCCTTGATGTCCAACGCCTTCTTGATTGCTTCGTTGGAGGCGCTGTCCATGGCGCTGCCCGCCATCTCCTTGGCGCTGCTGGTGAGGCTGCTGGTCACGGTATCGGTCAGGGAATCCATCAGGCCGGCGTGGGCAACCAGAGGCAGGGCGGTCAGGGCAATCAGGAGGCACTTCTTCATTAAGATACATCTCACAGGAATGAAAGAGCGCGCATCAGACCAGTGCATAGAGTCGGAGTCAAGGTGATCCCTTGGTCAAGCCACATCCGGGGGGGAGGTAAACGTATCGATGCCAAAAAGGCCCCGTCAATGCCAGCCACAGAGCTGATTCTTGCCTGACAGCTTGGCCTGATAGAGCGCCCTGTCCACCCGCACCATCAGCTGGCTCTGGGATTCGCTCAGGTGATATTCCACCAGGCCGAAGCTCATGGTGATGCCCTCCTGCTCGCCCACGCTGAGCTGGCTCAACCGCTGGCGCAGCTTCTCGGCGACCACCTGGGCATCCGGCAACCGGGTATTGGGCAGGATCAGCATGAACTCGTCGCCCCCCCAGCGGGCAATCAGATCGATCTCGCGGATGTTGTCCCGCGCCAGCCGCACTATGTCGATCAGGGTCTGATCGCCGACCGCGTGGCCATAGCGATCGTTGATCCGCTTGAAGTCGTCCACGTCCATGGCGATGACGGAAAAATGATCCTTGAAGCGCTTGGCACGTTCGGACTCCAGCCTGATGACCTGTTCCAGCCGATAGCGGCTGGCGGCCCCGGTCAGGGAGTCCGTCTCCGCCAGCCGGCGATTCTCTTCGACCTGCCGCTGCAGCTCCCGATTGAGCCGCTGCAGCTCGGCGGTGCGCTCCGCAACCTGCTGCTCCAGCGAGCGATTCTGCAACTCCAGCCGGGTGTAGAGCAGCTTCTGGGCATGGATGTCGCGATGGGCCCCTATCATGCGGGCCACAGAGCCATCGGGGTTGCGGGCGATGATCCGGCCATAATCCTCGACCCAGGCGAAGTCGCCATCCCGAGTGCGGCAACGGTACTCGACCTTGTAGTGCGGCGCCTCCCCGCTCAGATAGGCATCGAAGCAGGCCATCACCCGCGTCAGATCATCGGGGTGGATCACGTTCTCCCAGGTGAATACCGTATTGCCGAGGGAGTGTGGCTCATACCCCAGCATCCGATACCAACCCGAGTTGCGGTAGACGAAACCCGTGTTGGCGTTCCAGTCCCAGACCCCTTCGCTGATCACCTCGAGGATGCCGTGTACCACCCCCTCGCTGACATCCGATATCTTGATCGTATCCGTATCTGGCAGCATAAAAGACTATCCTTGTCCTCTATCCCCATGACCATGGGGGCGCAAAGCTTGAGTGTAGAAGTCAGAACCCGGCATGGCACTGTCTACGCCTCATCCGCCGGTTCACCCTGGGCCGGCCTGTCTGGTTATCGGCCCATTATGGCTCTGGATGAGTGGAATACCCACGCATCTGGTGCAGGATCTCAGAGTAGTCCGGATTTAAAGCCAGGATGATGCAAACTGCGATAATGGCTGGGGGCCAGCCCGTGCTGGCGCTTGAAGGCGGTGGAGAAGTGGTATTCGTTCTTGAAGCCGCACAGCCTGGCCACCTCCTTGACCGGCTCGCTTCGACTGGCGAGCAGCAGCGCGGCCCGTTGCAGCCGCAGCCGTTGCAGCAGCGCCATGGGCGCCAGCGCGAAGTGCTGCTGACAGAGGCGATAGAGCTGACGCTCGGAGAGGTGCAGCGCCCCGGCCATCCGGCTGATATCCCAGCACTCGCCGAGCGCCTCTTTCAGCAGCAGCTCGAGGCGCAGGGCCAACCGCTCGCCACGTTTCTGCCCCTCCCCTTTTTGCAGCAGGCGGCGCAGATAGAAGCCGAGCTGCTCCACCAGCAGCGTACTGAGCAGCGGGTCCTGATGGCGCTCCTGCTCCGCATAGAGGTTCTTCAGGGTATGCAGCAGGCTGGCCTGCTGGGAGGTGCAACCCAGTCTGGAGTGGCTTGCGAAGGCATCCCAGGTGGAGCCCTTGTGCAGCAGCAGCCACACCAGCTCCCACTGACCGCCAGTGGGCAATTGCGGCTCCGGCAACTGCGTCTCTGCTAACCGGTAGCGGAGCGGCTGGCCTGCCGGGATCAGCGCCCACTCCCCGCTTACAAGCCGCTCATAGCGCTCACCGATCAGCACCTCCCCCTCACCGCCCAGGGTGATCAAGAAGCAGTGCACGTCCGCGAAACTGCGTTCGATCCGATAGTGGGTCTGCAGGCGGGAGTGGCCCGCCAGCCACACTCGCTCCTGGGTCAGCGCCGGCAACAGGCTGTCGCAACAGATCTGCTCGCGGCAGTCTGGGGAGACTTCTATCACTTCCAGATTGGCAGTTTCAGACATCATCAGGACGGGCTCAGCCATGTCGGACCATAGCCGCCGAGCATAGCATGGAGGGCATCAATGCAAAGGAGACCCACCATGCATATCCATCATGTCGCCATCTGGGCACAGGATCTGGACGCCCTCAAGAGCTTCTACTGCACCCTGTTTGGCGGGCAGGCGAATGAGCGCTACCACAACCCGGCCAAACAGTTCAGCTCCCACTTTATCCGCTTCGAGGGGGGCGCCAGTCTGGAGCTGATGCACAGCCCCAACCTGTTTCCAGCTGATCTAACTCTGCCTCACCCGCTGCAGGGGCTGGCCCATATCGCCTTCGCCCTCGGCAGCGCGGAGGCGGTGGACAAGATGACAGCCCGTCTCAAGCTGTTCAAAGGGGCCGAGGTGAAACATCTGGACGGCCCGCGCTGGACCGGCGATGGCTATTACGAGAGCACCTTCCTCGACCCGGAAGGCAACCGGCTGGAGCTGACCATCTAGCTGAGGGGCGAGCCCCTATCACCCTCTCGCAGGTTCGTCGTAGGTTCGATTAGCGAAGCGTAATCGGACGGCGGTAACGTTATTTCCCCCTTCTCCCGCTTAATTAAAAAAGAGGAGATGTAGTGGGGTAAGGGGGGGCGGCTCCCTTCTCCCCTTGCGGGAGAAGGGCTGGGGATGAGGGGCGGTAATATCATTTCCGTAGCAAACGAACACCCAATAAGTGGTGCAATGCTTCGCTTATTGCACCCTACCGCTAGGGGTTATTGTTAGACAACCAGTCCAAGTCGATAGAAATCCGTCTCTGCGTGTTTGGGATTGGGACGGAGGAACTGCCAGCCAAAGCGTCTGTAGTGATTGAGAGCCCGTTGATTGGTGCGGCTAACCGACAGTAGCGCCCATCTGCAACCCGCGCTTAACAAGTGATGACGGATATACGCCTGCAATTCTGCCGCCAGGCCGGATCCACGATACTCGGGGAACAGATAGATAAGCTGCACATAGCCGGTTTCGGGCTCATCGGAGAAGCTGCGAAACTCCAGCTGACCAACCAGCTGCTCGCCAGCCCAGATATGCAGGTAGCACCATTCCCGCTGCGCCAGTCGCTCACCGATCCGCTCCCGATAGCCAGAGATAAATTCTGCAAAGCCATCATAGGTATGGAAGCTGCAGAAATAGGCATCCCTGCGCGCCTGCACACAGTGTTCGTAATCCCGATCCAGATCGATGGTGTTAAATTCGAGTCGCAATCAATAAGATCCTGTCGTGAGTAGGTAGGGTGCAACAAGCGCAGCGCATTGCACCTTTTTGGCAGATAAATATGGTCGGTGCAATTCACTTCGTTCATTGCACCCTGCCATATTGTACAAAGTTGGCATTGTGGTAACCCGCTCCCTCACCCTGACCCTCTCCCCATGGGAGAGGGGATAAAGCAGCGCCGGGGATATGATCGCCAGCCACGCAGGTTCGATTGGCTAAGCGTAATCGGACAGCGGTAACGGCATTACGCCCTTCTCCCGTTTATTAAAAAAGGAGGAGAAGGGCTGGGGATGAGGGGAAGGAAAAAAGAGAGCACGCGGTAAACGTTGGGCTTCGCTACGCTCAGCCACAACCTACACAATCGGTAGGTTGGTGCTGAGCTGCAAAGCCCAACATACGAGATGAGGAGTGAGCACTAACCTGATTTAATCTTGTATATACCCCATTACCCTTTTCTTATCGAACCTACACTCTATCTTTTTCTACAGAAACTGTGTTCCCCAGCAGGCAGATGCCTTCCCTTCAATAAATCATTATGTTAGATATTAACAATAACTTAAGGATGAGTCACCTATGAAGCTATCAAAAAATAAAGTAGATAAGTCAGGATTAGCTCTAGCCAGAGGTAAATATAAAGACGAAGTTGAATTTATTGAGTTGGAAGATACTTTTGATGAATATAGGAAAGCACACCTCCAACCGCTTTCTGATACTACGATGAACATTCAAAGATTATTAGCTAATTATGGCGAACCATTTTATATAGCGCAAAGATTAAAACGAAAGCCGCAGATAGTAAGAAAATTAAACAGGCTAAGTGTCAGGTTGACACAATTGCAAGACATCGGTGGATGCAGAATAATAGTTCAGAAAAACTCAGATGTAGATAAACTATTTCTTTATTTAAAAGATATCAGTTCTCAAGAGAATGACATCTCTGTTTCCAGAGTTACTGACTATAGAGAAAAAGGTAGAGATATTACAGGTTACAGGTCCTTGCATGTTATTTTAGATAAAAATGGCTATAAATTAGAACTACAAATACGCAGTAGAATTCAACATTACTGGGCAGAAAGTATTGAACGAACATCTGTTATATACGGTCATCATTTGAAAGAACAAGAAGGGGCACCAGAAGTCATATCATACTTTAGGCTGCTATCAGACCTCTTCTATGAAATTGAGGCAGGAAGAGAGCCCAGCATACAGCAGAAAATTGATATTGATGCGATTAGAGAACGTTGTGAACAGATAATTATCAGGTCAGATAAACACAAAATTTTTGACAGCTTCGTCAACACCGATATTATCAAAACACTTATAGAAAAAGAGAATAGAAATCCTAGCGGCCTCAATAACTGGATTCTAATATTTGATTGGAACCAAGGAATGTTTGTAAGTTGGGATATAGTAGGTAAAAATCCTGATGATGCTGTAGCTAGCTATATAAGTTATGAACACCAATATCCGGCAGAGCAAGGATATGAGGTGGTATTAATTGGTTCATCTGATATTGCAACAGTACGCCAAACACACAGTCATTATTTTGGAATTGAAAACCATTCAAATATCTTAGAAAACATCGATAGTTCTATTGTAGGCTTTGCCAGTAAAATAGATATTGATGTGGGTGCTAGAAAAATTCTCGCCTGTTTACATAGGAAGCATTTCTGGGGTAAGAAAACAGTCCAAGAAGATACGTTAAAAAATCATCTTTGTAAGGGGGTATTGTCATTTGACTCATCGATTCAATCTTTAATTGACAGAGAGTTAATAATAAAGTCTACATTAAATGATGGCTTTTCATTAAACGTAAGAAAAAAACCCGAGGTCGAACAATATCTATAACCATAACGACCCTTAGGCCATGGACTAAGCACAATCAGGCAGCGGTAAATCCCATTACCGCCGCCATCAATCACTCCCCCAACCTCTCCGCCAAGCCGGAATATCGCTCGGTCTTTTTCCGCACTGCCTGTGCCAGCAGGGCACGATCGCCGTAGAGATCGAGGCGGGCCTTGGCGCGGGTGATCCCGGTATAGACCAGCTCGCGAGTCAGCAGCGGGCTGATGCTGTCCGGCAGCACCAGCACGGTGTGGGCAAACTCGGAGCCCTGTGACTTGTGAATGGTCATGGCGTAGACAGTCTCGTGGGGCGGCAGGCGGCTTGGCAACAGGGCGCGCAGGGTGCCATCCGGCTGCTCGAACCACACCTTCAGCCGGCCGGTTTCATCGGGCAGGCAGAGCCCCATGTCGCCGTTATAGAGGCCGACCCCGTGATCGTTGCGTACCACCATCACGGGGCGACCGGCATACCAGTCGCCATCGTGCTGGATAAGGCCGACCCGGGACAGGGCCAGTTCGAGCCGCTGGTTCAGCCCCTCCACCCCGAAGGGGCCATCGCGCAGGGCGCAGAGGATCTGAAAGCCGTTAAACGCCTTGAACACCGCCGCCGGATCCTGCCCCTCCCGGGCCGCCTTGAGGTAGCTGCCGTAACCGGCCACCCCCTGGGCGATCAGCCCTTCATAGGCCTCGCCGACCCAAGGGTGCAGGCTGATATCCTTGAAGCCCGCACTCCAGACCGCCTCCACCGCCGCAGCGTCACCCGCGTTGCAGGCCCGCGCCAGCTGGCCTATGCCCGAATGCTGATCGAAGCGCCAGCTCTTGGCTAAAAGGCAGAGGCTATCGCGCACCGAGGCCCCGCCTGGGACGCCACCAAGAGCGCCCGTTGGCGTGCCCTGCAACCGATAGCCGGTCTGGCGGGAGAGCCAGGCCGCCTGCTCCGGGCTGATGCCCTGCTCGATAAAGCTGCAGATATCGCCGAGCACGGCCCCCGCCTCCACCGAGGCGAGCTGATCCTTGTCGCCCAGCAGGATCAACCGGGCGTGGCTCGGCAACGCATCCAGCAAGCGCGCCATCATCGGCAGGTCGACCATGGAGGCCTCGTCCACCACCAGCAAGTCCAGGTGCAAGGGGTTGCCCGCGTGGTGGCGGAACTGGCTGCGACCGGGGATCACCCCGAGCAGCCGGTGCAGGGTGCCCGCCTCGGTGGGGATGGCATCGACCCACTCGGGGGGCAGATCCAGGGCCTGCAGGGCCGCGCCTATGCTCTCGGTGAGGCGTGCCGCCGCCTTGCCGGTGGGGGCCACCAGCCGCACGGCCGGGGCCTTGCCCCCTTGCAGGCCTGTCTCCACCAGGATGGCCAAGAGCTTGGCGACCGTGGTGGTCTTGCCGGTGCCGGGGCCGCCGGAGATGACCGCGAAGGGGCGCGCCGCCGCGGTGGCCGCCGCCAGCTTCTGGCCGTTGCAGCAGAGCGCCTCGGGCACCAGGGCATCCAGCGCACTCAGCTCGCTCGCCGCCTGGGCACTGGCAAGCAGGGTTTCGATAACGGGCCAATCCACTTCATTCGGAAAGACCAGATCCAGATACTTCTCGATAAAGTGGCGCGTCGAAAAATCGGGGGCGAGCCGCGCCTTGAGCAGGGCGGCGAAGATCAGCCCATAGTCGCGGGCAAACAGCCGCGCCAGCGCCGGGGCTATCTCCGGCCATTCGGCTCGCTCGCTCAGGGCGCGCAGGTGGCGGGCCACCCCCTGCTCGTGATCGTGGTAGCGGGTGAGGTAGAGCCGCCCCTGCCAGAGCCGCAGCGGCCAGCGGGGGGCATAACCCTCGCTCCCTTCGTGACCCGCTTGCTCGGTGCCAACCAGGGGGCTCTCGGCAAACAGGCCAGGCCAGCGGCCAGGATCCGCAAGATCCGCCAGCAGATCCCGGCTCTGTTGCGGATCCAGCCCGAACGGGCGCAAGGCTCCCTGTCCGTTACCAGAATGCGCCAGCAGATCCAGCGGCAGGCAGACGTGGCCGCGCCCCAGCTCGAAGCAGGTGAGCGCCGCCCCCAGCACCAGCTCGGGGCTGCCGCCGAGATCGGCCACCAGCTTGGCAAACTGCAGATCCAGCTGACGGATGCGGCCCGCCAGCGCCAAGGTCTTCAGCCGTTCGATGATCATCCCGCTGCTCATGATTCAACCTCATTCCACTCTTGTGCACCGGCAGCGGGCTGCGCCGCGCCCTCGCTAAACAACTCGTCCAGCCCCAGCACCAGCTCGCGGCTGGGGCGGGTATGGAAGACACCCCCTTCGGGCATGCCGCGCAGGAACAGATAGAAGACACCGCCAAAGTGCTGGTCGAAGTCGTAGCCCGGCAGGCGCAGGGAGAGCAGCCGGTGCAGCGCCAGGGAGTAGAGCTGGTATTGCAGATCGTAGCGATGCTCCGCCATGGCCCGCTCCAGCGCCGGACGGCCGTAATCCGCCGGACTCATGCCGAGGTGGTTGGATTTGTAGTCGAGCAGATACCAGCGCCCCTGCCACTCGAACACCAGATCGATGAAGCCCTTCAGCATGCCCTGCACCGCCGCAAAGCTGAGGGGCTTGTTGCCTCTCGACAGCGGATCGTGCCGCTGGCACAGCGCGGTCAGGGCCGGCGCCGTCACCCGTCCCATGGGCAGGAAGAACTCCAGCTCCACCTGCTTGTGGCGATCGGTGAGCTGGCGCAGCCGGACCGGCTCGCCGCCCTCGTCTTGTTGCAAGGGAAGCTGCAACTCGGTATCTAGCACCGCCTCCACCTGCTGCTGCAGCACCGGGGCCCAGGCTGCGTCGAAGCCATCTTGCACCAGCAGGGTGGCGATGTGCTGCGCCAGCTCGTCGCCGCCGGCGCTCGGGAAGTCGATGGTCTCGAACAGGCTGTGCAGCAGAGTGCCGGGGCGGGCGCCCTTGGGGAAGGTGAAGATGGAGGGCTGGGGCGCCTCTGCCTCCTCCGGCAACGCGGCGGCCGCCTCGGGCGCCACCTCGTCATCAAAGCCGGGGTTGGCCAGCACCCCCTTGCTGTGGCCGTTGCCCTGAGCCGCCAGCCCGGAGTAGGAGCTGATCCACCAGTCCCGCTCGAGCTTACCGGTGAAGTGGCGCACCTGGGGCTCGCCCAACTGCACCAGCTCGGGTGCCAGCGGGGCCGGACGGCGGAGCGAGGGCTCACCGACGGCTACCCCGGGCAGCGCCTGGGCCAGCTCCTGCAAGGCGGTGGCCAGGGTGCTGGCATCGCCCGCCTCCCCCTTCTGCAGCAGATAGCCGATGGCGGTGTGGTGCAGATCCGTGGTTTCGGACTTGCCGCTGCCCGAGCGCACCGGGGCCAGCCCTAGCCAGGTGGCGTAGACGCCCCGGGTCAGCGCCACATAGAGCAGCCGCAAGTCTTCGGCGAGCCGCTCCCTGTCCGCCTCGGCCAGGGAGCCTTCGGCGCCGGTCAGATCGAGAATGGTGTGATTGCCCGCCTCATCCGCCTCGTGATAGAGCGGCGTCTCGGCGGCGCGATGGCTGCAGATGAAGGGCAGGAACACCAGCGGGTACTCCAGCCCCTTGGATTTGTGGATGGTGACTATCTGCACCAGCTTGCGCTCGGACTCCAGCCGCAGTACCTGCTCCGCCACCTGGCCGTTGGGGTGCGCGATCGCCTCCCCCAGCCAGCGCAGCAGGGCATACTCCCCGTCCAGCTCGCCGCTCGCCTGCTGCAGCAGCTCCCCCAGATGGAGGAAGTTGGTGAGGCGCCGCTCCCCGTAGGGGCTCGCCAGCAGGGAGGAGGCGAGGTTGCGCCCGTGCAGCAGAGCCCGCAGCATGGCCAGCACGCCGCGGCGGTGCCAGATCTTGCGGTACTCCACGAACTCCTGCACCGTGCTCTCCCAAGCACGCTCGTCCGAGGCCAGGGTGTCGAGCGCCCTGGCATCGAGATCGAACAGGCCGGTGGCCAGCGCCGCCCGCAGGCTGCGCTCCTCGCTCGGGTTCTGGCAGGCGTGCAGGATGAGCAGGATCTCCCGCGCCTCCACCTGTGCCAGCACGCTCTCGCGATTGGACAGGTAGACGGACGCGATGGCGAGCCGCGCCAGCTCCTGCTGTACCAGCCGCCCCTCGGCGCCGGTGCGCACCAGCACGGCGATATCCCCCGCCTTGACTGGCTGGTCGCCGATCAGCGCCTGCTCCCCCCGGGCCAGGCTCAGCAGCCGGTGGATCTCCGCCGCCGTGGCGCGGGCCATCAGGCTCTGGTAATCCCCCCGGTTGAAGGTGGGCTGACCGCCGAGCTGCCAGCAGTGCAGCACGGGGGCGGTTTCACCTGCCAGCCGCAGCGCCTTGCCCTTGCCCTGTGCCTCCACCGGCAGGAAGGGGATATCCGCCTCGTAGATGAAGGGATCCCTGGCCCGCTGGAACAGGCCGTTGACCGCCGCCACCAGAGCGCCGCTGGAGCGGTAGTTGCGACCCAGGGTGTAGTGGGCGCTCACATTTCGCCGCGCCTGAATGTAGGTGAATATGTCGGCGCCGCGAAAACCGTAGATGGCCTGCTTGGGGTCCCCGATCATCAACAGCGCCGTGTCGCTGTGCCCGCCATAAAGCCGATGGAAGATACGGTACTGCTGGGGATCGGTGTCCTGGAATTCATCGATCATGGCGACCCGGTAGCTGGCGCGAATGCGCTCGCACAACCTATCGCCGAGGTTGGAGCCGAGCGCCCCGTCGAGATCCTTGAGCAGATCGTCGAACGACAACTGATGGGCCTGGCGCTTGCTGATGCGCATCCGCTCGCGCACCACCCGCGCGGCCCGCTGCAGGATCAGATCCCGGATGCCGGGGCGGCTGGCGAGCAGTTCGTCGATTTGTGTGAACAGTGGCAGGGTCGGCAGCGCCTTGCCCTTGCTCAGCTTGGCTTCCAATGCCTCTTGACCGAAGCGCTCGAGATCCTTGGCCAAGGCGTAGCCAGTGGTCGGGTCTTGTGCCCAGTCGGTTATCTTGCCGAGCCAGCCTTCGTAGTTCTTGCCGGTATAGAGCTTGATCTGACCCTCGGTCTGGCGGCGGATCTCGTCAAGCTGACTGAGCCAGCCCTGCTTGATCGCCTCAATGCGGCTCATGGCTTGTTGATGACGCTCGGCCAGGGTCTCATCCCCCAGTTGAGGGCGTATCTCCAGCTCGCTGTTGTCCAGCCAGCCGCTCATGTCCCGCAGCAGGGCGGCGGGGCTCGGCCACTGCTGGCGCACCGCCCGGGCCAGCGCCTCGTCCACCGGATAGAACTCGGCGCGCCAGTAGTCGCTCACCGCCTGCAGCCTGAGCTGGCTGTCGTCGGTCAAGAATTCGGTTTCAAACAGGGCGCCAGATTCGAAGGCGTTCTGTTTCAGCATCCGCTGGCAGAAGCCGTGGATGGTGAACACCGCCGCCTCGTCCATCTGCCGCTCGGCGGCCAGCAGCCGGCGTGCCGCCTGCTCGTGATCCTCCACTTCCAGCAACAGCTGGGCCAGCAGCGGATCCGGACTCTCGCCGCGCAGGAAGGCGAGGCGTGCCTCGTGGATGCGGGCGCGGATCCGCCCCCGCAGCTCGGCGGTGGCGGCCTCGGTGAAGGTCACCACCAGGATCTCGGTCACCGACAGCGGCCGCTCGTGGGCGCTGGGCTGACCCGCCTCCTCCCCTTCCTCGATGAGCGGGCCGTGGCCCAGCAGCAGCCGCAGGTAGAGGCCGGCGATGGTGTAGGTCTTGCCGGTCCCGGCGGAGGCCTCGATCAGCCGCTCGCCATGGAGGGGGAAGCGCAGGGTGTTCAGTGCTTGGGCCATTACTTCAGCTCCTCCAGGGTCTGGTGCAGCGGGGTCAGGTGCTCGCGGGCCAGTGCCTGCAACTGAGTCAGCACCTCCTCGTCGAGGGCGGGGAAACAGCGGGCGACATAGGGGTCTTCGCCTTCACCTATCAGTTGCCAGCCGCCCTGGAAGCGGGCCAGCGCCGCCTTGTCGGCGGCCTCCGGCTTGTCCGGATCCTTCTCGATGGCCTTGAGCCAGTCCCAGGCGGTGTTGGGGAAGAAGGGCAGCGGCCGCTTCATCCCCTGCTGCCAGAGCGCCACCAGCGCCGCCAGCCTGGGCCGCGCCTCGTCGGCGGACAGCGCGGGCAGTCGCCAGCCCAGCTTGGCATCGAGCAGCAGGGTGTCGCCGGGGGCCTCGCTCAGGGCGAGGCAGAGGTGCTGAACCCAGCCCAGCAGCAGATCCTTGCCGTTGAAGCTGCCGGGCTTGACGATCAGCTGACGCCCCCGCTGGGTGTCGATCCAGCCCTGCAACTGGCCCTGGGCCAGGGCGATATCGATCTCCACCGCCTGCTTGCCGCCATCCTCTTCACCGGCGAGCCAGGGGCGCAGGCGCTCGGCCAAGTTGCCCATCTGCTCGTCCAGATCGTCTAGCAGCAGGTTGCCGAACCAGCCCTGCGGCAGCTGGCCCGACAAACGCAACCGCTCGCGCCGCTTGTTCACACTATCGCTCCGCTCCGGGCTGTTGCCCTCCCTGAGGTGAGCCTCCAGCAGCAGGCTCTTGAGCTGATAGTGCTGCAGGCCGTCCAGCTCGAACGGCTCGCTGTCCTCGATGTTGGCCTCGTTCAACTCGAACCACACCTTGAGGCGGCGGTTGAGGAAGTAGCGCGCCGGCTGGCGATAGAAACGCAGCAGCTCGGCCAGCTCCAGCCCCTGCTCCTTGCCCCATTCGGGAGGTAACGGCAGCTCGCCGCTCTGGAAGTTGCTCGCCCCCGGCACCGGGTTGAGGGCCGGCAGCCAGTCGGTGGCATAGGTAAAGAGACGCGGCTCATGTTCAGAATCGGGCTCGGGGTAGAAGTAACTATGGCTATAGGGGGTGAGCGGGTGCTCGACCACCAGGTGCGCGAGCAGCCGCTCGCCGGAGGCCTCGTCGGGGAGCGCTTCGTCCCCCGCCAGCACGAAGCCCTGGCGCACATAGTCAACCAGCTCCGCCAGCAGCACTGAGGGCACCTTGGGACTGTTGTCCTCGGCGCTGAAGCCCTGATAGCTGATATAGAGCCCCTGCTGGGCGCTGAGCAGCGCCTCGAGGAACAGATAGCGGTCATCGTCCCGGCGGGATCTGTCCCCGCGGCGGGAGGCCGTGGCCATCAGATCGAAGCCCATGGGGGCCAGGGTGCGCGGGTAGACGCCGTCATTCATGCCGAGCAGGCAGACCTGCTTGAAAGGGATGGAGCGCATCGGCATCAGGGTGCAGAAGTTCACCTGACCGGCCAGGAAACGCTGGCTGGAGCGCTGCTCGCCGAGCTGATTGCCGAGGTAGTCCTGCAGCAGCTCAGGGCTGATGGGGTGGTCGAAACGCGCTTCACCCAGCTGGGCCTGCCACTCGGCGAGCTGGCTGCGGATGAGTTGCAGCAACCGCTCCTCCTCTTCGTCCGCCAGATAGAAGCGATCCAGCAGCTCGTTGAGGCAGGCGACCCAGCCGGGCAGGCTCTGCGCCTGCTGCAGGCGGGGCAGGAACTCGGCGAGAGAATCCACAAACCAGGCCAGCTTGCCGAGCGCCAGCCCCTGCTGACCCTCGATGTCGGCGTAAGGCAGTATGCCCGCCACCGGCTCGCCATCCCCCATGGCGAAGCCGAGCAGCATACGGCGCAGGCCGAACAGCCAGCTGTTGCCGCGGAGCGGCGGCAAGTCGAAGCGCAGCGGATAGGCATCGTCCAGCCCCCAGCGGATGCCGGTCTCCTGCACCCAGACCCGCAGCTGGTTGAACTCGCCGTCATCCAGCTCGAAGCGGCGCAGCACGGCGGGCACCTCCAGGATGGCGAGCAGCTCCCCCGCCCCGAAGCGGGCATTGGGCAGCCGCAGCAGGGCGAGGAAGCTCTGCAGCAGCGGGCTCTCCTGACTCGCCGCGCGATCCGAGACCGCGAAGGGGATCTGGCCGCGGGCCCCATTCTTTTCTTTTCCAAACACGGCCTGGATGTAGGGGCCGTAGCTGTTCACATCCGGCATCATCACCACCACGTCCTTGGGGGTGAGGCTCGGATCCTGCTCGAACAGCCCTAGCAGCCGATCGTGCAGCACCTCGAGTTCGCGCATCGGGCCGTGGCAGGCGTGGATCTGCAGGGATCCATCCGCCGGATCGAGCGGGCTCTTGTGCTGGCTGCCGTCCAGATCGAACCGACCGGCACCCCGCTCTGCCAGCTCCAGCACATCCTTCTGGATGGCGCGCAGCAGCCTGACATTGCCCTTGGCATCGAGGTCGTCGATATCGACGAAGGCCTCTATTTGGGGCACCTCCAGCTCCATCAGCTGGTGCAGATAGTCCCGCCCCAGCTTGCCCATGGAGGCGAGCAACGGGTTGGCGGGCCCTTGCAGGGTCTCGATGTCGGTGCCGGGCTTGAGCTTGTTGGCCAGCCGGGCGAGCGTCTTGCGATCCAGCAGATCCCCCCAGTAGTAGCGGCAGGGGTTGGTGATGAACAGGTGCACCTCCACCCGGCTGCCGAGGGCCTGCAGTGCCTCCACGTAGCGCGGCGGCAGCGCCGAGATGCCGAACACGAACACCCGCTCCGGCAACCTGCCCGGCAGCTCGGCGCTCTGTTGCAGCCCCTGGATAAACTCCTCATAGAGGTTGGCTCTGTGATAGCCGCTCGGGCTCAGCGCCAGGGTGCGGGCCACCAGCTCGCGCCACAGCTCGGGCTGCCAGTCCTGGCCACTCACCCCCGCCAGCTCCAGCCCCAGACTCTCACCCTCTTCCCAGCGGGCGATCCAGTCCGGCCGGTAGACCAGATACTGGTCGAACAGATCCGCGATCTTCTGGCAGAGCTGCCACAGCCGCACCTGTTCGGGCTCCTGCTGTTGTTCTGCCTGCGGATCCTGTTCCTCGGCGCCCCCCAGATAGGCGGCAAGGGGGGCGAAGGCGGGCCGCTCCAGCAGGGCCGGCAATATGGTCATCAGCTGCCAGCTCATGGAGCCCTTGTTGTAGGGGCTCTGGCGCGGCACATCCGCCAGCACCTGGGTGAACATCTCCCAGATGAAGCTGGCGGGCAGCGGGAAGTCGATGTTGGCGGCGATGCCGAAGGCCTTGGCCAGCTCCAGCTTGAGCCACTGGGCCATGCCGGGGCTCTGCACCAGGATCTGTTCCCGCTGGAAGGGGTGAGAGAGGGGGGCCTGCCGGATGCGGTTCACCAGCAATTCTTTGAGCAGATCCAGCTGATTGGAGTGGTAGAGGGTAAACATGGACGACTCCCGCCAATTCGAAAGAGGGGTGCGCGCGAGAAAATGTGAGTCATTCCCGTCACTTCACACGAAATGGGATTGTCGGGGATCGGGGGGGAAGATGCAAAAGGCGCTTGCGGCCGCCGATCACGGCGTCGGCACAATTCCGGATAGGGGGCTCTGGCGGGCATAAAAAAGCCGGTGCTGCTGCACCGGCCAAAGGCGTTGGAAAACTCGAACTATCAGGCTATTACCAGTTCTTGCCGAGACGGGCATCCAGGCTGAAGGCCCCCGCACCGGCCGCCGCCAGGGCCAGGAAGCCACCGGCGATGGAGAGGTTCTTCATGAACATCAGCATCTGCATCTGTTCGGCAGGCTGATAGTGGAAGAGGAAGGCCGCCATCAGGGTGAAACCGGCAAGCAGCACGGCGATGCTACGGGTAAACAGGCCCAGCACGATGGCGAGACCGCCACCCAGCTCCAGCAGGATCACCAGCGGCAGCACAGCCCCGGGCACGCCCATGGCTTCCATGTAACCTTGGGTACCGGCATAACCGCCGATCTTGCCCCAGCCTGCAATCACAAACATCAGCGCCAGCAGTACACGACTCACCAGCAGTGCCACGTCTCTCATCTTGTCCATCTTCAGATTCCTTTGATTACCCATAACTGTGTTAATAGTGTAAGACCGAATTGTTAACTCATTCATTTCGCCAAGATTTATTTATCAGGGCAGATCAAATAACAGGGCCTCACTGGCCTGGGAGGCGGTGAGCACCCAGGCCTGCTCGTCACGGCTGAGCAGGCCATCGCCGGGTCGGGCAGCCAGACCGTTGCCAGTCAGCTCCCCCGAGATCATATGCAGGTAACCATGCCGACCTTGCAATGCCCATTCGAGGGTCTCCCCCGCGGCAAGTTGCAGTCGCCATACCTTGGCCTGCTGGCGGATCCTGAAGGATCCTTCCTCACCCTCGGGTGACGCCACCAGCGTCAGCCCGGGCTGGGCTTCTATCTTCTTCTGCTGATAGCCTGGGGTAGTGCCGTATTCATTCGGTTCGATCCAGATCTGCAACAGGGAGAGCGGCTCGGTCTGCGAGGGGTTGTACTCGCTGTGCCGGATGCCGGACCCTGCGCTCATCAGCTGGAAATCCCCGGCCGGGATCTGCTCGGCATGACCGAGGCTGTCCCTGTGCTCTATGGTGCCTCTCAGCACGCAGGTCAGGATCTCCATGTTGGCATGAGGGTGGGTGGCGAAACCGCCACCCGGCGACACCAGATCCTGATTGATGACCCGCAAGACCGAGTGTCCCATCCAGTCCGGGTCATAATAGTGCCCGAACGAGAAGCTGTGACGCGCGTCCAGCCAGCCAAAGTTGGCATGACCTCGCTCTTCTGCGGCTCTCAATTTCATCATGGTGTGCTCCTCAAATATCGATACGGTTGATTAACGCTGGCGACCGCCACCCACCCCGTACGGGATGCGGTAGCTGCTGCTCTGATCACCCAGGCTGACCGTCAGGTTGCCCTGGGTGCGGCTCGGGATCTTCACCTGCTGGGTGCCCGTCAGGCTGGCGTGGACGGATGCCAGCACATCGCCAGACTCGTCACGCACCTCCAGCATGGGGTTGGCAGGGCCGTCGACGGCGGCACTGGCCTGCCAGTTGACAAACAGGACCCCAGGCGCGGCGTTGAAGTCGGCGGGGACACTTGCCTGGGCGGCACCAGCGGTCATCAGGCCTGCAACGGCCAGCATCTTGATTACGTTTTTCATGCTCATTTCTCTCTTGAATTGTTATGTCATTGATAGGCCGTTCAGCCTGGGCCAATGCCTCCATGCAAGAGACTATTCAAATATTATGTTGTTCTTTTACTGACGACTGACCGCCTGTTTGAGAGGGGTCACAGCCTTGAACTGCACTTATTTGGTCGCTGAACCATCCTGTCCGAGCGGTGATTGAATAATAGAGTCGCTTGTCTTAACTTGTTAGCGAGATAATCTGGCAAACATATTCAAAAAAATTGAAGGGTAGATATGGCCAAAGATGGGAACAAGGAGCGGGCGCTGACCCTGGAGGCCATCCGGGTGCTGGATGCCATCGAGCGCCGTGGCAGCTTCGCGGCCGCCGCCGATGAACTGGGCAAGGTGCCGTCGGCGCTGAGCTACACGGTACAGAAGCTGGAAGACGAGCTGGGCGCCATGCTGTTCGATCGCAGCGGCCATCGCACCAAGTTCACCCCGGCCGGGCGCATGCTGCTGGAGCGGGGCCGGGTGCTGCTGGAGGCCGCCGAGCATCTGGTGGGGGAGACCCGGGCCCTGGCCCGTGGCTGGGAGACCGACATCACCATAGCCGTCGATGCCCTGGTGCCGCTGCAGGCGCTCTACCCGCTGGTGGAGCGCCTGGCCGAGCTCACCGACACCCGGCTGCGGCTACGGGCCGAGGTGCTGGCGGGCAGCTGGGAGTGCCTGGAAGATGGCCGCGCCGACCTGCTCATCTCCTCCCTCAACCCCGACATCATGCTGACCGGCATCAAGCACCAGCCGCTGCAGGAGGAGGTGATGCTCTATGTCGCCCACCCGGATCACCCGCTGCACCAGGAGCCTGAACCCCTGGCGGACGATACCCTGCGCCGCTATCGCGCCATAGCCATCGCCGACTCGGCCCTGCGCAAACCCGTGCTCACCTACCGGCTGCTCGACAAGCAGCCGCGCCTCACCGTCAGCACCATGAGCGAGAAGCGCGATGCCCTGCTGGCCGGGATCGGCGTGGGCACCATGCCGTTGAGCTGGATCGAGGAGGACATCAAGGCAGGGCGCCTCAAGGTGATAGGCCCGGAGTATCGCCATCAGATCCAGGTCGTGCTGGCCTGGCGGCGGGATACCATGGGCAAGGCCAAGAGCTGGCTGGTGCGGGAGATCCCCAAGCTGTTCCCCTGCAAGGGGGAGTGAGCCCTATGGTTTGAGCCCAGATCCGGGGGAAAGTGTCGAAAAATGCGCCCCATCCTTGACGGCAGGCTCAGATTCGGACAAAAGAAAAAGCGGACCTCTTGCGAGTTCCGCTCAATGCCAGGAAAGAATAAAACCTTGCGGTTAAAAAAACCCTTAAATTGGAAGCAAACAATCGTTTTCTCAACCAGGAAGGTCATGAATCCGATTCGAGTTGAATTATGTGCGATGTATTATGCATCACCAGCAAAATGTTGAAAGGTTGAAGGATATGCACCGTAGAGTGTCATTATCTGCCACCTTGCCTCATAACTGGTCAGGCCATTTCAGCCGTTTTCGCCGGGTTTATTTCCTCTGGTTTTTACAGGTGTCAAAATCTGAGCCCAAAACAGAAAAATAACTCACTTTCTGACACGACTAAAAATGCAGATAAAGGAATAGTTGCATGACCTACAGCCAGACCCTGGCCAACCATGTTCTCGACACCCTGAAGAAGACCCTGACCGACAAGGGGATCCGTTACCAGACCCTGGCCGAGGCCATGGGTGTCTCCATCGCCACCATCAAGCGGATGATGAACAAGCCCTCCCTGCCGTTCGATACCCTGCTGGAGATCTGTCACCTGGTGGGACTGTCGTTCGAGGAGTTGCTGGACCGCACCCAGGATGCCCAAAGCCGCCGCGCCGTCTTCACCCAGGAGCAGGATGAGGCATTCCACAAGGAGCCCGGGCTCTACGCCTTCCTCGCCAACATCTTCTGGCGCGACAAGACCCTGATCGATCTGAAGCGGGAGTATGGCCTGACCGATGCCTCCTGCTATCTCTACCTGCGCAAGCTGGAGAAGCTCGGCATACTGCAGCTCGGCATCGACAACAGCTACCACTTCCTCATCAGCGAGCGCATCAGCTTCGAGCAACACAGCCGCTTCGCCCGTCAGCAGGCCAGGCAAGCCATGGCGGTGCTGGGGGACTATCTGGTGGAGAACATGCACAAGTCCAACAACTACATGGCGCTCTGTCAGCTCCATCTGGACGAGGCCGAGGCGCTGGCGCTGATCGACCGCATGAAGGAGTACTGGCATCAGGAGCTCAAGCTCAACCGCCCCGCCATCGGCCAGCGGGAGGGCAGCAAGACCTACACCATGTCGCTGCAACTGGCCGACTGCGGCTACCAGAGCTTCGACGACCTGATCCCCAACATCGACAACTGATCCCGCAGGATCCTGCCGGGATCCGCTGCGCCTTCCTCACCTGTTATCCGCGCCTGTCGCCTCCCCTCGTCGGGCGGCGGCATGGCACGGCCATCCAGGCTGATGCGGATCGCCATTGAACCCTCCCGCGTCGCCTGGATAGCCCCCGAGCGTCCCTAATCCAGCATCGGTTCCTGCAGGCGCCTCCCGTTGGCGACTTGCAGGGCCCGGGTATCAAGGCTGATGCGGATCGCATCGGGGCGCCAGTGCTCTATGTCGCAGTCCACCAGCCCGCCCCGCTCGTCGTAGTTGACCCGCACCAGCCGCAGCACCGCGCTCCCCTCCGCCAGGTTGAGGGCGCGAGCGATGGCGCCCCGCGCCGCCGAGGGGGTGATCTCCAGACTGGCCCCGCCCTGGCCTATGCCATAACGCTGCTGGTATAGCTCGGTGAGGGAGCTCGCCAGCGGCGCGCCGGCGATATCGGGGAAGCGGCTGGCCAGCAGATGGTGGCTGACGTGCAGCACGGGGCGAGCGTCGATCAACCGCAGCCGGCGGATCTCGTAGAGCGGGGTGAAGGGGGCCAGCCCCATCCAGTGGCACAGTTCGCTGCTGGCCAGGGCGCCGCCGTGGTCCAGCACCCGGGTCTCGGCCACCCGCTGCTGCTCGCCAATCCACTGGTGGAAGTGGGTGTGGATCGCGGGATCGTAGGTGAGCCTGGGCGGCGCCACGAACCAGCCGCGCCGCTCGGCCCGGTAGATCAGGCCGTCCGCCTCCAGGCTCGAAAGCGCCTCCTTGATGGTGATGCGGGTGGTGGCGAAGCGCTCGCTCAGGGCGCGCTCGGCGGGCAGCTGCTGTCCCGCCACCAGCTGGCCGCTGCCGATGTAGCGGCGCAGGATCTGGCAAATCTGTTCACTCTTGGATGGCTCTCTGCGGTTGCTCACTGTCGGGTCCCTGTGGCTCATGGCTGGCATAGACCAGCCGCTATCGACTCTGGGTTGTAACCCGGCAGGATGACAGCCCCGTGACAGGGTCGCCGTCATCAAAGGGCCATCCTTGTGCCCGCCATCGTCGAGTTGACGCTCATTGGCAACCCGGCCGGAAACCGTCATCAAACTGCCATCAAAGCGCCCCGCCACCGTCATATTTCCCCTCTAGCATCCCTCTCGAACCTTAACTGACCTAGTCCAGAGGGATGGGATGATGAAAATCGTGATCGCAAGTGCACTGGCCATGGCGGCCATCAGTCAGCCACTGTTTGCCGCCGACAACATCGCGGATCTGGAGAAAGCCGCCCGCGGCGAAGGCCAGCTCAACAGCATCGGCATGCCGGACAGCTGGGCCAACTGGAAGGACACCTGGCAGCAGATCGGCAGCGTCTACGGCATCAAGCACCAGGACACCGACATGAGCTCGGCCCAGGAGATCGCCAAGTTCGCCGCCGAGCGGGACAATGCCACCGCCGACATCGGCGACGTGGGCGGCGCCTTCGGCCCGGTCGCGGTCAAGCAGGGGGTCACCCAGCCCTACAAACCCTCCACCTGGGCAGACATCCCGAACTGGGCCAAGGATGCGGACGGTCACTGGATGCTGGCCTATACCGGCACCATCGCCTTCCTGATCAACAAGGATCTGGTCAAGGCCGCCCCCACCAGCTGGCAGTCCCTGCTCGGCGGTGACTACAAGGTGACCCTGGGGGATGTGGGTGTCGCCTCCCAGGCCAACAACGGCGTGCTGGCGGCGGCCTATGCCACCGGCGGCAGCGAGAAGAATCTCAAGCCCGCATTGGAGCTGTTTGGCCAGCTGGCCAAGCAGGGCCGCCTGTCGCTGAACGACCCGACCATCGCCAACATCGAGAAGGGTGAGGTGGAGGTGGGCGTGCTGTGGGACTTCAACGCCCTCAACTACCGCGACCAGATAGATCCGAACAAGTTTGCCGTGGTGATCCCGAGCGACGGCTCCGTCATCGCCGGTTACACCACCATCATCAACAAGTGGGCCAAGAACCCCAACGCCGCCAAGCTGGCGCGGGAATACATCCTCTCCGACGCCGGTCAGGTCAACCTGGCGCGCGGCTACGCCCGCCCCATCCGCAGCAACGTGGTGCTGCCGGATGACGTCAAGGCCAAGCTGCTGCCGGCCGAGCAATACGCCAACGCCAAACCGGTCAGCGACCATGCCGCCTGGGAGCAGAGCTCCAAGGCCCTGCCGCGCCAGTGGCAGGAAACCGTCATGATCAACATGCAGTAAGGAGTGCCAGTGCAACACAAGGTGATACTGGTACTGGTGGATGGCCTGTCTGCCGAGGTAGCCCATGCCATGGGCTACCTCACAGGCATGGTGGAGGCGGAACGCGGGCTGTTCACGACCCTGAGCTGCGCCCTGCCCTCCCTCTCCCGGCCGCTCTACGAGTGCATCCTGACCGGGGTGCCGCCGGTGTCGAGCGGCATCACCCACAACGGCGTCAGCCGACTCAGCCAGCACGACTCCATCTTCCATCTCGCCCGCGCCGGCGGCAAAGGCACCGCGGCCGCGGCCTATCACTGGGTGAGCGAGCTCTACAATCGCAGCCCCTGGCAGGTGGCCAGGGATCGCTTCACCCAGGACGAACAGCTGCCGATCCAGCACGGCTGCTTCTACTGGGACGACGGCTACCCCGACAGCCATCTGCTGATGGACGGCGAGTGGCTCAGAACCCAGCATGACCCCGACTTCCTGCTGATCCACCCCATGGGCGTAGATGATGCGGGCCACAGGTTCGGGCTCGATTCCCGCCAGTACCGCAATCAGGCACGGCGCATGGACAGCCTGCTGGCCGACCTGCTGCCCCAGTGGCAGGCGGAGGGCTATCAGGTGCTGGTCACCGCGGATCACGGCATGAACGAGGATCTGAGCCACGGCGGCACCCTGCCCGAAGAGCGCAACGTGCCGCTCTGGCTGTTTGGCGATGCCTTCGTCAGCCGCTGGCCGGAGGGGCCGGATCAGCAACTGCAGCAGACCCAGCTCTGCGCCCTGATGGCCGATCTGCTCGGGGTTGCCCACGACAAGCCGCGCGGCCCTCAACTGCTCAAGTCAGCCGCTATGCAGGAGGTGCACTGATGATGCCTGCCAGCACGAGGATCCTGGCGGATCAAGACGCGATCCCGCGCCCCGTCCGTCACCACTGGCTGCCGGCCCTGGTGCTGCTGCCCTTCGCCCTGTTGCTGATCCTGTTCCAGCTCGCCCCCATGGTCTGGGTGCTGGTGGGCAGCTTTCAGACCCCGGATGGCTGGGGCCTGGGTTATTACCGTGAGATCCTCAGCTCCCCCTTCTACCTGCAGTCGTTTGGCAACTCCCTGCGCATCGCCGGCATCGCCAGCCTGGCGGGGCTGGTCATCGGCACGCTCGGCGCGGCGGCGCTGCGCCACAGCGGCGAGCGGGTCAAGCGGGGGCTGCTCGCCTTCGTCACCATGACGGGGAATTTCAGCGGCGTGCCGCTGGCATTCGCCTTCATCATCATCCTCGGCATCAACGGCGCCCTCACCCTGCTGCTCAAGTCCTGGGGCTGGATCGACGGCTTCAACCTCTACTCCGGCACCGGCCTCATCCTCATCTACACCTACTTCCAGATCCCGCTCGCCCTGCTGCTGCTCTATCCGGCGTTCGATGCCCTGCAGGATGACTGGCCCCAGGCCGCCGCCCTGCTCGGTGCCAGCAAGCGGCAGTATGTGTGGCACGTGGCGCTGCCGGTGCTGACCCCGGCCCTGCTCGGCACCCTGATCATCCTGTTTGCCAACGCCGTGGGGGCCTATGCCTCCGCCTACGCCCTCACCACCGGCAACTTCAATCTGGTGACCATCCGGGTGGCCAGCCTGGTCTCCGGCGACATCTTCCTCGAGCCCAATCTGGCGGCGGCGCTGGCGGTGATCCTGATGCTGCTGCTGGGAGTGGTGACGGCCGCCAACCAGTGGCTGCTGAAGAGGAGTTATGTGAACAGGGGGAACAAGCATGCGTGACCTTAAACCGAGTCTGGGATCGAGCACGCTGGGTGCCATCAACCCGCCGCAAGGCGCCAGTGGCAAGGGCCGCGATCAGGGCGGGAGGACGCGACATGCATGACCTTAAACCAAGCTGGCCGCGCTGGGTGCTTGGCGCCCTGGTGGCCACCCTGCTGCTGCCCCTGCTGGCGACCCTGGTCTATTCCCTCTCCACCCGCTGGGGGGCGACCTTGCTGCCGGATGGCCTCACCCTCGACTGGTATCTGAAACTGTGGGGGGATCCGCGTTTCCTGGCCGCCTTCGGCCGCAGCCTGCTGGTCTGCTTCGCGACCCTGCTGCTGGGCACCCTGGTGCTGGTGCCGACCGTGCTGGTGGTGGCCTACTACTTCCCCCGGCTGGATCCCTGGATGAACCTGCTGATCCTGCTGCCCTTCGCGGTGCCGCCCGTGGTCTCCTCGGTGGGGCTGCTGCAGATCTACTCAAGCGGCCCACTGCCCCTCATCGGCACGCCCTGGATCCTGATCGGCACCTGGTTCACCATAGTGCTGCCCTTCATGTACCGGGCCCTGGCCAACAGCCTGCAGGGGGTGCCGCTCAAGGATCTGATGGATGCCGCCCACCTGCTCGGCGCCAGCAGCGGACGTGCCTTCGCCCTGGTGGTGCTGCCCTGCCTGCGCAAGGGGTTGCTGGCGGCGCTGTTCCTGTCACTCTCCTTCCTGCTCGGCGAGTTCGTGTTCGCCAACATGCTGGTGGGCACCCGCTACGAGACGCTGCAGGTCTATCTCTACAACATGAGGTCCACCTCGGGCCACTTCACCAGCGCGCTGGTGATGAGCTACTTCCTGCTGACCCTGCTGCTCACCTGGGCGGCGAACAGATTCCATCGGTGATCCAACATGTTCCATCTAGAAGTAAGCCAACTGCACAAGTCCTACGGCGAGACCAGGGTCTTTGAGGGGATCGAATTCGGCATCCGCAAGGGGGAGCTGGTGACCCTGCTCGGCCCCTCCGGCTGCGGCAAGTCCACCCTGCTGCGGGCCCTGGCCGGATTGACCCCGGTCGACGGCGGTCAGGTGCGGGTGGCCGGCGAGGACATCACCTGGCAGGCGCCCCAGAAGCGGGGCATCGGCATGGTGTTCCAGAGCTATGCCCTGTTCCCCAACATGACGGTGTGGGACAACGTGGCCTTCGGCCTCAGAATGAAACCCCAGCCGGGGCGGGAGCTGACCGCCAGCGTGCGGGAGGCGATCGGTCTGGTGGAGCTGGACGGCTTCGAGCGCCGTTACCCGAGCGAGCTCTCCGGCGGCCAGCGCCAGCGGGTCGCCCTGGCCCGCGCCCTGGTGGTGCGCCCGCGGATCCTGCTGCTGGACGAACCCCTGTCTGCCCTGGATGCCCGCATCCGCCGCAGCCTGCGCCTGCAGATCCGCGAGATCCAGCAGCGGCTCGAGCTGACCACCCTGTTCGTCACCCACGATCAGGAGGAGGCGCTGACCCTGTCGGATCGGGTGTTCCTGATGAACGAGGGCGCCATAGTGCAAAGCGGCAGCCCTGAGCAGATCTACACCAGGCCCGCCAGCGCCTTCGTGGCGAGCTTCATCGGCCACTACAACCTGCTGACCCCGCAGCAGGCCAGCGCCCTCTGTGGCCCGCGCACTCATACCCAGCTGGCCCTGCGGCCCGAGTCCATCAACCTGCTGCCGGCGGGCGCCGACAGCCAGGATCCCAGCCTGCACGGCATAGTGCGTCAGCAGCAGTTGCTCGGCAACGTCATCCGCTACCAGGTGGAGTGCGCGGCGGGCCTGCTGACGGTGGATCTGCTCAACCGCTCGGCCCGGGATCTGCTGGCGGTGGGCACCACTGTCACCCTGACGGTCGCCCGGGATCAGCTGTGTGAGGTAGCATAACCCCTTGGCGTGCATTCTCTTTTCACCGGTTGTGCCGCCAGCGTGACCGCCGTTTTGATAGCAAGGAGCCGATATGGCACTGGCACTCTTTGATTTGGACGAGACCCTGATTGCCGGGGATTCCGCCAGCCTCTGGCTGGAGCACATGGTGGCGCAGGAGCTGGCCCCGGCAGCCATGGTCGCCGAGGAGCAGGCCATGATGTCCCTCTACCATCAGGGCAAGATGGACATGCACCAGTACATGGCCTTTACCCTGCAACCCCTGGTGGGCAAGTCCCGCCACTGGCTGGATCAGCAGTGTCAGCACTTCGCCGAGCGGGTGCTGCGGGAGCGGATCTACCCGGAGGGGCTGGCCCGCATCGAGTGGCATCGGAAGCGCGGTGACGAGCTGGTGCTGATCTCCGCCTCCGGCGAGCATCTGGTGGCGCCCATGGCCCGCATGCTGGGGATGGATCACTGCGTCGCCATCCTGCTGGAGGAGCAGCAAGGCATGCTGACCGGCCAGACCAGAGGCACCCTCAGCTTTAGAGAGGGCAAGGTGGCCCGCATCGAGCAGCTGTTCGCCGGCCAGGCCGGACTCTGGCAGGAGAGCCACGGCTACAGCGACTCCCACAACGATCTGCCGCTGCTGCGGGCGGTGGCCCATCCCCATGCTGTCAACCCCGCCCCCAGCCTGCGCCAGGTCGCCGAGGCACTGAGCTGGCCGACCCTGAGCTGGCGGCTGGCGGCCTGAAAACAGAAGAGACCCTCAGGTCTCTTCGTTGCTCAGCAGGCTCCCCTGGGGCGAGACGTCCTCGACCGGCCCCGGCGGCTGGCCGAGGTAGATGCGGTTCTTGCCATCCCGCTTGGCGCGATACACCTCGGCATCGACGATCTCCAGCAGGCCCTTGGCATCCAGACCGGACGCACTGGCCACCAGCCCGCCGCTGAAGGTCAGCCTGAGGCCGGGTTCGCGCCAGTCCAGCGAGGTCACCCCGAGCCGGAACTGCTCGAGCAGCATCAGGCAGAAGTGCACATCCGACTTGATCAGCAGCACCATCAACTCCTCACCGCCGTAGCGGCAGACCCAGCCATGATCCCCCAGCAGCTGGTTGCCGAGCGCAGCCACCCGCTTGAGCACCACGTCCCCGGTGTGGTGGCCGTAGGTATCGTTGACCCGCTTGAAGTTGTCGAGATCCAGCATGGCCAGACAGAAGGGCTGCTGCTCGAGCAGCAGGTGCTGCAGCCGCTCATCGAAGAAACGCCGGTTGTAGAGGCCGGTCAGCTTGTCCATGTTGGCCTGCTGGCGCACCTCATGATAATCCTTGCTCACCTCGGCCAGCTCGGCATAGACCCGGCTGAGCTCGCGCATCCCCCCCTGAGGCACATCGTCGGGGCGCAGGCGGCTGGCCCGGATCATGGTCGAGATCTCGTCGAGCATGCGCCTGAAGTTGCGGGCCCAGAGCAGGGCCAGCAGCACATAGAGCACGCTGGCAAGCACCACCACCCCCAGCACGTTGAGGGAGGCGCTCGTCACCACGGCCTGCACGCTGGCCGCAGGCTGGACGCTGATCAGCACCCAGTTCCAGCGGGGCAGACGACGGTAGGCCACGTACTGCCGGGACTCGGCATCCAGGAAGATGCCCTCATTCTGGCTGAACTGGGCGCGCCACTGGGGAGAAGGCATGGACTTGAGCAACCGATCGGGATCCGGCCCCGCCAGCACCTTGCCGGACGAGTTGATGATCATCTGATAACCCGAGCCCGGCTGGCGATTCAGCTGGGCCGAGAAGGGGGCCAGCACGGCATCGATGGCCAGCACGCCCTGCACCCTGCCCTGCTTGTCTGCCAGCGCCCGCGCCAGGGAGACCATCAGTATGTTCTGATAGTCGCCATAGCCCTGATAGGGTTCGGTCCACACCATCTGGCCCACATGCTGGCTGGCCAGCTGGTACCAGGGGCGGGACCTGGGATCGTACTCGGCGGGTACTTCAGGCGCGGGGTAGATCAGCATGTTGCCCTGGGCTGTGCCCACATAGGCATAGCTGAGATCGGCGATGACCCCCTTGTAGAGCGCCCACTCCCGCAGATAATGTTCCGGGTTCAGCAAGACAGGGCCGCTGAAGTCCTCGACCTTCACCCGGTCGTAAATCAGGATAAACTGGCGTTCAAGCTCGTTGAGATAGGGCTCGATGAAGGTGTGCTGCAACTGCTGATTGGTGGTGAGCAGGCGCTGTTGCAGCTCGCTTTGCAGGCTGCGTTCCATGTGCAGGTAGTAGATACTGCCCAGCATCAGCACCGGCAGAAACAGCAATACCAGCCCCAGTCGCATGCGAGCAACCAGGGACCAGTTTTGCGTGGTAACAACCCGCTTGTCGCGCTTGGCCAATCCAGGCCCCCGGCTACCGTAAGATGTGATGTAGTGTCAGAATATCAGCCCCGCCTGATGGCGTCCAAAAGGAAGCTTGTGATGAGGTCGACGAGAGGGAACTGGCTCAGATGTTGAACCCGGATCTGTTGATGGCGCTGCACTATTGCGCCGTGATCACCCTGACCGGGGCCGTGACCTCGGTCTATTTCCTGTTCCGGCGCGGCATGTCCATCGATCAGGTCCGCAAGCTGCTGCTGGCAGACAGCCTGGCGGCGGTGGCGCTGCTGCTCATCTTCATCACCGGCGTCTTGCTGCTGCTCGCCCACCCGGTGGCGCCGGTCACTCTGCTCGCCAACCCCGGCTATCGCACCAAGCTGCTGCTGTTCTTCGGCATGGCCATCAGCTTCGGCTATCCGAGCCGGCTGTTCCATCACTGGCGCCGCTCCCTGCGCCAGGGGCGCCCGCCCCTGGTCTCCATCCAGCAGCAGTTCAGGGTGATCTGGATCCTGCGCGGCAACCTGCTGCTGCTCGCCCTGCTGCCCTTGCTGGCCAAAATTGCCAATGGCTAAAGCGTTGCAGGCTGACCTGGATCCTGCCTCGCCATTCTGCTGCCGCTCGCCCCGTTGCCCTTGCTGGCCAGGATCGCCAATAGTTGAGGGCATTGGCGCTGCTGGCTGATCAGGATCCGCCGTCACCATTGCGCCGCGATTGACCTCCTCCCCCCGCGAGCCAAAGATGCAAATCGCTGGCGACAAAGCCCCCCGCACGAGGGTATCGTGACAAGGGGGCTCAGGAGTGCCTCTTCTACCGCCTGCTCAGGGATGAATCCGTATGCGTTCGAACATGATGTTATTGATGGCCGCCGCCATCTGGGGACTGGGCTTCGTCGCCCAGCGCCTGGGGATGGATCACATGGGGCCTTTCACCTTCAACGGCCTGCGCTTCCTGCTCGGCGCCGCCTCCCTGCTGCCGCTGCTGTGGTGGCTCAAATCGCGCCAGCCTCGGCCACAACCCGGGCAACCGTCTGGCGATCACCGGCTGCTGCTGACCGGCGGCCTGCTCGCCGGCACTGTGTTGTTCAGTGCCGCCTCCCTGCAGCAGGTGGGACTGCTCTACACCACGGCCGCCAAGGCGGGCTTCATCACCGGCCTCTACATCATACTGGTGCCCGTCATCGGCCTGGCCCTGCGTCACAAGACCGGGACCAATACCTGGGTCGGCGCCCTCATCGCCATGGCCGGGCTCTACTACCTCAGCGTGACCGAAGACTTCAGCATGGGTTACGGGGATCTGTTGCAGGTCGCCGGCGCCCTGTTCTGGGCCATCCATCTGCTGGTGCTGGATCACTACTCGAACCGGGTCGCGCCTATCCGCCTCGCCGGGGTGCAGTTTGTGGTGTGCGGCCTGCTCAGCCTTGGCACGGCGTTTGTCATAGAGACGCCGACCCTGACGGGCGCCGTGGCGGGCTGGCAGGCGCTGCTCTACGCCGGCCTGGTGTCGGTCGGGATCGGCTACACCCTGCAGGTGGTCGGCCAGCGCGGCGCCCATCCGGCCCACGCCGCCATCATCCTCAGCCTGGAGACGGTGTTCGCCGCCATAGGGGGCGTGCTGCTGCTCGGCGAGACCCTGGACGAACGAGCCGTCGTCGGTTGCAGCCTGATGCTGGCGGGTATGCTCATCTCCCAGATCCGGCTGCGCTGGTGGTGGAAGTCCCGTCGGGACAAGGTGCCCAGCCAATCTTGACGAGCGCGTCATCACCGGTCGGTTGCCGCCTGATGCTGGCGGGTATGCTCATCTCCCAGATCCGGCTGCGCTGGTGGTGGAAATCCCGCCGGGACAAGGTGCCCAGCCAGTCTTGACGAGCGCGTCATCATCGGTCGGTTGCAGCCTGATGCTGGCGGGTATGCTCATCTCCCAGATCCGGCTGCGCTGGTGGTGGAAATCCCGCCGGGACAAGATGCCCAGCCAGTCCTGAATGCAACGAGGCGCCCGTGGGCGCCTCGTTGCTGTCGGGAGCGGTCTAGCCCCTGACGCTGGAGCAGAAGCTGACGTCGTCGCGCAGGGGATCGTCACTCATGCTGTGATAGAGCTCGAAGCAGGGGCCATCGCTGAACTCCAGCCCGGCGGCCACCACCTCGCCGATGTGCTCCTGCCACAGCACGCCGTACTGGCTGCGATCCGTGATGAGGTAGCGGGACTGGGCATAGCGGCCGGCCGGGATGAGCTGGGTCTCCACCTCCCCCTGGGTCGATGTGCCCGCCGGCACCGTCACCCCGATATCGGTGCGGCACAGGGCCGGCGCCGTCACCTCGGGGTTGTCGTGGTAGATGAAGATCCACTCCGCCTCCGCCAGCCCGCGCGCCGCCGCCCACTGATAGAGCCGCTGGCAAACGGGGCCATAGCCCTCACCATAGGGGCCGGTGACGCGAATATAGGCCAGGGTGCGGCCACTCATCTGTTCGGTTTTCATCCTGAAACTCCTCTCGTTTGACACCCCCTCATCATGACCGGCGGCCGGCTCGGATGCGTGTCCATGCTTGCTCTCCAGGTGTCCGATTTTGCTGTTTGGCAGTCGCTCCGGGTAGCTGCGTACCTCACCCGGGGTCATGGCAAACTGCTTGCGAAACGCCTTGGCGAAGGCCTGGGAGCTGGCGAAGCCCGCCGCCAGGGCCACGCTGGTCACCGGCGCCTGGCCGTAACGCAGCGCCACCGCGGCCCGCTCCAGCCGCAGCCGGCGCTGCATCTCGCCGGGGGACTCGCCGGTGACGGCGGTGAAGATCCGGTGAAAGTGGTAGCAGGAGAGGCAGGCCAGGGCCGCCACCTCGGTCAGGCTCAGCTCGGGATCCTGCTCCAGCGCCCGGATGGCGGGCCGCAGGCGGGCACAATAGTCGATCATGCTACGCGTACTCTCCCCATATGGAGCGCATCCACGAAGCGCCCCTGGCGAAACGCATAGGCGGGCGCGCAGCCCTCCTGCTCGAAGCCAAACTTGCGATAGAGCGCGATGGCGGCCGCGTTGTCGCTGTAGACCGTCAGCTCGAGCCGTTGCAGGTTGAGCCAGTTATCCGCCAGATCCACCGCCGCCCCCAGCAGGGCCGAGCCCACGCCACGGCCGGCCCAGTCATCCCGGACCCCCATGCCGATGCCAGCCACATGGCGACGACGTGGATTCGGCTCGAGCCAGAGCCCCAGATCGCCGACCAGCAGCTCATCCACTATGGCCACCAAGCCGTAGCCGCTACGCTCCGCCAGCCGTTGCTGCCACATGGCCAGGGTCGGATAGGGCATCTGCAGGGTGCCTGCCTGAGCCTTTGGCATGGCATAGAGATCCCGCAGCCCCTGGGCATCCCCGGCCTCCGCCTGACGAATCCTGATATCAATCATCCCCTCTCCTCCCTGATGCGTGAACATCCGTCCAAAATAGCGCCCTTTGTGTCCGTAGCCAACTCCATTAGGGCTACCTATCAAACACTTAGAGATGACCAATTGGCCCCGCTCGCGCCCCTTGCCGTATCGTGCCCCCATCATCACAAGGAGATGCCCCATGACTGACAAGAGCCTGCATAGCGCCAATGGCGCCCCCGTCGTCGACAACAACAACAGCCTCACCGCCGGCCCCCGTGGTCCGGTGCTGATGCAAGACATCTGGTTGATGGAGAAGCTGGCGCATTTCGATCGGGAGCGGATCCCGGAGCGGGTGGTTCACGCCAAGGGCTCCGGCGCCTACGGCACCTTTACCCTGACCCACGACATCAGCCGGTTCAGCAAGGCCGATCTGTTCAACAGCGTCGGCAAGCAGACCCCGGTGTTCCTGCGCTTCTCCACCGTGGCCGGGGAGAAGGGCGCCGCCGATGCCGAGCGCGACGTGCGCGGCTTCGCCTTGAAGTTTTACACCGAGCAGGGCAACTGGGATTTGGTGGGCAACAACACCCCTGTCTTCTTCATCCGCGATCCGCTGAAATTCCCGGACTTCATCCACACCCAGAAGCGGGATCCGCGCACCAACCTGCGCAGCGCCACCGCCGCCTGGGATTTCTGGTCCCGTCACCCTGAATCCCTGCACCAGGTCACCATCTTGTTCAGCGATCGCGGCATCCCCAAGAGCCTGCGGGAGATGAACGGCTACGGCAGCCACACCTTCAGCTTCATCAACGACGCCAATGAACGCTTCTGGGTCAAGTTCCACTTCAAGAGCGAGCAGGGCCACAGCTTCTACACGGATGAAGAGGCCGCCGCCGTGGTCGGCCAGGATAGGGAGAGCAGCCAGGCGGATCTCTACAACGCCATCGAGCGGGGCGACTTCCCGCGCTGGAAGGTCTATGTGCAGGTGATGCCGGAGGCGGAGGCCCACAGCTACCACATCCACCCCTTCGATCTCACCAGGGTGTGGCCCCACGGTGACTACCCGCTGATCCCGGTCGGAGTGCTGGAGCTGAACCAGAACCCGGACAACTACTTCGCCCACGTGGAGCAGGCCGCCTTCACCCCGGCCAACGTGGTCCCCGGCATCGGCTTCTCGCCGGATCGCATGCTGCAGGGTCGGCTGTTCTCCTATGGCGATACCCAGCGCTACCGCCTCGGGGTCAACCACGGCCTGCTGCCGGTCAACGCCCCCCGCTGCCCGTTCAGCGGCGCCCATCGCGATGGCGCCATGCGCAGCGACGGCAACGGCGGCGCCAGCCCGAACTACCAGCCGAACCGCTTCGGTACCCAGCAGCCGAGCGAGCAGCACGAGCCGGCGCTGAGCCTGGAAGGAGCCGCCCTGCACTACGACTTCCGCGACTACGACAGCGATTACTACAGCCAGCCGGGCAACCTGTTCCGCCTCATGGACGAGGGGCAACGCTCGCGCCTCGCCGCCAACCTGGCCCGCTCCCTCATCCAGGTGGAGGATGACGCCATAGTCGCGGTCCAGCTCAGGCACCTGGAGCAGGCCGATCCGGAATACGCCAAGCGGGTCGAGCTGGCGCTGGCCGCCCTGCAGCGCTAGGCCGCCGGCATGCAATATAAAAAGGGGGGCCATCAGGCCCCCCTTTTTTGCAGCATAGATATTTGATGAATAAAAAAACGGAGCCCTGAGGCTCCGCTTACCGATGCTGTTTCAATCCCGAACGGAACGCGCTTCGCGCTCTGCCCGTTCCCGTACCAACAGGCGTTTGTACCACCAACTACTGCGACGACGTTGGATTGGATAAAGGGAGGAAGAGCGACGCCCGGTCTGAGGAATAAAAAACGGAGCCCTGGGGCTCCGCTTACCGATGCTGTTTCAATCCCGAACGCAGCGCCCTCGCGCTCTGCCCGTTCCCGACCCAACAGGCGTTTGTACCACCCACTGCTGCGACGGCGTTGGATTGGATAAAGGGAGGAAGAGCGACGCCCGGTCTGATGAATAAAAAACGGAGCCCTGGGGCTCCGTTTACCGATGCTGCTTCAATCCCGAACGGAACGCGCTTCGCGCTCTGCCCGTTCCCGTACCAACAGGCGTTTGTACCACCAACTACTGCGACGACGTTGCATATTGGAAGAGCGACGAGCCATTTCTTAGGTCCCAGCCAAGAGAAGAAAGAGCCGCATTATGCGACAGAGATCACTTCCATGTCTGTAGCTGGATCAAGAAAAGCCTCACTGGCCCACGCTGATCGTCTCTCTATTGGCGGCCCCTTCGGCGGCGGGCAGGCGCACCACAGGCTCGCGCCAGGCCAGGGGACCGTTGCTCTCCTGCGCGTTTTGCGGGCCGCACTCCAGCCAGCCGTCGCCCTGCTGGATGCGGGCACCGAGGGAGTATTTTTGATCCTGATACCAGCAGACCCGCTCCGGCAAGGCGCCAAGCGGCAACACCAGCTCCGACTCCACCCCATGGCTGAGGGAGTTGGCGGCCGGGGCGGCGAGCACCGGGGTGAGGCCCGTCAGGGCAAACAGATAAAACGCGGCTCTGAGCATGAGATGAAACCTGTGACGACGAGGGTGTGATCCACTAAAGCGACCATCAGTGTCGCCGACCTGACCAATAAATATCGGCTCATCTGGCATTCCGGGGGCAATATGGTAGCCTGCCAGCGACCGCCGCATCCCGCCAGGAAGCGGCGCTCCAGTTCAGGTGATATTGTCGGGATATGGCAATATATACCCTTATTAATCAAATAATTACTTGGATATGTTGTCAATGCGTATCATGCCGTTGCTGCAGGCTACCTGCCTGAGTCTGATGTTGTCCGCCTGCGTTGCCCCCCTGCTGCTGATGAGCCCCACCAGCCAGTTGATGTGGGCGCTGCTCAAGCCGCTGGTCGGTTTCGATCCGAACGAAGTCAACCTGTTCGAGCAGCCGCTGATCAAGGACAGGATGACCGCCATGCTGGGGCCGAATTACGACAACACCATGCAACTGCTCAAGACGGCCAACGAGTTGCAGCAGGAGGGTCCGCTGTTCTACGTCGTCTCCCGCTACGCCCCGGTGCCGGATATCGCCAAGCAGGCTGGCATGGTGTGGAACGCCGATACCAACCAGCTCTCCGTCATGCTGCAGAAGAGCGATGGCGTGACCCAGGTGTTCGGTGAAAACCTGACCGCGGCGACCCCGAGCTGGCCAAGTGCGATGCAGGGATGGCAGAGCCAGGCCACCGCCCTCGGTGACGTCGGCAAGGTGCTGACCGGTTCGAGCGGTTCCCTGCTGGGCAATGTGGTGGGCGCCATGCAACAGGGTGCGACCCAGACCGTGACGAACTCCGCCAAGCAGGCGGTCGGCGGCGCCACCAACGCGGTGCAGCAACAGGCCAACAAGGCCCTGACCGACGCCACCACCCAGGCGGTGAGCAGCGCCACCGGTACTGTGCAGCAGCAAGTCAGCAAGAGTGCCACCAGCCCCCTGCAACAGGCCAATCAGGCCGTGACCAATTCTGCCAAGTTGGCGGTCAATGGCGCGACCGCTACGGCGCAGCAGCAGGCCAGCAAGACCCTGACCGATACCGCCACCCAGGCAATGAGCGACACCACCAATGCGGTGCAGCAACAAGCTAACAAGGCCCTGACCGACACCGCCACTCAGGCGGTGAGCAGCGCCACCAACACGGTGCAGCAGCAAGTCAGCAAAAGCGCCACCAGCCCCCTGCAACAGGCCAATCAGTCCGTGACCGATTCCGCCAAGCAGGCGGTGAGTGGCGCGACCAACACGGTACAGCAGCAGGCCAGCCAGGCCCTTACCGAGGTAGCCAAGCCGGCGGTCAGTGCCGCTACCACCACGCAGCAGCAGGCCAGCAAGGCCTTGAGCGGGGCTGCCAAGCCAGCGGCCGGTGCCGCCAGCGCGGCACCGGCTGACAAGGGGACCACGCAGCAGAGCGAGCAGGCCAGGGCCGATGCCGAAGCCGAGCTGGAGAAGCTGCTCAACTGAGCACCCACGGCACGCCAGCCCCACAATGCCAACAGGCCACCCTAGGGTGGCCTGTTGCTTGTCTGCACTGCCTCGGCGGATCAGGGGAGATGGCGATCCTGCTCGGTGGGCTTGACCACCTTGTCTTCACTGTGCTCGATGGCGGTGCGGATAAGGTCGACCCCGGCCCGGATGATCAACACCCCCATGTTGACCAGCTTGACGCAGACCCACATGAAGGTGATGAGCAGTATCAGCTTGAGCACCGTCTGGAACGCTTCCAGGAAGTTCTGCTCCAGTTGACTGGTGAGGCCGTTGGCACTGGTCATCAGCCAGGTGTAGACCTCGCGCACGAACGGGATGCGGCTCGGCATCTCCAGCACGTCCAGGGCGGCGGGCAGGGCCTGGAAGATGACGATGCTACCGAACAGTATCAGAATGACGCCGATGGCTACCCCTAAGAAAAAACCAATCTGTCTCATGGAAGGCCCCAAGAAGTGTTGAATGAAAAGAACAATAGCTGCCAATACTAGGGACTGCCTCGGCGCACGGCAATCCTTGTCCGCCCGGAGCGGGTTCAAACCAGGCCATATATGGCAGGAAATCATTGCCCAAGTATCTGATTTCTGTGAGGCTTACCGCCATTCATCCCCACCCGTCGGCCACCATGATCCGAACCTGCTGTTTGCTGCTCCTGTTGCTCTTCCCGCTGTTCGGCGCCCAGGCCGCCGCCAGCGCCGCCGCCTGCGTGATCAAGCATCAACAGGCGCTGCTGCTGGTGCAGGACAGGATCTCCGATCGCTACAGCCTGAGCGGGGGCTATATAGATGCGGGCGAGACCCCGGCCCAAGCGGCCCTGCGGGAGCTGTTCGAGGAGACGGGGCTGCGCGGCCGGATCACCGGGGAGCTGGGACAGTGGCAACGGGCCATGCTGTTCGCCTGCCAGACACTGACCCCCATCCAGGCCCAGCGCGGATCGGCTTTTGTCTCCCTGCTGCGGGCCCCCAACCTCGGCGGCGAGATCCTCAACGCCAGGCTGATCGAGCCGGCCTCACTCCCCAATGACCAGCGTCGCTTCCCGACGCAACTCGACTGGCTAGTCCCCAGGCTGGCGCAGGTGGCCGACAGCCAGGTGCAGTGGTTGCCCGACTTCAGCGCCGGGGGGAGCGCCCTGCACAGGGCCGAGCTGCCGCTGATCCAGCGCCTGCAGCGGTGGCTGGGGCCGGACGCGCTCTGGCTGGAGGCCAGCAATCTGCTCGGGGCCGCCCCCGTCCAGCTGGCGCTGCTCTGCCTGTTGCTGCCGCTGCTGGGCTGGCCGCGGCTCTACCGGCTGCTGTTTGCCATGGTGCTGCTCACCCTGCTGGTGCAGCTGCTCAAGGAGGGGATCGGCTGGCCCAGGCCCTTCCATCTGCAACCCGATCTGGGCCAACGCAGCGCCCAGGGCTTCGGCATGCACAGTGGTCACGCCGCCTCGACCCTGCTGTTCTGGGGTCTGGTGCTGGGCGCGCTGCCATCCCTCAAGGCCTGGCATGGCATGGCGCTGGCCCTGCTGCTGGCCGCGCTGGCGGGGCTGGCCCGCATCTGGCTCGGGGTGCACTTCATCTCGGATGTGGTGGCCGGTCTTGGCCTCGGCGCCCTGCTGCTGGCCCTGCGCTCGCCGCTGGCGGCGCTGGCGAGGCGCCATGCCTGCTGGGGCCTGCTGATCCTGATCAGCCTGCTGGCGGGCTGGCTGACCCAGTCCAGCGCCCTGGCCGGACTCGCCATGTTCACGCTGGGGCTGGTATCGGGTAATCTGCTACCACTCGAACGAAACCCGGTTCCCGCCATCGGCTGCATGCTGCTGGCCCTGACGGGGGGGCTCCTCATCGGCGGGGGCCTGCTCGCCATGCCGATGCTCACCAGCAGCTCCCTGCTGATCCTGGCCGGACAAGGGTTACTCTATGGCTGCCTGGGGCTCTGGCTGAGCGCCGGCCTCTGGTGGCTGCTGACTGTCATGAATACTGGCTCCGCTCGCCGGGGCCCAACCCCTCGTTAAAGGGAAAGCAATACATATGAAAAAAGTGGATTTGGCCAAGATCACCCTGGGCCTGCTGTTTCTCAGCCTGCTCATCATCTCGTGCTTCATGGTGCTGCGCCCCTTCCTGCCCGCTCTGGTGTGGGCCACCATGATCACCATCGCCACCTGGCCGCTGATGCAGATGGCGCAGCGGCTGCTGTGGGGCAAGCGCGCCCTGGCGGCCCTGCTGATGAGCGGCATCCTGCTGCTGATGTTCGTCATCCCGCTGTTCATGGCGCTGGCCAATGTGGCGGAGAAGGCCCCCATGCTGATCGAGCTGGGCACCCGCATCAGCCATTCACCGCCCCCCGCGCTGCTCTGGTTGCAACAGTTCCCGCTGGTCGGCGGCAAGCTGTATGAGTTCTGGCAGCAGATCCTGGCGAGCGGCGGTCAGGTGCTGTTCACCAAGCTGACCCCCTATTTCGGCCAGACCGCGCGCTGGCTCGCCTCCCAGGCGGGCAATCTCGGCCTGTTGCTGGTCCACTTCCTGCTGACGGTGGCCATCTGTGGCCTGCTCTACCACTCGGGGGAGAAGGCCGCCGACGGCATTCGCCGCTTCGCCCATCGGCTGGCGGGTCCGCGGGGTGACAACGCCGTCGTCCTCGCCTCCCAGGCCATCCGAGCCGTCGCCATGGGGGTGGTGGTGACCGCCCTGGTGCAATCATCGGTGGCCGGCCTGGGGCTGCTGATTGCCGGCATCCCCTACACCATGATCCTGGTGGTGCTGATGTTCCTGCTGATCGTGGCCCAGATCGGCCCCTTCCCGGTGCTGCTGGCCAGCGTCGGCTATCTCTTCTGGAGCGGCGATACCACCTGGGGCACCTTCCTGCTGGTCTGGTCACTGCTGGCGGGCACCATGGACAACTTCCTGCGCCCCTTCCTCATCAAGCGCGGGGCCGATCTGCCGCTCATCCTGATCCTGGTCGGCGTCATCGGCGGCCTGCTGGCCATGGGCATCATAGGCCTGTTCATCGGCCCGGTGGTGCTGGCGGTGGCCTACACCCTGCTGGATGCCTGGATCAAGGAAGAGGATCAGCCCGTCGCCATAGAGGCGCCCGTGCCACCCAGGGCGGACTGACCTCTGCATGAAGACGCCGCCCCCTGGGCGGCGTGTTTTTTTAAGCAAAGAACCGAGTGCGCTCGCCGGCCTCATGACCCCATAGAACCAAAGTTCGAATCGGCTCGCCAAAATCCGAACCAGGGTCCGAGCCACCACCCTTTGTCCCCTACCCTCCACCCGTGCCTCCCGCCACAATGCCTGCTCATCCTGGAGGAAGACGACATGAACGAACTGAGAGCAAAACGCGCCCTGATCAGCGGTGGCGCTAGCGGCATAGGGCTGGCCATCGCCGAGGCACTGGCCGCTCAGGGGGTCGAACTGATACTGGTCTCCCGTCGCCATGCCCTGCTGGAACAAGAAGCGGCAAGGCTCAGTGCGCGGTATGGGGTGAGAGTCCTGCCCCTGGCGCTGGATCTCTGCGACAGCGCCCAGGTGCGGGCCCGCCATGCCGAGGCCAGGGTACGACTCGGCCCCATCGACCTGCTCATCAACAACAGCGGGGTCGGCAGCGACTATCTGGTGCAGGATCTGCCGGAGTCGGAATGGGACAGGGTGATGAACACCTGCGCCAAGGGCACCTTCCTGCTGACCCAGGCCTGCCTGCCCGACATGCTGGCCCACCAGCACGGCACCATCATCAACATCGCCTCCCAGGCCGCCAAGCACGGCTATGCCAGGGCCAACGTCTATTGCGCCGCCAAGTTTGCCGTCCTGGGGTTTGCCAAGGCGCTGCGAGAAGAGGTCCAGCAGCAGGGCATCCGGGTGCACAGCCTCTGCCCCGGCCTGGTGCAGGTGCCACCACCGGCCTGCCCCAGCGAGCGCAAGCCCGGCTGGCTGCAGGTCGAGGATCTGGCCGAGGCCGTGCTCTACACCCTGCGCCAGGGCGCCCATGTTCAGCTCGACGAGATCGGCATGACGGGGATCTGACCAAGGCGAACCATCTGACGACAGCAATGACATGGGGCGCCGAAGCGCCCCATAGAGTATTCCACGCTGCAACAATCAATCTTGTCAGAACATCAGGCAGGCTGATGCAATGTGATGCAGTGAATACCACCGCCACCGGCGGCCACCGGATCTATGTTGACCTGCACTATCTTGCGGCCCGGATAGAGGCGGGCCAGCAGATCCCGGCAATGACGGTCGGCCTTGGCATCACCGAACTGGGGGGCGATGACGGCACCGTTGATGGGCAGGTAGTTGATGTAACCGGCGGCAAAGTCCGGGCTGCGGCTGAATTTATTGTCTCGCCCGCCCTGCGGGGGCGGCAGCTGATGCAGCTCCAGCTTGTTGCCATCGGCGTCCGTCGCCTGCTGCAAGATGGCCAGGTGCTGGCGGGTCACTTTGTAATCGTAGGAGTCGGGATCCATGTCCATGTTGATCACCACCACCCCGGGGCGCACGAAGCGGGCGTAGAAGTCCACGTGGGCATCGGTGATGTCCTTGCCCTTGATCCCCGGCAGCCAGATGATCTTGCGCAGCCCCAGGTTGGCCTTGAGCTCCGCCTCCAGCTGCGCCTTGGTCAGACCCGGATTGCGGTTGCTGTTAAGCCAGCTGCTCTCGGTCATGATGGCGGTGCCGTTGCCGTCCACCTCTATGCCGCCGCCCTCGCCGATGAGTTTGCTCTGTAAATAGTGGGCATCCGTCCGCCGGCCCACCAGGGCGGCAACCCTGGCGTCATAACTGTGCTCCTGCTTGTCACCCCAGCCGTTGAAGTTGAAGTCCACCAGCGCGAGCTCCCCCTGCTCGTCCTGCACGAAGACGCCGCCGGTATCCCGCAACCAGATGTCGTCCAGCTCGGCGTTGATGAAACGGGTGTTGTGCTCGCCACAGAGCTGGCGCGCCAGATCCTCTTCCTCCTCGTGACAGAGCACGCACACCTGGGTGTAGGGGGTCATGGCCCTGACCAGCCGGCCTATGGTGGCCTGCACCTCCCTGTAATCTCGCCCCCAGATATCGGCGCTCGCGCCAAAGGAAACCCAGACCCGAGTCTGAGGGGCGGCCTCGTCCGGCATCTGGTAACGGCCAACGGCAGTGGCCAGGGGTCCAGTAGGGGTAGTCACATTGGCAGCCTGTGCCCGTGGCAGGCTGCCCAGCCCGGCCAAGGCGCCGATGGCGGCCAGTTGTTTCAATACTTGGCGTCGGGATGACATCTCTTTATTCCTTCAGATTCAGAGGCTGCTCTTGAAACGAGTCCAGGCTCGCATGCGGGCACGCATCCGGGATTGTGCAATATCCTGGCCTGGAATGAGTCGCTCATAGCTGGCCTCATCCAGATAGATATCCGGGTTGCCGGTCATGGTGGCATTCACCATGGATCTGGCGTTGCGCAGCGATCTGGTACCCCAGGCCGAGTGTCGCCACCTGCTGCTGCTGGCGGATCGGCTGCTGCCGGTGGCGACCCCCGCTGTGTTGGCCCAGCCCGCCGCCGAGCGCACCACATTGCACGGGGAGCGGGAGCTGGACTGGCACCACTGGACGCTCAGAGGCGGCGAGGATCTGCAACTGCGCACCCAGGGGCTCAACTTCTCCGATCCCGGCCTGCTGCAGGACGCCGCCAGTGCCGGGCTGGGGGTGGCGCTGGTGAGCGAGCTGCTCTCCCGCCCCGCCCGCCAGCAGGGCCTGCTGCTGCCGCTCTCGGCTCACCGGGTGGCTGGCCCTCGCTGGAGCCTGCTGGTGCATCAGGAGAGCGAGAGCAGCCCCCAGTGCCGCACCCTCTGCCACTGGCTGGAGCAGCAATTTGCCGAGGCGACCATCGCCATGGACGAGGAGGCGACTCTCTGAGGTGGGTCACTGAATCCGCCGGGGTGGCGTGGTTAAATGCAGGGCTTAGCCCTTGCCGGACATCCCCTTGACCCTGCCATCCGACTCCCAGCCACTGCAGCCCTGGCCTGAGTATCTGCAGGCCTCCTGGCTGCGCTGCGCCCATCAGACCAGCAGCCACCTCTGGCACCCGCCCCACAGCGCCAAGGGGCAGACCCTGCACAGCCTGCGCCAACGCAAGCGGGATCTGCTCACCACAGGCGAGATGGCGATGGAGGATCTCTACGAATTCATGGAGGGGCGCCCCTGCGCCCTGCTGCTCACCGACGAGAGCGGCTGCCTGCTGGCCCGCACCGGCCACGGCGAGACGCTTGCGGAACTCGAGGCGCTGGGCTTTGGTCTCGGCGCCTTCTTCAGCGAGGGGCGCATCGGCACCAATGCCATCAATCTGGCGGCGCTGGAGGGGGTGCCGCTGTGCGTCAGCGGTCCCCAACACTTCAACCAGACCCTGCATCCCTGGCACTGCTGCGCCAGCCCGGTCTACAACAGCAACGGCCGCCAGGTCGCCATCATCGCCCTGGTCTGCAAGGTGGACGCGGCGACCCTGGGGGATCTGGCGCTCACCGTCAGCGCCGGTCGCGAGCTGGCTCATCTGCTGCAGATGGAGCGCCTGATGCAGGAGTCCCAGCACCACCTGAGCGAACTCTACGCCCTGCTCGATGGCATGGACGACGGCGTGCTGGCCTGGGATCCGCAAGGCAAGCTGCGCTACCTCAACGCGCTGGCGGCACACAGGCTGCGGCTCGATCCGGATCTCTGCCTCGGCCAGCCGCTGGAGCGGCACCTGCTGCTGCCCCAGCGCCTGCTGCTCGCCATCCAGGGCCAGACCCCGCTCAGCCACGTGGAGGTGACCCTGGAGCGGCTAGGCGAGCAGTCCGGGGAATTCATCAATGCGCTGATAAGCCTCAAGCCGCTGCCCGGGCCCGACGGGGTCAGCTTTATCGCCCTGTTCCATCCCATCGACAGACTGCGCGCCATCAACCAGCTGCGCCAGACGGTGCCCGAGCTCTCGGCCCTGGTGGGGGAATCGAGCGCCATGCGCAAGCTGTTGCGCCACGCCCGCCAGGCGGCCCGCAGTCAGGGGCCCATGCTGCTGCGCGGGGAAGAAGAAGTGGGCAAGGCGCAGCTGGCGGAAGCCATTCACTTTGGCAGCGAGCGGGCCGCCGGGCCCCTCATCAGCCTCAACTGCCAGGCGCTGCCGAGCGAGCGGATGGCGCTGGAGCTGATGGGCTCCGACGAGGCGGGGCAGGAGCGGGCCGGCAAGTTCGAGCTGGCCCACGGCGGCACGCTAGTGCTGGAGCAGGTGGAGTATCTGCCCGCCCCCATGCAGGCGGCGCTGCTGCAACTGCTCAAGACCGGCCGCATCCAGCGCTTCGACTCGGCCCGCATCCTGCCGCTCAAGGTGCGGATCATCGCCACCAGTAGCGCCGCGCTGGAGCAACGAGTGCAGGAGGGGCTCTTCGGTCGCCAACTGCTCTACGCCCTGCAAGGGTGCGAGCTGTGGCTGCCGAGCCTGCGCGAGCGCGGGGCCGACTTGCCAGCCCTCATCCGCCAGCAGCTGGCGGCGCAGGGGCGCGAGCCCATCCGCCAGTTCAGCTCGGCGGCCCTCGACTGCCTGCTGGCCTACCCCTGGCCCGGCAATCTGGGGGAGCTGCGCAGCGCCGTCGAACACGCCCAGCTCCACGGCAACGGCGAATCGATCCCGCCGGAGGCACTGCCGGCGGCCATCCGTCACGGCTATCAGCAACAGGAAGACGAGGTGGTGGGACAGCCGCTGCTCACCCTGGCAGAGCTGGAGCGCCAGGCCATCCTGCGCTGCGCCCACGCCTGCAAGGGCCAGGTCAGCCTGATGGCGCAGCAGCTGGGCATCGGCCGCACCACCCTCTGGCGGCGGCTCAAGCTCATCGGCCTGGATCCCGCCGACTATCACGGCTGACGGCGGCTCGGGTCGCGATTCGGCCCGGCAACAACCGGCAGAGAGAGCAACAAAAAGGCCCCGCGGTGGCGGGGCCTGAGCAAGAGGATAGGCGGTGAGGATCAGTCGCCGAAGCGCTCGTCGGCCAGCTGTTGGAAGCAGGCTAGGGCGGCGGCGGCATCTTCCCCCCGCGCCAGCAGGCTGAGCCTGTCCCCCTGGCGTACGTTGAGCATGGCCAGCCGGGTCAAGCTGCGGGGATTGACCTCCTTGTCGCCGCGCAGGAGGCGCAACTCGGCGGCGAAGGGCTTGAGGGCCGCCACCAGACGGGCGGCCGGGCGCACATGCAGGCCATGGGGGTTGTCGACCACCACCTCGCAGCGCAGCCAACCCTCATCGGCCGGCGGTGCCGCCTCGATCACTGCCGGAGCCTCCTTGGCGGGCAGCATGGCCTGCTTGGGGCCCAATGCCCCGAGCGCCTCGGCCGCCACCTCATCCAGACCCAGACCGGCACCTGCCGCCACCACGGCGGCCAGGGTACCCTCGACCAGCGGTGCCGGGCAGAGCCGCACCCTGGCGCTCAGCTCGGGGGGCAGCAGCTCGAGCGCTGTCTCGGCGCTCAGCAGGGCGCTGCCGAGATCCATCAACACCAGCACGCCACTGCCGTCGTCTGCTTCTTCGATCGCACTCATCACGGCGATGGCGTCCGTGCCGATGGGGTGCGCGGGGTCATCGACCCCGGCCGCCAGCAGCAGGCGCGCCGGGCTGCCCAGCTGTGCGGCCAGCTCCTGCAATCCAGCCGCCAGGGTGGCGCTGTGGGAGACCACGACTATGCCGATCATGCTACAGCCTCGCTCTGTCACGCAGGGCGGTCAGCAGCAGCAGGGTCGAGGTGGCCCCGGCATCCTGATGGCCTATGCTGCGCTCGCCAAGGTAGCTGGCGCGCCCCTTGCGGGCCTGCATCTGTATGGTCGCCTCGGCACCAGCCGCGGCCGCCACCACCGCCTTGTCCAGCGCCTCGGCCAGCGGCAGCGCTTGCTGCTGCGCCAACTGCAGGGCCGCCAGCGCCGGCCACCAGGCATCGCACATGGTCTTGTCGCCGGGCTCGGCACGGCCGCGGGAGACTATCCCCTCCACCCCGTCGCTCAGCATCTTGCCAAGCTGGCTCAGGGTCAGACTCTGGCAGGCGTCGGCGCTGGCCGCCGCCCGGATGAAGAAGGTGCCGTAGAGCGGGCCGCTGGCGCCCCCCACGGAGGAGAGCAGGGTCATGCCGGTGGTTTTGAGCACCTGGCCGATATCCTTGCCCGCCACCGCGGGCAGCTTCTCGGCCACCTTGGTGAAACCGCGCTGCATGTTGAGGCCGTGGTCGCCATCGCCGATGTCGGTATCCAGGGCGGTGAGGTAGTCACGCTGCTCGGTGAAGATGTGCTCGCAATCGAGCAGCCAGTTGACGATTTGATGCTTGCTTAACATGGACTTTCCTTAGCAGCCGCGACGCAGGGCGGGGGTATTGACGGGAGCATCCCACAGGGTCATCAGCTCGTCATCCACCTTGAGCAGGGTGATGGAGATGCCGGTCATGTCGAGGGCTGTGCAGTAGGGGCCGATCAGGTTGCGCACCGGATGGATGCCCGCAGCCTCACACAGGGTGGCGAGTCGGCCATAGACGCCGTACAGCTCTGAGAGGGGGGTGCCCCCCAGGCTGTTGACCAGCACTATGACCCTGTCTCCCTCATTTAGCGGCTCGATGAAGCTGTGCTCCTCCTGCCAGCTGCCGGAGGCTCTGTCCCAGTGGCGCAGGGTGCGGCCATAGGGGCTGTTGTCCGCCAGCTCCCTGAACATCTCATCCACCAGGGTATCGAGATCGGTGAAGGGGCGACGCGCTATGCCGGGTTCACCGTGGATACCGACCCCGAACTCCATCTCGTTGTCCCCCAGGGTGAAGGAGGGTTTGCCAGCGGCAGGCACGGTACAGGCGTGCAGGGCCACGCCTATGGTACGACTCTGGTTGTTGATGCGGCGGGCCAGCGCCTCGCAGCGCGCCAGGTCATAGCCAGCCTCGGCGGCGGCCCCCACCAGTTTCTCGCACAGCACAGTGGTGGCAACGCCACGACGGCCGGCGGTATAGAGGCTGTCCTTCACCGCCACGTCGTCATCGATCAGGGAGAAGCCGACCTGGATACCATCGCCGTGCAGCAACTCCACCGCAGTCTCGAAGTTGAGCACGTCACCGGTGTAGTTCTTCACCAGGAACAGCACCCCGGTACCACCGTCGACCGCCTGGCCGCACTCGTACATCTGATCCGGGGTCGGGGAGGTGAAGATCTCGCCGGGGCAGGCGCCATCCAGCATCCCCTTGCCCACCAGGCCGCCGTGCATCGGCTCGTGACCGCTGCCACCGCCGGACACCAGCGCCACCTTGCCCGGCACGGGGGAATCGGCACGGGTGATGTAGTGAGGTTCGATACGGACCCTGAGCTCGGGGTGGGCGGCGGCCATCCCCATCAGTTGTTCACGGACCACGGCATCGACGGCATTGATCAGCTTCTTCATGGCTCACTCCTTGGTTTGCCACCGCACGGGTGGGCAAATGGTTGATGGAGCCAGTCTAACGGGATAGTGCGGGATAAAAATGATGGCCCGTTCGGTTCGGATCTGAAACAAAAAGAGTCGGCCCGGCGTTTCATTTTGAAACCCGATGAGGCAAGCAGGGGGAAAATTGCCAGCCACCTCACAGCAATAAAAAAGGGCCCCGCAGGGCCCTTCTCTATATCTGAAAATATCTGGGTGGGTCAGATGGCCCAGCCACCGGCGTAGAAGGTCACCAGCGCCAGGGCGATGATGACGGTGCCGACGTTGAGCTTCTTCCACTCGGCGGCAAACAGGCGGCCAATCACCAGTGCCACGAAGCCCAGCATGATGCCGGTGACTATGTTGCAGGTGAGCACGATGAAGACGGCGCACAACATGCCGGCCAGCGCATCGACCGAGTCGCTGAAGTCCAGCTTGGTGACGTTGCCCAGCATCAGCAGACCGACGTACATCAGCGCCGGTGCTGTGGCGTAGGCCGGCACCAGATAGCTCAGCGGGGAGAGGAAGATCATCAGCAGGAACAGCACGCCGACCAGGGCCGCGGTCAGGCCGGTCTTGCCACCGGCGGCGGTGCCGGCAGCCGATTCGATGTAGACGGCGGCAGGGGCACCGCCCACCATACCGGCCACCATGCTGCTGACAGAGTCGGCGGTCAGGGCCTTGCCGCCACTGATGATGTGACCACGCTCGTTGACCAGACCCGCCTGACCCGCGACAGCGCGGATGGTGCCGGTGGCATCGAACACGGCCGTCATCACCAGAGCCAGCACGGTCGGGATGACGACAGGGTTGAGCGCCCCCATCAGATCCAGGCTACCGACCAGGGAGCCCTTCTCACCGGTCAGACTCGGCATGGCGAAGAAGCCCTGCCAGGTCACCTTGGGGTCGAAGAAGAGACCCAGCACAGAGATGGCGACTATCACCATCAGGATGCCGCCCGGCACCTTGCGACGCTCCAGCCCGAAGATGGCGGCCAGCCCCAGCACCGTCATGATGACCGGGAAGGAGGTCACCTCACCGAGCTGCACCGGCAGGCCGGCCCCTTCGTTCTTGATCACCATGCCGACGCCATTGGTGGCGATCAGCAGCAGGAACAGGCCGATACCGATGCCGGTGCCGTGGGCTATGCCGGACGGCAGATTGGCCAGGATCCACTGGCGCACACCGGTGACGCTGATCAGGGTAAACAGCACCCCCATCCAGAAGATGGCACCCAGCGCAACCGGGATACTCAACCCCTGCCCCAGCACCAGGCTGAAGGCGGTAAAGGCGGTGAGGGAGATGGCGCAGCCGATGGCCATCGGCAGGCGGGCCCAGAGCCCCATCAGCAGGGAGCCAAAGGCGGCGATCAGACAGGTGGCGACGAACACAGGCCCCTGCTCAAAGCCCGCGACACCCAGCATGTTGGGCACCACTATGACGCTGTACACCATGGCCAGGAAGGTGGTCAGCCCGGCCAACAGTTCCTGGCGCACGCTGCTGCCGCGCTCGGAAATGGAAAAATAGGAATCCAAAAAGCTGCCTCTTCCTGCTTGGGCGGCCATATCTTGCGTTGCCATAACTCATCCTAAAAGTGTGAAGGAAATCGTTTGCTTTTATGGCTGCGCAAAATAGCAAGAATTCACCCAGATTGCAGCGACTTCTCCGACTTTTTCCACAAAGTCGAGAGGAAGGGCGCCATTCGTCACCCACCGCCATCCCCTGAATGGGCCGACCAGCCAGAAAGAGGGCTCCTATACTGCAAAGACCCCCTTCCGCCAGACTGGAGATGACCCATGCACACTCGCAATCTGCTGAACGATATTCCCTCCCCTCTGCCTGCCGAACTCTTTCAGGATCTGGTGAGCACCAATCATCTGCGGATAGAGCGCATCGTCTCCCTGGGGCATCAGACCGCACCTGGCGAGTGGTACGATCAGGATGAACACGAATGGGTGCTGATCGTGCAGGGCGAGGCCAGCCTGCTGTTTTCCGATCCGCAAACCGATGAACAGCAGCTGGTGCTGCTGGGGCCGGGCGATCACATCAATATCCCCGCCCGCCAAAAACATAGGGTGGAATGGACCCACCCTGAGACGCCCACTATCTGGCTCTGCGTATTCTACTGACGAGCTATGGTGGTGGGCAAACAGGCCGCCGAGGCAAGGCAGCTGAGGGTGAACCGGGGGGATTTGGCAAATTGCAGACATGAAAAAAAGCCCAGTCTTTCGACTGGGCTTCTTAATCATTGGCGGAGCGGACGGGACTCGAACCCGCGACCCCCGGCGTGACAGGCCGGTATTCTAACCAACTGAACTAC
>NZ_JAHUXD010000016.1:0-65000 GCF_019218705.1 Aeromonas sp. sif2433
CAACGTTTTGTCGCTGCGGGAGTGGCATTCTACTCAACCGCCTTCTCGAGTCAAGCCTTATTTTCAGAGGCTTTATCGAGGCACCGACCGGCTTGTTTGCGTTGCCGCTTGCCCTGTCGATGTGGCGTATTATAGAGACATTGGTCACATTGGCAAGGCTTCGATGCAATAAAATTGCAAAAATCGGCGATTTCTTAGTTATTCATATCCAACCACAGCTTTTGTACAAACTTATCCACAGAACCCCGTCAAAACGGGCCCTGAGCGGGGCTTGATATCCTCTTTATCCCCCCAAGCGGCCATGACCAGAAACCGGATACCTATATAAAGGAGAGCAAGCAGGGATAGATGGCGGCATCAAATCAAACCAATCCAGCCTCGGCCACCCAGATTGCGATCAGCTCGGCCGCAGGCAGGTCGAGGCAACCCGTTACATTCTGGCCCGCCCAGAGCGGTGAGAAGTCATGGCTCCCGCTCTTTTCTGCCGCACCACGCAAAGGAGCCAATGCCGCACTGGCATGGGGGAAGGCGGGCGCCGAGGCAGAGAGCGGGCCCAGCTCCCGCATCAGGCGGTTGACGATGCCTCTGGCGGGGCGGCCGCTGAACAGGTTGGTCAGGGCCGTATGCTGGCCTTGCGCCGAGTGAATGGCCGCACGGTGCATGCGCGAGGTCGTCGCCTCATGACTACAGAGAAAGGCCGTCCCCATCTGCACAGCGCTCGCCCCCAGCGCCAGGGCGGCACGGATCCCCTTGCCATCGACTATGCCCCCCGCCGCTATGACCGGCAGCCCGACCGCCTGCACGATCTGCGGCAGCAGGGTGAAGGTGCCCTGTTGCAGGCTGAGGTCCTCATCGAGGAAGTGGCCGCGATGGCCCCCCGCCTCCAGCCCCTGCGCGATGATGGCGTCGGCGCCATGTTGCGTCAGCCAGACAGCCTCCGCGACCGTGGTCGCGCTGGCCAACACCCGGGCGCCCCAGGCTTTCACGCTGGCAAGCAGCGCGGGCGCGGGCAGACCAAAGTGAAAGCTGACCACGGCGGGCTGGAACTCGGCCAGGATGGCGGCCTGCTCCGCACTGAAGGGGGCTCGGCCAGGCACACTGAGGACGGCATCGGCAGCCAGCCCGAACTCGGCATAATAAGGCGCGAGCGCCTGTCGCCAACGGCGTGCCTCTACCGGGTCTGGCTCGGCCTGACGGTGACAGAAGAAGTTGATGTTGAACGGTTGGCCACGCTCCTTGAGTACCCTCAATGCCTGGCGCAGCTCGGTCGGGCTGAGCATGGCGGCTGGCAGGGAGCCGAGCCCCCCGGCGGCGGCAACCGCCAGTGGCAGGGCACAGTCCTGTACCCCCGCCATGGGGGCCTGAATGATGGGATAGCGGATCCCGAGTTGGGAGAGCAGCGTCATGCCTCTGTCTCCTGTCGTCCTGCCTGGTCCGGTTCGGCTTGCAGCTGAGCTCGGGCCAGGGCGATGGCTCCCTCGATGGCGCCGCGCGCCTGCGGGCTGTTCTGCCAGCAGGTCGAGCCCAGCAGGCTGGCCACCAGCTTGACGATATGGGTCGCGTCAGCCCCTGCCAATTCGTGCAGGCTATGGTAGCCCAGCTGCTCGAGCCGCCCGATGACGGTGGGGCCCACCCCTTTCACCCCGAGCAGCAAGCTTCGCTCCGGCGTAGAGAACTGTTTCATGGTGGTCATGGCTCAAACTCCTTTCCGATGGCGGTATTTGAACATCAGGCCCGCAAGGGGCCTGATGAAGATAAAGAGGGATCAACGCACGCTGCGTAGCAAGAAATCCGGCTGACCACAGGAGCGCAGCTCACGCTTTTGCATCTCGTCCGAGCAGGGGACGGCATCAGTCCCTTCCTTATTGACGCAAACGTAGACCTCCCTCAGGAACCGGCCGCCATCGGCGCAGGCGATGGTGATGCTGTCCGGCGCCAGCCACTCATTGGCATCGGCCAGATCGGCCTTGAGCTGGAAACGGCTCTTGCGCAGCGGCTCCTCAGGGGCCTGATAGGCGGCAGGCAGCTTCACCTTCTGGCGCAGCTCGCTGGCCAGCTGATGGAATTGCGGCTGGCTGAGGCCGGAGCAGGTGCCATGCTTCTGCCACTCATGGCGATAGAGGAAGCGACTGGGATAGAGCCCGGCAAACTCGCGCTCCATCTCGGGATCCAGCGGTTCAGCGCTGCAATCGCTCGGATAGCCACGCTGATACTGGGGCCAGAGGCCGTGCAGCACGAAGCCCAGCTGGCGGCTGCACTGCTCCCGATCGCCCGGCTTGACGGCGCAGTGCTCCGGCGACCAGGAGAGTGCCAGGGCGTAATAGTCGAAGTCGCCCGCCCTCCCCTTGCCTTGTACGGCCGAGGCACAGAGCAAGACTCCCACCAGCAACAGCATCATCTTCTTCATTTCTCAGCCTCCATCATCGCAACCCGGCCCATTTTTGCGAGGAACACAACCCGCCTGCCGAGCCACATGCTCCCATACCAGGGAGTCAAAGAACAACCATCTGAAATGTCCCTACTAAAGGAGGGTCAGACCAGTAAAGGGTTTCCCCCTCCAAAACAGAGGCGTAAGCTGACTCTCCGGCGAGCCTCTGCGTCCCGCCATTTTCCCCGATTTCATCAGCAACAGGACATGACATGATCCGCAAGAATCCCTCCGGTCACCTGCCCGTTATCGACGAATCCGCCTATATCGACAAGACCGCCATCATCTGCGGCAAGGTGATCATCAAGGAGAACGTGTTTGTCGGCCCCTACGCCGTGATCCGCGCCGACGAAGTGGATGCCAGCGGTGACATGGAGCCCATCGTCATCGGTGCCAACTCCAACATTCAGGACGGGGTGGTGATCCATTCCAAGTCCGGTGCGGCCGTCACCATCGGCGAGTACAGCTCCATCGCCCACCGCAGCATAGTGCACGGGCCCTGCGAAGTCGGTAACCGGGTGTTCATCGGCTTCAACAGCGTACTGTTCAACTGCCACATCGGCGAAGGCTCCGTGGTGCGCCACAACTCGGTGATCGATGGCTGCGATCTGCCCCCCGGCTTCTACGTGCCTTCCACCACCCGCATCAACCAGCAGAGCGATCTGGCTCAGATCCCGCGCGTCACCGTGGATGCCACCGAGTTCTCCGAAGACGTGGCCCACACCAATATCGATCTGGTCAAGGGATACAAGGCACTCTCCAACGAGTTCTGATCCCATTGTCCTTTTCTGAAAACACAACGGGCGCCTCGGCGCCCGTTGTCATCTCACGCAACCATCACTAGCACTTCTTCAGGCTGATATGCCAGTTGGCGCCTGACTGTACCTGATGCCTGGCGGCGAAGCTGTCCATGTTGAGCGCTACCGACACCTGCAACAGGCTGTTGAGGTAGACCAGCGGCTGCCCCTCAGGCACATCGCCGAAGCTGCTGACGTAGGGGGCCTTGCCCTCATATTTCAGCGCTTCTCCCTCGCTTATCCGGAAGCAGGCCTGATCCCCCTTGCCGATCCCCGCCTTGGTGAGCAGGGTCTCGTCGATGTTGGTCCAGACGTTGCCGTACTGCACATCCAGGATCGGAATGGTGCCCTTGAGGGAACCATCGGCCGCGGCCACCGCCGGCTGATAGGGGATCCGCACCACCTCGGCGGGCAACAGCGGCCCCACCTGCTCGTAGCTGATGGCGCCGGAGGCGAGTCGCGCGCCGGTGTAGGCGTAGACGTCGCGACCGTGGAAGGTGTAGGACTTCTCGGAGCCCTTGAGGCGATTGCGTTTCTCGTCGATCTGGCGCACCGCCTCGATACCGAAGTGCTCGGCCACCAGGGTCAGGGTGCCGTTGTCCGGCGAGACGATGTAGTGGCCGCTCTTGGTCTTGAGCACCACCGAGTGGCGCGCCGTGCCCACCCCCGGATCCACCACACTCACGAATACCGTGCCCTTGGGCCAGTAGTTGATGGTCTGATAGAGGCGGTAGGAGGCCTCCCAGATGTTGTAGGCCGGGATCTCGTGGGTCAGATCATAGAGCGGCAGGGTGCGGTCCACCCCGAAGGCGACCCCCTTCATGGCCGACACTGCGCCGTCTTTCAGGCCAAAATCGGTCTGGATCACCAGCGCCTCATTGGCGAAGGCGCAGCTTCCCGCCAGCAGAAGGGAGAGCGCAATGATGCGGGGAGCGGTACGAATATCCATATCAGAACTCCTGAAGCCTAGGGATTTAATAGCCATTTAGACATCCAGAATGCCATGGTGAATCCACTTTGCAAGCCGGCCACACCAGATGGGGGGAGAAAGCGCTCGCCCAGGCGCACGAGCGGGTGTATGAATCGTCTTATCCAAGGGATCGCAGAGGGATCGACATGAGGGAGACAGGGAGCCCCAGGCTGTCACTGAGCCTGGGTGAGCAGAGCAGCGGGGTGCAGATCACCCGGGCCGACGGCACCACCATCACGCACCGGCTGGCCTTCGGTCTCGAGGCCATGACGCCGGGGCCCTTTCGCCAGGATCCGCCGACGGCCCTCGAGCTGGAGCAGGCCATCATGGTGGTGGAGGATGCACTGATGCCGCTGGCAGCCGGGATCCCACCTCACCCCGTGCTGATCCTGCACAGCCCGCTCCCGCTCGCCAGCATGCTCGGCAACCAGGAGCTGAGCCGGGAGAGCATCGAGCAGCTGTTCGGCCAGTTTGTCGCCATGGTTGAGGGAGATCCGCTGGCGGCGGCGCAACTGCCCAAGGATCGTCGCTTTGCCGCCGCGCTGCTGATCCTGCGGGAGTGGATGCACCACCTGGATGCAGGGCGGGTGCTGCTGGCCGATTAGGCCGCCGCGTGCGAAACGGGGGCGCGACACAGTCCAGCCCTCGTGAAGGAGAATGGCCTGCATGACGCCGCTGAGCAGGGGCCAAACTCCATCGACGAAATGCGGCCATGATAGCGCCTGGCGTCAGCCTCCTTCGCAAGACGCCGGGCAGACAGGTGCGCCTCGTTCGCCATACCAATAGCCTGACTCGCTATCTCCTTGATATTTATCGTCGCGTCAGTTAACAAAGGCATCATTGGCGGATGCTCTGCGCTACAACTTGTTTATACTGGGGCGAATCAGTTGATGAGCGGCTCCATATAGCCCCCTAGGAAACCCATAGGCATGTCTGTATCGAGAATGCGCGACATACCCCGCAAATGGCTGCTTCGGCTGACCCTGCTGTGCCTGGTCCTGTCGGGTCTGGCGCTGGTGCTCTACTACACCTACCTCAGCATCCGGCATGACATGCAGCTCATCACCGCCAAGCAGCAGAATGTGTTCGAGGTCTACTATCAACGGGCCCGCATTCTGGAGCCGGAACATCTGGCCCAGTTCGTCGACGGCAGCAGCATCAAAGCCCCCATCTTCAGCGAGAACCAGGATGCGACCGTCTATGTCTATGGCTATGACGTCAAGTTCCGCGATCGCATCGCTGTCATCCCCATACTGCCGCCCACCAGCGAGATGCTCATCGCCTACCAATATGCCCTCTCCTATCCCGATGTCATCAATCTCTATGCCTTCTACGATGACTATCGCCTGCTTGGCATGGTGGCCGACAAGCAGATCCTGCCGAGGCGACTGCTGCCCAGCAACACCAGGCTGGATGACCTCAAGCCCTGGCGTCACTACTTCGGCTGCGCCGCCTTCGCCTCCACCCACGTTCCCTGCAGTGCGGACGAGGCCCAGGTATCCGAGATCTATACCGACGCCTTCACCCAGTTGCAGACCATCACCATGTACTTCCCCTTCGTCTTCTACGACCAGGCGAAAAGGGACTATCGCTATGGCCTGTCGGGGATAGACATCGACATCCATGAGGCCTTCAAGGCCGTATTTCGCCCCTTCGAGACCCTCAACCCGAGCCGTACCGTCATCTCCTTCGATGCCGCCGAACCCTGCCGTTCCTGGCACCTCTGCCTGAGCACCCGCCTCATGCAGACCAAGGCCGGCGCGGATCTCTATCTGAAGTGGTCCTACGGCTACGGCGATTTCGTGCGGGTGGCGCTCTATGGCCCCGCCTTCAAGCTCTACCTGATCGCCCTGCTGCTACTGATGCTGACCGGGCGGCGGGCCTATGCCCGGTTGCGGACCCTGGCCTACACCGATCATCTGACCCGGCTGCCAAGACGGGACATCCTGGACAATGCCCTGCTGCAGGAGCATGACTACCTGATGATCCTGGACATCGACAATTTCAAGTCGGTCAACGACATCCATGGCCACGCGGTGGGGGACATCGCCCTCGCCGCCTTCGCCCGCCATCTGCAGGAGAACATCCGCAAGGGGGACTGCGCCATCCGCTGGGGGGGCGAGGAGTTTATCGCGCTCTACAAGGGGCTGGAGGATGAGGCGGCGATGCGGCACGCGGTCGCCCGCCTGCTGGAGCAGGAGCTCCGGCTCCCCCAGTTGCCCGGCCCCATCACCTTCTCGGCGGGCATCATCCGCATCCGCGATTATCTGACGGTGTCCGACGCCATCACCCTGGCCGACGAGTTGCTCTACCACGTCAAGCAGCACGGCAAACACAACATCGCCCACTACCAAGGGCAGCACATCGAGCTCATCAGGACTCCCGAGCTCCCGATCGGCTGATCCCACGATTCAGACGCTCCTTGCCGGCTCCCTGCGCGTCGGCAGGGGCAATCGCCTTCTGCTGTGGGGGGCGCTTCTGCTACCATCGCGGTCACTATCCTGTTTCCGTCACGGTCCCGGCCGCGACGACCCCATACTGGTGCCCCTATGTCCCTTGCCTCCTTCACCGAATTGTCCCTCTCCCCTCGCCTGCTGCAGACCCTGACCGAGCTGGGGTATGAGACGCCGACCCCCATTCAGGCCAGCGCCATCCCGGTCATTCTGGCCGGGCGCGATCTGATGGCCGGCGCCCAGACCGGCACTGGCAAGACCGCCGCCTTCGTGCTGCCCATCCTGCAGCAGTTGCTGACCATGCCGAGGGAGGCCGATGAGGGCAGACCGATCCGCGCCCTGGTGCTGGTGCCGACCCGCGAGCTGGCGGTGCAGGTGCAGGGCAGCGTGGAGCGCTATGGAAAGGACACAGGTCTCACCAGCGCCCTGGTCTACGGCGGCGTCAGCATTGCGGCCCAGGTGGAGGCGCTAAAGAACGGGGTCGATCTGCTGATCGCCACCCCGGGCAGGCTGCTCGATCATCTGCGCCAGGGGGCTCTGAGCCTGTCCCGGCTCGGCCATCTGGTGTTCGACGAGGCGGACAGGATGCTCGACATGGGCTTTATGGACGAGATAAAGGCTCTGCTGCGCCAGATCCCCGCCGATCGCCAGACCCTGCTGTTCTCCGCCACCTGCGATGACAACCTGTTTGCCCTGAGCCGTGTGCTGCTGCGCGACCCCGAGTTGATCGAGGTGGCAACCCGCAACACCACGGCGGCGGAGGTGGAGCAGCGGATCTATGCGGTGGACGGCGATCGCAAGCTGGCACTGGTGGAGCACCTGCTCAAGGTGAAGGGCTGGGCGCCGGCGCTGATCTTCAGCCGCACCCGCCAGGGGGCGGACCAGCTGGCCCAGCGGCTCGGCAAGGCTGGCATCAACGCCCTCGCCTTCCATGGGGATCTCTCCCAGGGGGCGCGGGAGAAGGTGTTGCAGGAGTTCAAGGCCGGCAGCCTGCAGGCGCTGGTCGCCACCGACGTGGCCGCCCGCGGGCTGGATATCCAGGAGCTGAACTATGTGATCAACCTGGAATTCCCACATCAGCCGGAGGATTACGTGCACCGCATCGGCCGCACCGGTCGCGCAGGCAACAAGGGGCTCGCCATCACCTTGTTCAGCTCTGAGGATGCGCCACTCTTGGAGAAGGTTGAGGCCGTGCTCGACACCCGATTGCCCCAGCAGTGGTTCCCCGGCTTCGAGCCGGATCTCACCCGCTCAGAGCCCGAGCCGCGCCGCAACAGCAAGGCGGCCCAGAAGCAGCGCGCCAGAAAACAGGCCCTGGGCACCAAGAGTGGCAAGGGCAAGCGTTAAGCCCCACATCTGGTTTCAAGCCCACCCATCCCGGCCAAAGACGGCCTCCCCCCCCATAGAACCGCCCCTCTGCTCCCACACGGGAGCAGAGGGGCGCCCATCACCGCAGAAGCGTAACGCCCTCAGCCCTCAGCCCAATCCTTTCCCGTTGCTGAATGGCGGGTAAGGTTGTCGCGATCTTACTGATCTTTTTGTCAAAAACCACTGGTGAGTTCCCGGATTGCACTGGTCACACCTCCTATAGTGGGCTGGCAGAACGGCTCCAGCCGTCTCCCATTGATATTCAGAACGAGGGCTTCCCCATGAAAAGACCCACACTACCCCAGCTGGCGGCATTCTGTATCGTGCTGCTGGCGACGCTCTGCTGGTCACTGCCTACCCCGGCAGGACTCGCACCGGCGGCCTACCACACCGCCATCCTGTTTATCGCCACCATCCTTGTCATCGTCACCAACATCGCCCCCACCGGTTATATCGCTATCGTCTCCCTCGCCCTCTATGCCGTGCTCCATGCGGGTGGAGAAGTCACACCCAAGGCGGCCATCGAGGGCGCGCTGGTCGATTTCAATCACCCGCTGATCTGGCTCATCGTCATCGCCTTCATGATTGCCAGCGCCTTTGCCAAGACCGGGCTCGGCAAGCGGATCGCGCTGTTGCTGCTGAGCCGCTTCGGGCAATCCACCCTGCGCTCGGCCTACTGCCTGGCCGTCGCTGACTTTATCCTGGCCCCCGCCACGCCGAGCAACACGGCGCGGGCCGCCATAGTGGCGCCCATTGCCGACTCCCTGGCCAAAACCATCAACCAACAGGATCGCAAGCTGGGTCAGTTCCTGCTCTCCAGCGTCAGCGCCATGAACGATGCCTCCGCCGTCGCCTTCAGCACCGGCTTTGCGGGCAACCTGGCGCTGGTCGGCATCGCCGCCAGCGTGGCGGGTCTTGCCGTCGGCTTTCGCGAATGGGCACTCTATCTGCTGCCACCGGCCATAGGTCTGCTGCTGATCATTCCGCTGGTGCTCTATCTGGTGATCCGGCCAGAGACCAGAAAGACCCCAGACGTTCCCCGCTTCGCCCGAACCGAGCTGGCCAAGATGGGCCCCCTGTCACGGCATGAGAAGAGCCTGCTGGGGGTGTTTGTCGGTCTGGTGGTGCTCTGGATCGGCGGTAACAACCTGGGGCTGGATGCCACCACGGTCGCCTTTCTCGGCCTAGCCGCCCTGCTGCTGCTCGGCGTGCTGACCTGGAACGACGTCAAGGGCAACGGCGCAGCCTTTGATACCCTGATCTGGTTCAGCGTGTTGATGGGGATGGCCGACAACCTCAAGCAGGTCGGCTTCACAGACTGGCTGGGGAACGCACTCTCCCAGTTCATGCACAGCACCCTCGGCGGCTTTGGCACCATGTCCATGCTACTGGTGGTGATGGGGCTCTACCTCTTCACCTCCTACGCCTTCGCCTCCGGCACCGCCAAGGTGGTGGCGCTGGCTCCGGTCATCACCGGCGCCCTGCTGGCGGTCGGCGTGCCCAAGGAGATGGCCATCTTCAGCATCGCTGCCATCACCAACGTGGGCTGCAACCTGGCCACCTACTCCCATGCCCGCATCCCCCTGCTGCTCGGCATGGGCTATCACACCAGCGGCGAGTGGATGCGTATCGGCCTGGTGATCGCCCTGGCAGGCTTCGCCGTGGTGATGGCCATCGGCCTGCTCTGGTGGCCGCTCCTGATCTGAATGCATGAGGGCCCGATACGGGCCCTCTGCTATTAGCAAACAGGATAAGGGCCCGTCAGGAACGGGGCGCCTCGGCCAGCAAGGCCTGATAGTGATCGATAAGCTCGGGCCCGTGCAGCGGCGAGTCGTGACCACCCACTATCGTCTTGAGCGGCAGCTTCATCGCCTTGAGCCGCGCCAGGGTCTGCGGATAGGCCTGCAGATCGGCGAAGGCGAGGTTGCCCAGTTTCTCCTTCAGGATGCAGTTGCCATAGAGCACCTGCTCGTCGGGGAAGTAGACGAAGATGCCGTCCGGGGTATGGGCCGGGCCCAGGTAGAAGGCGCGCACCTTGTCAGCTTGCAGGCTGAAGTCACCGTCGTGCACCTCGTTCGGCAGCACCAGCGGCAGGTCCGGGTAGTCCGGCAACCCCTTGCGGGTGAAGTCGACTATGGTCTGCCAGTCGCTCTGCATCAGATCCCGGGTCTGGCGGGTCGAGACCACTTTCGCGCCGATGGACTTCCAGTAGGCGTTACCGCCGGCCCTATCGGTGTGGTAGTTGGTGTTGATCACCTCCAGCACCGGCTGGCGACTGACCTTCTTGATCAGCTTGTGCAACTCGCGGGCGGTATCCGGCGTCCAGGTCGCCCCCACTACCGTCACCCCCTTGGCCCCGAAATAGACCATGGAGTTCTCTTTGAGGTAGTAGTTGTCCTCCACCACATACACAGGGCCGCTCACCTGCTTGAGGGCCATCTCCCCCGCCCGCACGCTACCGCCCCAGACACTCGCCGCCAGCACTAGGGCACCGGCCAGTCCGCATTTCATCCAACCTTTCATCATCTTGCTCCCTCGATACAACCAGCCCCTCGCCACCCCTGTGGCAAGCCGGGCCTTTTAAGCAGTGAGCAGAAGATACGGGAGATTTGTGAGGGGAAAATGAGCTTCTGTGAAGACAAAGTGAAGTCTGGGGGAAGTCCCGGAAGAAACCACGACAGAAAGTGCGGTTGGCAGTGTGGGGAATGGAGAGAGGTTAATGGTCAAAGCATGCAATCACCGCCTTGATGTAGGAACGATAAGCGCAGCGTAATCGTCCGTTTACCGCCACGCACCAAGTCATGGCAAGACAGGCTGGAAACTCTGGATATCAGCTGCCTCTCAGCCACTACCAACTCGCGATCGTCCGAATACGCTTCGCTATTCGAACCTACAGCACAGATAGCAGCCCCTCACCCTAACCCTCTCCCGAGGGAGAGGGGATGGCCCCTGCCAATTCCAAGCCCGGTTGCCAGACCAAATCAGAGGCGCATATTTGCTCCCTTCTCCCCTTGCGGGAGAAGGGCTGGGGATGAGGGGAGGTAACAATAAACCCCATCATGTAGGGTCGATTAGCGCAGCGTAATCGTCCGCATAACGCCGCGCACCGAGTCATGGCAAGACCGGCAAGAAGCTCTGGATACCAGCAGCTTCTCGGCCACGATCTATTCGCGATCGTCCGAATACGCTTCGCTATTCGATATGACAATGATCCTGCGAAGCCCAGCATGCTAAATTACCAATGCTCAGGAATATTATTGAAAGAGAACTTCACGGATGATACCTCATGTAGATCACAAGCAATAACATCTGCTGATGTTAAGTCAAAGAGAGCTATGTTATGACCTGCAGCAAGAGAGCTTTTATAAGCAATTCCATCATATCCTTTGGACTTAATAAACTCAGAGATAATTTGAGTGGGTACGTAATCAGATGTCACATCCGATGCTTTTACCGGTCGAGAGAACGCATTATCTATATCAGCCCAAACAGCCTTGATGATCTCTTCCTGTTGTGGCTCCACTAGATAAAATCGACGGTTACCCTCTCCATATAACTCAGAAAAGTCAATTACCCTGAGTTTTCTATTAACTCTCAACCGCGCAAGTGAAATAATAGAACCTAACCATGGTCTAACTTCAGACATTGCAGTTTCTTTATCTGTAGCAACATATATGTATGGAATTCCCTTGGGATTAGCTCTTCCTTCTGACGCGGAATCTACTAATGGTTTCATTCTCTGATATGGGAATGGAATAGGCATGATATCAACTACCACCGCCTCCCCTGTATCATGGTCTGTTTGCGTTATTTCTCTCTCATTATGCCCCAACTGGGCACGCCATAAAACATAGCCAGGCTCAATTACTTTAATTCTATCTTGACAGGTTTCAATTATAGAATTCATGAAATCTTGGGATTCTGCATCTAAAATATAGCGATTTTTTGAGCGCACTACATTCATAAATCTGTAATAGCTTCTATGAGATTTGAATGTCATTCCACAACCTTATTGAAGATGAATACAGTTGAAGACTTTACCATAAAAAGGTACTGCAGCGTAAAAATAAACACCTCAAATAAATATCAATAAAAACTTAGTCATCCTTATTAACCACCTGATATATCACCACCACCAAGTGTGCTATATAGATAAGCACGACCACAATAATGTGACTGTGGAATACATCAATCTGAATACAACTAGGTTAACCATTAGCTGGCTACAGCGAAGACATAAAAATATTATAATAAACATGCTTAAATAAAAACCACCCGTGTTACGGGTGGTTTTATTTTTATTATAACCAGACTAACCTAGGCTATTTAGCCCCAGCCACCAATCAACCCAGCGGCGGGGTGCGCGGCGGCACCTTGCGCTTGCTGCCGGTGGACTCGAAGGCGGAGGCGACGCGCAGCAGGTTGTTGTCGTCATAGGCGCGACCGGCGAAGGTCAGCCCCACCGGCATGCCGATGTCAGCCATGACGCCCATGGGGACTGTGACGGTCGGCACGCCCAGATGGCGAATGGCGAGGTTGCCGTTGGCGACCCAGATGCCGTTGCTCCAGGCGATGTCGGCGGAGGCCGGATTTATGTCCGCATCGGCCGGGCCGACGTCAGCCACAGTCGGGAACAGCACGGCGTCGAGCTTGAGCCCGTCCATCCAGTCCTCCAGATCCAGCTTGCGGGTCCGCTCCAGGCCGCGCAGGCCGTCCGGCACTGTGGGGATCTCGTCCCAGGATTTGAGGCCGCGCTTGGCCATCTTGACGTACTCGTCCATGCCGGCGGCCAGATCGCCCTCGCGGTTCGGCAAGGTGCCCGGATCGTGGGGGAAGATCTTGGGGCCATCCACGTCGGCCAATTGCTTAAGCTTGGGATCGCCGTTGGCGCGCAGGAAGTCGTCGAAGGCCCAGCCGGAGAGCTCCCACAGCTCGTCGTTGAGGAACTCAGGACTCACGATGCCGCGGTTGAACACGGTCGGCGCGCCGGGTCTGTCCCCTTCACAGTTGGAGACCAGCGGGAAGTCCACTTCAATCACCTCGGCGCCAGCGGCTTCCAGCGCCTGACGGGCCTGTTCCCAGAGCGCGATCACCGACGGGCGGGTATGGATGCGCTGGCCGGTCGGGCCGCCGATGCCGGGGTTCTCGCTGGTGCCAGCCAGTTCATCCTTGTTGATAAACATGCGCGGCACGCCGAGGCGCTTGCCCTTGAGGCTGTCAGCCTGGGATGCGAGCTCAAGGTAGGAGGCCGGGCGAACCTCGGAAGCCTTGGGGATCTTGACCCAGGGCTGCATCCGCCAGAGATCGCCACGGGTGTCGGCATCGTCGGCGACCACCACATCGAGCACTTCCAGCAGATCGGCCATGGTGCGGGCGTAGGGCACCACCACGTCCATGGTCGGGGTCAGCGGCCAGTTGCCACGTACCGAGATCACGCCGCGGGACGGGGTGTAGGCACACAGACCGTTGTTGGAAGCCGGCCCACGACCGCTCGACCAGGTCTCCTCGGCCAGACCGAAGGCGGAGAAGCTGGCCGCGGTGGCGGTACCGGCACCGTTGGAGGAGCCGGAGGCAAAGGGCGCAGTCAGGTAGTCCGCGTTGTAGGGGCTCTGTGCACGGCCATAGACGCCGCGCTGCATGCCGCCATTGGCCATGGGCGGCATGTTGGTCTTGCCCAGGCAGATAGCGCCCGCGGCCCGCAGCCGTTCGACGGTGAAGGCATCGCGCTGGGCAACCAGATCCTTGAACGCCGGGCTGCCGGAGGCGGCGGTCAGCCCCTTGACCAGATAGCTGTCCTTGGCGGTGTAGGGGATGCCGTCCAGCGGGCCCAGGGTTTCGCCACGGGCACGGCGGGCATCAGAATCTTGCGCCTCTTTCAGCGCATCGGGATTGTGCACCACGACCGCATTGAGCTTGGTCGCGGTCTCGGGGCCGTTGTAGGCATGGATACGGGCCAGATAGGCCTTGACCAGTTCGACCGCCGTGGTGCGGCCGGCTTCGAGCGCGTGGCGCAGCTCGGCGATGGAAACCTCGGTCACTTCGATCATGCTGGATCTCCTGTAAAAGGGTGACGCTGTGCGGTATTGGCCAAAGTGGCCATATCACAGGTGATTGCTTGTGATGGTGGTCGCCGCATTCAGCGCCTTCGACCACCACGCCATCAAGAGATAAAACCCCACCAGCGTGGGGTTTTGACGATCTGTTGTCCCTGCGGATTACTTGCCAGAGGGGATCTGTTGGGTAATGCAGTGGATATTGCCACCGCCCAGCAGGATCTCGCGGGCGGGCACGCCGACAACCTGATGCTGCGGGAAGATCTCTTCCAAAATCTGCTGGGCCTGCCCATCGGTGGCGGCATCCAGCAGCGGGTAGACGATGCGATCGTTGGTGATCAGGAAGTTCACGTAGGAACCGGCCAGACGACCCTCGGCCTCGCGCGGCACGCCGCTGCCGCTCTCGACACCGGCGGACTCTTCCTGGGTGCAGAACAGCGGGCCCGGCTGGGGCAGCTTCCAGATCTTCAGCTCACGACCCTTGGCGTCCCGAGTCTCGCTCAGCACCTTGAAGGCGGCCTGGGAGCGGGCATATTGCGGGTCGTTCTCGTCGTCGGTCCAGTGCAGGGCCACTTCGCCCGGGCGCACGAAGCAGCACATGTTGTCGATGTGGCCGTCGGTCTCGTCCATGTAGACACCCTCGTCCAGCCAGATGAAGCTCTGCACGCCGAGATAGTCGCGCAGCAAGGCTTCGATCTGCTCCTTACTGAGGTGCGGGTTGCGGTTCGCGTTGAGCAGGCACTCGGCGGTGGTCATGCAGGTGCCTTCGCCGTCGACGTGGATGGAGCCCCCTTCCAGGATGAGCGGCGCGTCGTAACGCGCCATGCCGTGCTGGCTCAGCATCTTGGCGGCCACTTCTTCGTCCTGGTTCCACGGGTGGTAGAGACCGCCATTGAGGCCGCCCCAGGCGTTGAAGCCCCAATCCACCCCGCGGCACTCGCCTGCGCGGTTGGTGACCACGGTCGGACCGCTGTCACGGGCCCAGCAGTCATCGCTGGCCATTTCGACCAGGGTGACATGGGCGGGCATGATGGCGCGGGCCTGCTCCATAAACTCGGCGGGCACCCCCATAAAGACCGGCGTCGCACCACCTATGGCGTCGGCCACCTTGGCGAAGGTCTGTTGGGCGAAACGACCGGCTACCCGCCAGTTGTCCGGGCGAAACGGCCAGATCATCCAGACGGCCTGCTGGTGCGCCCACTCGGCGGGCATGGTGAAGCCGTCGGCGGCCGGAGTGGTGTTCATGGTCTTGATGCTCATCGCAAGGCTCCTTGCATGGATTGAGGCCCCCCAATTTACCCGGGAACCTTGGAAAAATAAGAGTGGGACGCAGTGTAAGAAGTTGCGCTCCCATCCATCAAATGAATAGGATGGATTGTCCCATAAGCACGGCGAATAATCCCCCCATGAAACTGCACCAGCTCGACCTCAATCTGCTGCTCGCCTTTGACAGCCTGATGACGGAGGGCAGCGTCACCCGCGCCGCCGAATCGCTGTTTATCAGCCAGCCTGCCATGAGCCACGCCCTCGGCCGGCTGCGCACCTTCTTCGGGGATCCGCTGCTGGTGCGCACCCCCCAGGGGATGCTGCCGACCCCCCGCGCCCAGCGGCTGCACCTGGGGGTGCAGCAGGCGTTGCGGCTGCTGGAGCAACATCTCAGCGAGGAAGAGGAATTCGAGCCGCTCCACTCCAGGCGCCGCTTCGTGCTCTGCACCACCGACTACGTGGAGTGCGTGCTGATCCCGCCGCTGATCCAGCGCCTCAAGGATCTGGCTCCCGGGGTCACCATAGAGATCCGCATCCTGCGCGACAGCCTGCCGGAGGCGGAGCTGGCGAGCGGCGAGATCGATCTGGTGCTGGGGTTCGATGAGTACATGCAGGTGCCGGGCTATCTCGGCAAGGAGACCTGGCTGACCGAGCCGCTGGCCGGGCTGGTGCGCGCCAGCATGGCGCTTCCGGAGGAGCGGATCACGCTGCAACAGCTGATAGAGATGCCCCATGTGTTCCACTCGCCACTCGGCACCTCGGAGGCGAGCCTGGATCGCTATCTGAAGACGCTGGGCTTTAGTCGCACCATCTCGGTCAACAGCCAGAGCTATATGTCCGCCGCCGCCATCGTCAGCCAGAGCGACCACCTGCTGGTGCTGCCCAGCATGGTGGCCGAACTGCTCGCCAGCCACTGGCCGCTGAAGAGCCTGCCGCTGCCGGAGGCGGTGCCCGATTACCACCTCAACTGCGTCTGGCATCCGGTCCATGCCCAGCAGCCCGCCTTGGTCTGGTTGAAGGATCTGATGAAGGAGCTGGTGAGCCAGGAGCCGGACTAACGGAACGAGTGATGTCTGGCTTAGGTAGCACTAATCTTGATACCGCCCCCTCATCCCCAGCCCTTCTCCCGCAAGGGGAGAAGGGAGCAAATACAGCCCGACGGCGATCAATCAACCACTGTGCATACCAGCCTGACAGGGCCCTCAACTGCCGCGCCGATACGATTGAAGGATAAAATGGCTCAACCGGTATGCCTCAACGCATCTCGCTGGCCACCGGCAGATCCCCACGGGCGATGGCCGCCAGCAGGGTGGCGTGGTCGTCCCGGGTGCGCTGGCCATAGGCCACGGCGAAGTCGGCGATGGCCTCATCCATCACCTCCGACTTGCCCAGGTAGCCGGCGATCTGCGCCGCATCCCCCGACTTGGCATGGGCCAGCGCCAGCGCCCAGCCGCACAGCTGGCAATACTCGACGAAGTGGCGCGGCTTGACCGCGCCCGGGCTGATGTCTATCCCCCCCTTCATGTCCCGCAACTGGCGCACGTAGAAGTGGCGGCCCTTCAGCTCGCACCAACCGAGGAAGATATCCGGCGAGCCCTGGATCATGCGCTGACCCCGCACCACCCGCCGCCCCTGGCTGCCACTGTCGTCCGCCGAGGTGAAATAGGGCGCCAGCACCGAGGGCTGCGCCTCTTTGACCTGCAGGAACAGCGGATCATCGTCGTCGGCCCCGGTCAGCAGGATCACCCAGCAGCGGGTGCCCACGCTGCCGACCCCCACCACCTTGCGCGCCACGTCCACGACCCGGTAACGCTGCAGCAGGATGCGCCTGTCCTCCGGCAGGGAATCCAAATAGGCCTCCAGCAGCTCACCGAGCACCTCGTAGACGGGCTCCCCATCCTCGGTATGGGTCTCACGGATGACGAAGGGGTGGATCTCGCGGATCCTGTGCTGATCGTCCACCAGATCGGTCATCTTGCCGAGCACCTGCAGATGGTTGCGGCCACGGGCCTTGAGGAAGGTGGCCTCGATGCGCTGATGGGCATCGGTGGAGAAGGCGTCGAGCACGGTGGATTGATCGATGTGATCATACCAAACCCGCATGAAGCCCATTTTCCCGTATTCCCGAAGCCTGATGCGGTAGCTGGCCGCGATCATCCTGGCCGCCTCCCGCTGGCGGGCGGCATCGGCCCCGATATATTCGGCCGCCACCAGGGCGCTGGCGGCCAGCCGCTTGAGATCCCACTCCCAGGGGCCGAGGTGGGTTTCGTCGAAGTCGTTGATGGCCAGCACCAGATTGCGTTCGGCACTCGCATAGAGGCCGATGTTGGCGACATGCATGTCGCCACAGGCCTGCACCATCAGGCCGGAGCGGGGCGTGTCGACGAGATCCGCCGCCATGATGGCGGCCGCGCCGCGCAGGAAGGCGAAGGGGGAGGTCTGCATCCTGGCATGGCGCACCGGTACCAGCTTCTGCAATCGGGTGGCGGCCTGCGCCTTGAGCACGGCGATGGGATCCCGCCCGGGCAGGACCTCCGGCAGCAGTGCATGCGATTCACGGGGAACCTGCTCACGCAGCTGTTTGCCGGCGGCGAAACGCTCCGCGATGGAGAGCCGTGGCGAGGTGAAATGCGCCAGCATAGCCCGGGACCTTGCCTTCCTTACCATATCCTTCTCCCCCGCCATCAGACCTCACATGAAGATGGAAGAGGGAACCGACTGGGGCAAGCACCGGGAGAAAAAATGGCGCTATGGGCACGACAGAGGGGCTAGCGAGGGGTCAGGGCGGCCATCAGGTGGCTGACCACGGCGTCCAGCAGGGGGCGGTCGGGGCGGCACTGGGCGAAGGTGATCAGGCCCTGGATGTTGATCTGCAGGAAGGCGGTCAGGGTCGGGATGTCGCTGTCCGCGACCAGCTCCCTCTGCTCCCTCGCCCGTTGCAGGATCAGCGTCAGATCGGACTCCAGCTCGGCATAGATGGCCTTGAAGCGCAGGTGCAGCTCCTCGTCCTGCTCCGCCAGCTCCATCAGGGCGCGGGTCACCAGGCAGGAGCCCTGCAGCGCATCGTTCACCAGCTGCTGGAAGTAGTGCCGCAGCCCGGCCAGCGGGCTGGGTCGATCGAAGCTGGCATGGCGCAGCGTGCGCTTCTCCTGCACATAGTGATCGACCGCCGCCAGCAGCAGGCCGCGCTTGTTGCCGAAGGCCGCATAGAGGCTGCCCGGGTGCAGTCCGGTCGCGGCCACCAGCTCCTGCATGGTGGTCTTGGCATAGCCCCTGGCGCGAAATGCCTCCATGGCATGTCGCAGGACCTGGTCACGATCAAATTCGGCGATGCGCATGGGGTCTCCGTTGGCAGGCCTCATCGCGCCTTGGCGATGAGGGTAGAAAAGGGCGGCAAGTTTACCCCAGCGGGCAGGCAAGACCAATCCTGGTTAAATATTCGCTCAAAAAATACTTGCGTGCAAAACAAAAAGAGTCTTGAATGCACGTTCAAGAATCATTCTCGAGGACGATGACCATGGATACCCTGTTTCAACCTTACCGTCTCAACGGCACCCTGACCCTGGCCAACCGTTTCATGATGGCCCCGCTGACCCGCTGCATGGCCGGTCCCGGTCTGGTGCCCACCGAGCAGATGGCCGCCTACTATGCGCGCCGGGCCGACATCGGCCTCATCATCTCCGAGGCCACCATCATACGCCCGGACGGACAGGGTTATCCCAACACCCCGGGGCTCTACAGCCCGGAGCAGGTCGAGGGCTGGAAACAGGTCACCGGCGCCGTGCATGCCAAGGGTGGCAAGATCTTCGCCCAGCTGTGGCACGTGGGTCGCCTCTCCCACCCCTTCTTCCACCATGCCGAGGTGCTGGCGCCGTCTGCCGTCGCCCATGAGGGGACTGTGCCGCGCATGCGCGAGCTGGTCTATCAGGTGCCGCGCGCCCTGACGGTGACCGAGATCGAGCAGCTGGTCGAGGACTATGCCACGGCCGCGGCCAACGCCATCGAAGCCGGCTTCGACGGGGTCGAGATCCACGGTGCCAACGGCTATCTCATCGATCAGTTCCTGCACCATTCGAGCAACCTGCGCGACGACCAGTACGGTGGCACGCCGGAAAACATGAGTCGCTTCGCGCTGGCGGTGGTGGATGCGATCAGCGCCCGCATCGGCGCCGAACGCGTGGGGCTGCGCCTCTCCCCCGGTGCCTATGTGCATCTGGCAGGGGACCAGCGCGACCGCGCCGTGTTCGACCATCTGCTGGCCGAGCTCAACCACCGCACCCTGGCCTATGTGCACCTCGGCATCTTCGATGACAGCCTCACCTTCGACTACCTGGATGGTCGCGCCTCAGACTACCTGCGCGCCCACTACGATGGCCACCTGGTCGGGGTCGGCAACTACAGTGCCGAGACCGCTGCCGAAGCCATCAAGGCCGATCGCTTCGATCTCATCGCCATCGGCCGCCCGCTCATCGCCAACCCGGACTACCTCAGCAGGGTGAAACAGGCCGAGCCGCTGGTGCCCTATGCCGATGCCATGCTGGCTGAGCTGGTGTAAGCCGGGAATATAAAGAAAATCGAACCGCGGGTGACACCACGGCCGACGCCATGCTGGCTGAGCTGGTGTAAGCCGGGAATAAAAAGAAAATCGAACCGCTGGTGACACCACGGCCGACGCCATGCTGGCTGAGCTGGTGTAAGCCGGGAATATAAAGAAAATCGAACCGCGGGTGACACCACGGCCGACGCCACGTTGGCCGAACCGGTGTCACCGGCTCTTCTTCTGACCAAGGATGGGATCCGCGCCCCGGCGCGGGTTTCCAATGTTTGGGCCCCCTCCCGGGCCCTTTTTTTATGCCCGGCCGCCAGCGTCCCTGCCCAAGAAAGCGGTTGCCAGTGACAACTTGTTGGTTATATTGGTTGCTGGTTACAACCAAAAGGACAATGACACATGGATCCCCGTCCCCTGCGCGCCCTGTCACGGGAGCTGGTACGCGAACTCGGCATGCTCTCCCAGCAGTGCGGCGCACTGGCCCTGACCCCCCTCGAAGCCCACCTGCTGATCGAGCTGGAGAGTGGCCCCGCCACCAACCAGCAGCTCGCCGAGCGACTGCGCATCGACAAGTCCAACGCCAGCCGGCCGCTGGCTCGCCTCGCCGAGCGGGGCCTCATCGACTGGCACCCCCACCCCTCGGATGGGCGCAGCAAGGAGGCGCGGCTCACCCGGGCCGGCGAGATCCAGCTGCAGGCGCTGCATCAGGAGATGGACGGCGCCACCGAGCAAGCCCTGGCCCAGCTCAGTCAGGCCGAGTGCGAACAGCTGTGGGACGGCCTGCGCCTCTATCGCAGCGCCCTCTCCCGCGCCCGCCGCCAGCAGGGTTATCACATTCGCCCCATCACCCCGGATGACAATGCCGCCATCGCCGCCGTGGTGCGGGCCGTCTCCGCCGAATACGGCCTCACCGCCGACAAGGGCTATGGAGTGGCGGATCCCAGCCTCGACTTTCTCCATGAAACCTATCAGGGTGAGCGCAGCCGTTATTGGGTCATCGAGGGGCCGGACGGCACCATCCTCGGCGGCGGCGGCATAGCCCCGCTGGCGGGGGAAAGCGAGACCTGTGAGCTGCAGAAGATGTACTTCCTGCCCGCCCTGCGCGGACTGGGACTGGGGCGACGGCTGGTGCTGCAGGCCCAGGCTGAGGCGAGAACCCTCGGCTACCGGCGCTGCTACCTGGAGACCACGGCGGTGCTGCGGGAGGCGACCGCGCTCTATGAGTCGCTGGGCTTCGAACACCTGCCCGGCCCGCTCGGCTGTACCGGCCACGACGCCTGCGAGATCTGCATGGTGATGACGCTGGAACAGGGCGCCCGCCATGAATGAACCCATACTGCGCTCCGCCGGGATCCGCGATGTCAGCTTCGGTGAGCGCGTGACGCTGATCGAGCCGGTCAACCTCTACGGCTGCACCCTGGCCGACGATGTGTTCGTCGGCCCCTTCGTGGAGATCCAGGCCAATGTGTCGATTGGCCACGGCTCACGCATCCAGTCACACAGCTTCATCTGCGAACAGGTCACCATAGGCGAGCGCTGCTTCATCGGCCACGGGGTCATGTTTGCCAATGATCTGTTTCGGGGAGGGGCGCCCGATCCGGATCCCGCCAGCTGGGGACGGACTGTCATCGAAGACGGCGTCGCCATAGGATCGAATGCCACCATCCTGCCCGTGCGGATCTGCCGGGGTGCCGTCATCGGCGCCGGGGCTGTCGTGACCCGGGATATCCTGATCCCCGGCACCTATGCCGGTAATCCCGCCCGGTTGTTGCGCGCCTTCTGAGTACCCGGCGCCCCTGACTGGCACCCGAGAACCCCATAAAGCAAAGACCCCGCCGAGGCGGGGTCTTGTTTATCCGTGATCACGGCATCGCTGCGTATCAGTGCTCGCGGGTCTGGCGGAACTGGACGTCAGGGTGACGCTCCTGGGCCAGGCGCAGGTTGACCATGGTCGGGGCTATGTAGGTGAGGTTGTCACCGCCATCCAACGCCAGGTTCAGCTCGTTCTTGCGCTTGAACTCCTCGAACTTCTTGACGTCTGTGCCTTCCACCCAGCGGGCGGTGGAGACGTTGACCGCCTCGTACAGGGCCTCGACGTTGTACTCGCTCTTCAGACGCGAAACGACCACATCGAACTGCAGCACACCGACCGCACCGACGATGAGATCGTTGCTGATGAGCGGGCGGAACACCTGCACCGCGCCCTCTTCGGAGAGCTGGACCAGCCCCTTGAGCAGCTGCTTCTGCTTGAGCGGGTCGCGCAGGCGGATGCGGCGGAACAGCTCGGGGGCGAAGTTCGGGATGCCGGTGAACTTCAGATCCTCACCCTGGGTGAAGGTGTCGCCGATCTGGATGGTGCCGTGGTTGTGCAACCCTATGATGTCACCGGCGCAGGCCTCGACGGCCTGCTCGCGATCGCCGGCCATGAAGGTGACGGCGTCGGAGATGTTCACATCCTTGCCGATGCGCACGTGACGCATCTTCATGCCCTTGCTGTAGGTGCCGGAGACGATGCGCATGAAGGCGATACGGTCACGGTGCTTCGGATCCATGTTCGCCTGGATCTTGAACACGAAGCCGGAGAACTTCTCCTCGGTGGCGGCAACGATACGGCTCTCGGCCTTACGCGGCATGGGGGACGGTGCCCAGTCGGTCAGGCCGTCCAGCATGTGGTCGACACCGAAGTTACCGAGCGCGGTACCGAAGAAGACCGGGGTCATCTCGCCGGCGATGAAGGCCTCGTGATCGAACTCGGGGGAGGCGCCCTGCACCAACTCCAGTTCGCCGCGCAGCTGGGCCGCCAGGTCTTCACCGATGGCGGCATCCAGCTCGGGGTTGTGCAACCCCTTCACCACCCGCTTCTCCTGGATGGTGTGGCCCTGACCGGTCTGGTACAGGTAGGTCTCATCCTTGTAGAGGTGATAGACCCCCTTGAAGGACTTGCCGCAGCTGATGGGCCAGGTGATGGGGGCACACATGATCTTCAGCTCGCGCTCCACCTCGTCCATGACTTCCATGGGATCGCGCACTTCGCGGTCCATCTTGTTCATGAAGGTGAGGATGGGGGTATCGCGCAGCCGGGTGACTTCCATCAGCTTGCGGGTACGGTCTTCGACCCCCTTGGCGGCATCGATGACCATCAGGCAACAATCCACGGCTGTGAGAGTACGGTAGGTATCTTCGGAGAAGTCCTCGTGACCCGGGGTATCGAGCAGGTTGACCAGACACTCGCTGTAGGGGAACTGCATCACCGAGGTGGTGATGGAGATACCGCGCTGCTTCTCCATCTCCATCCAGTCGGACTTGGCATGCTGGCCCGAGCCACGGCCCTTGACGGTACCGGCGCGCTGAATGGCCTGTCCGAACAGCAGGACTTTCTCGGTGATGGTGGTTTTACCCGCATCCGGGTGCGAGATGATCGCAAAGGTGCGTCTCTTGGAGACTTCACTCAGAAATTCAGCTGACATGATTCGACGTTCTTCTATTGAGCGGTGGCCTTGGCCACCGTGGGAATAAATCCGGGCTGCCGCATTCAACTCACGGCACACATACACGCAACAGCGCCACGCTGGCTGGCATCTGGCCAAGCCGGTGGAAAGAAGGAGGAGCGTTGCGTTACATGGGTTTTCTCGCCTGAGCCAAAGCAAAATTGCGCGACATTATACCCGCGCGAGTGAAAAATACCCAGCCCGGCTTAGCCCCCACCTTGATGCCGACGAACTGTGCCGGAGCAGGCCGCTTCTATCCAGGCGATCGCAGCGCCCCGGCCGCCCGCTGGCTGACTCAGGAGGCCATGACGACTCGGTTTCGTCCCTGCCGCTTGGCCTGATACATGGCGAGATCGGCTCGATGCACCAGGGCCGACAGGCTGCTATCTTCCAGATGATATTGGGCAACGCCGATACTGACCCGGATATCCAAGACGTTGGTGACATCTTCGATTTGCAATGCAGCCACCTGGGTACGGATCCGCTCCGCGACCCTGGCTGCTGCTGCCATGTCGGTGTTGGGCAGCAACACCAGAAACTCCTCCCCGCCGTTGCGACCGACCACATCCTCAGCCCGCAGGGTACGACTGATGCACTGGGCGACCTCAATCAACACGACGTCACCCATGTTGTGGCCAAGGGTATCGTTGACCCGTTTGAAGTGATCGATATCCAGCATCAGCAGTGAGAAAGGCGCACGGCTGTGCTGTGAATGTTGCAGCATCATCTGCGCCTGCATCAGGATCTGGCGGCGATTGAGCAGACTGGTCAGCTCATCCGTAATCGACAGGGTGCGCAGGGCGATGATCCGTTTGACCAGGTAGAACAGCAGCCCTCCCAGCAGCAGCGCCAATATCAGCCTCTGCCACTGGCGCCGTTCACGGGAGAGCTCCGACGTCTGTTGCTCCAGCTTGCGCTCGCTCTCAAGTTGCTCGTTTTTCATCGCCTGATGCGTGAGCTCCCGCTCCAGTTGCACCTGCATGATGCGACGATCACGCAACGCATCCTCCACCCGATGATCTATCTCTATAAACTGCTCAAGCGCCTGCAAACTGGCCTGATAGAGGCCCATCTCCTTCAACACCAGTGACTTGACTCGATAGGCGTAGCCCAGTTGCTTCTGGCTATCTCCCTCTTGCAGGACAGTGATAGCCGCATCGAGGTGATTGAGGGCAAGCTGATGATCGCCCCTCTTGTTCAAGACGATCCCCATCAGCATATCCCGTAATGCCAGCAGCATGGGTTCGAGCCGCTCACCCGCTGCGATGCTGTCATTGACCTGTTGCAGCTTGTCCCATGCCTCTTCGATGCGATCCCGCTGGAGCAGGGCGAAGGCCCGATACAGCCGCACCTCGGCAACTTCCATCGGTCGCTGCTTGTCCTCATAGTACTGCTCGGCCTGGCTAAGCAAGGCGATCGCCTTGTCGTTTTCATTTGTCTCTGTATAGAGGATGCCCTGGTAGACACGAATAGTGGTGAGCCACTCCGCCTCGTCACGGGCTTGATAGATATCGGAGAGTTTCTTTAACAGCTGCTCGGCCTGCTCATAGATCCCCAACTGGCGATAGAGGTTGGCCATGCTGACCTGCAGGTGCAGGTCCCGATCCTCCAGCCCGATGGACTTGTAGAGATCGAGGGAGGCCTGCAGATGGCGCATCGCCTCCAGCATGTTGCCCTGAGCCGAAAGCAGGCCGCCCAAATAGCCATGGGCCTTGGCCTGCCGCCTGACATCCCCCAGTGCAGTGGCAAGCTCCAAGGCCTGCTCATAGCCCCGCAGCGCCTCATCATTCTTGCCCTGCCGTTGCTGATACCAACTCAGGCAGATCATCAGGCCCGTCTTGGTCTGCATATCACCCGCATGCTGCGCCAGCTCAAGCTGCTGCCTGGCGAACTCGATCGCCTCATCGTACCGTTCGAGATCCCTGATGGTATAGGCCCAGCACTGCAACTGGGTAATGCGTCCACGCAGAGCAACGGGATAATTTGATTTCTGCAGTGCCAGCAGGTCGACCCTGCGTTTGAACTCGTCGAAGGGGAGCAGAGCATCTTCCAATTGGCGGATCTCATCCTGCCCCCTCTCCAGCAAGTTGTAGGCTGTAGCTTGGCCCCATCCGGGTGATGCGATGAGCAGCAACAGAGATAACAAACGTATCGAGCGCGTCAAAAATTGCGCTCCTTGATGCTGTCGTTGGATGGGGGCCTCCTGGATGCGATCTTAAATAGAGGGTGCACAGCTTACCGCCAAAAATGTGACCCTGGTCACACCGAATGCTAATCTCGCAAACCTGACAGAAACTGGACCGATGAGTAGTTTCCACAGAAGAGTAGACCGGATCCTGACGAAGGATCCATCTGCTCAGGCCCGCTCTGGTGATGACCGTCACCCTGCGGAAACTAGTGATGGAGGGGGATCGCTCGAGCCGGATAGCCTCCCACCACGGCAATGACCGCTCAGGTGGCCATGACCACCCGGTTGCGCCCGCTCTGCTTGGCCTTGTACATGGCCTCGTCGGCGCGGCGGATCAGCTCCCCCAGGTTGTCGTCCTGCGACCGGTACTGGGCACAGCCGATACTGACCCGGATCGGATGATCCTCTGGGACCCCCTCGATGCGCAGCCGGGCGACCTCGAGCCGGATCCGCTCCGCCACCTCGGCCGCCTCGTCGAGCCGGGTCTCCGGCAGCAGCACCAGAAACTCCTCGCCGCCGTTGCGCCCCACCCTGTCCAGGCTGCGCAGCTGATCCTCGATGCTCTGGGCCACGGCGGTCAGCACCAGATCGCCGACGTGGTGGCCCAGCCGATCGTTGACCCGCTTGAAGTGGTCGATGTCCAGCAGCAGCACGCACAGCGGCTTGCCGCTCTCGCGCGTCTGGCTGAACCATTTGCGCCCCTTGGCCTGGATCTGGCGCCGGTTGTGGATGCCGGTGAGCTCATCTGTCATGGCGAGCCGGCGCATCTTGCGGGTGCGCCCGAGCTGATAGAGCACCAGCATGGCCATCACCAGCACCAGCAGCCCGGCCACCAGCGCTTGCCATTGCCGCCGCTCCTGCAGTTGCTTGAGCTTCTCCTCCTGCAGCAGTTGCTTGGTCTTGAGGGTCTGGTTCTCCAGCTCCTTGCGGGCCAGATCGAATTCGAAGCGCATCTGCAAGGAGCGCTGCTCCTGCAGCACCCGCTCGAGATCCTGATTGGCACTCACGAACTGCTTGAGGCTGGTCAGCGCCTCCTTGATGCGCCCCTGCCGCTCCAGCACCCTGGCCCGCACCTCGTGGACCCAGGCGAGGAAGCGCAGGTTCTGCTCCCTGCCGAAGATCGGCTCGGCCTGCGCCAGGTGCGCCAGCGCCTTGGCCGACTGCCCCATGGCATCCTGCACCATGGCCATCACTATGTGCCAGTGGCCCCGGGTCACGGTGTCGGCCCCCTCCCGCTGGTTCAGCAGCGAGGAGGCCTGCTCCAGCTTGCTCATGGCCTCCGCCGTCTTGCCCTGGTTGAGCAAGATGGTCGCCATCTCGATCTGGCTCCAGGCCAGCATCCCGTCCCGATGCTGGGCCTGGTAAAACTGCTCGGCCCGGGACAGCAGGGGCAGGGCCCTGTCATATTCCCCCATCTCGCTGTAGAGCAGCCCCTGCTGGGAGTGGATGTCGATCAGGTGCTCCTGCTCGTTGCGGCTGCGGTAGTCGTGCTCCAGTTCCTGGAAGTAGCCCTCCGCCCGCTCATAGAGCCCCATCCGGCGATAGGCGTTGGCGATCTTGGCCAGCACCTCGCGCCCCTTGTTGTCCAGCCCGAGATCCTCGTAGCGCCGATGGGCATCTATCAGCTCCATCAGCCCCTCGGCCATCTCCCCCTGATAGGAGTACATCTCGCCACGCAGGCTGAGGATATCGGCGCGCTGCCGGTCATCCCCCAGCCGGCGCGCCAGGGTCAGCCCGTCGTCGTAATCCTGGCTGGCCTGGGCCATGTTGCCGAGCAGCTGTTGATGGAGGGCGCGGCAGGCGAGCAGGCCGCTCTCGGTGATCCTGTCCTTGCGGGCGCGGGCGCTGGCCAGCTCCTGGCTGGCGAAGGCCACGATGCGCCGGTATTCGCTGTCCCGCTCGGCGGGCATGGCCCAGCACTGCAGGCGGGCGATCCGCCCCTGCACGTCCGGTGGGTAGCTGTCACTCTGGGCCACCAGGCTGGCGACCCGCTCCCGAAACTCCCTGGCGGGATGAAAATCGTCCTCCAGTTGCTGCAGCTCCCGGGACAGCGCGGGTTCCGCGAGCAGGGCCTGGGCCGCCTGGGCCGGGGTGGCGCACAGCCCGAGCAGCAGGATCAGGTTCATCAGGATCTTCATGCCGGTTCCGTTTCCCCATTCGATAGCGCTGACGCAATGCAGATGCCCATCATATCCCGCCCTGTGGTGGCCGCACAGTCACCACAGGGCGCTGACAACCCGCATCGACTCGCTCTCACTCCCGCTATCTCATTCTTTACAGGAGGAAAATCTGCATCGACTATAGACAAAGCTGGAACGGGTAAGGGCCTATGGATGACATATGAAGAGCTGCGGGAGGCCTATGACAGGCTGCTGCAGGAGAATGAGCGCCTGAAGCGGGTGGCCGAGGATGCCCGTGAGAAGCTGGATGCCGCCATGGACGGCACCGGCCTGTGCATCTGGCAGAACCACATCCCCACCGGCAAGCTCGTCATCTTCAACCGGCGCTGGGGCGCCATGCTGGGCTACCAGCCCAAGGAGCTGTCGGCCCACTTCGATGTGTGGCGTGCCCACCTGCACCCGGAAGACAGGGAGCGGGTGTTGCAGGCCTTCTTCGATCACCTGGAGGGCAAGAGCCCCTTCTATCAGGTGATGCACCGCATGCTCGCCAAGGATGGCAAGGTCACCTGGGTGCTGGACCGGGGCCGGGTGGTGGAGCGGGATGAGCGGGGCAACCCGGTCCGGGTGATGGGGACCCACATCGACATCACCCACGAGAAGGAGTACGAGCAGCAGCTGGCCCAGCTCGCCCACCGGGATCCCCTCACCGGCCTGCTCAATCGCACCGCCCTGCACCGCCAGTTCCCCGGAGAGCACAGGGCCATCTGCTTCATCGATCTGGATGACTTCAAGCAGGTGAACGACAACCTGGGCCACCGCGCCGGCGACGAGCTGCTGGTGGCCATCAGCCAGCGCCTGCGCGCCTGCTGCGGCGACGACATCCGGCTGGGCCGGCTCGGGGGGGACGAGTTCGTGCTGTTGCTGCCCTGGCAGTGCGAGGATCCCCGCACCGGCCAGCTGGCACACCGCTGCATCGAGGCCATCGCCACCCCGTTCGAGCTGCCCAATGGCGAGGCGGTCGTGGGGCTGAGCATGGGGATAGCGGCCATCCGGCCACAGGACGATTTCAGCGGCGCCCTGGCCCGGGCCGATCAGGCCATGTACAGAGTCAAGCGCGGCGGCAAGCGGGGATTTTATATCGCCCAGCCGAGCGGTCAGCCGCTGCTGGATCAGGAGCAGGTGAACGAGCGAGGGCTCAACCACAGCGCCTAAGCTGCGCGGCGGGGCGGCATCTCGCCGCCCCCTCTGTTCCTAACTGCGCTGCCAGCGCCGCAGCAGGCGGCCACGCAGGCCGCAGTCGAGCAGCCAGCTGTTGTCGAACACCCGCAGGATCGCCGCCTTGGCGTGCCTGGACATGGCGACGGCGTGGAAGCGGGTCCCCTGCTTGCGCCGCTGGTTCATGCGATCGAGCAGGGCATGGGGCAGGCTCTGGGCGATGAAGTCCGAGATCACCAGCACGTCGGCCTTGGCAAAGTCCGGTTGTTCGAGCCGGATCAGCGCCTTCTCGAGACAGGGCACCAGATCGGTACCGCCGTGAAAACTCATGGAGAGGAAGCGTTCCGCCTTGTCGAGCCCGGTCTCGGCGGTGATCTCCAGGGTCGCCACCTCGGTGGAGAACAGCATCAGATAGCAGCCTCGCTGCTCGTCCATCGCCACCTTGAGCAGGGCCAGGAACAGCGCCTTGGCGCACTCCTCCGGGTAGCCGCCCATGGAGCCCGAGGTATCGACACAGACGATGAAGGGGCCGCGCGGCTGCGGCTCCTGCCCGCCCTGCTCCGGGCTGCGCAGCATGAGACGCTGGCGTGGCAGGGTGCCCCGCGACTGGTAGCTGAGCAGGCGCCGCTCCAGATAGCGGCGATAGAACTCCAGCTCCAGCTCAGGCAGGGCCAGCATCACCGCCTCGCTCGGCAGCAGCCGCATCAGATCGTTGGCCGGATGCACCCCCACCAGATCGTCCGGCACGTCGTCGGTCTGCACCTCCTCCAGCTCGTGCACCGGCACCGGCGGCAAGACCCGGGCGTCGGTGCGCCGATCCCGTTCGCTGCGCCCCAGCAGGGCCGCGATCTCGGCCAGCAGGGGCTCCTGCTGCAACATGCGGGCATATTGCTTCACCAGCACCAGGCTGCGCTTGTGCCAGCTGCCCTGGGCCAGATCCCAGAGACCGCCGGCGGATATCTGGTGCGGATCCAGGGCGTCGGCCAGGGTGCGGTTCGCCAGCAGCTGATCCTCTATCTCCTGGCGCTGCTTCTCCCGCTCCGCCTCGGCGATCTGCTGCTGCAGCTGCAACAGGCTGCCCACCAGGCTGCCCCGCCACTTCTCGATGAACAGCTGACGCAGGCTCTCGGTCGGCTGCACCATGATCTGGCGCACCAGGCTGCGGGCATCGCCGGCGAAGGGGCTGTGCTGCTCCAGCGCCTCCAGCAGGCTGGGCAGGCGCCCCACCAGCTCGGACAGGGGCAGCAAGCGATGGGCCTGATAGAGCAGGTACTCCCGCTCCAGCGCCACCGGCACCGGCTTGTGGCGCATCTCCTCGCCGAGCTGTTCGCTCCAGCTCTGGATGCGTTTCTTGAGCAGCTTGCCCTGCAGCGGGGAGCGCTTGAGGAATTCGGAGATCTTGGGGGTCGAGGCCAGCAGCAGCGCCATCTCTCCCGCCAGCTCCCCCTCCCCCATGAGGAGCCCGAGATCCATCATGCCGATCTCAAGCATGATGAGCCCTCACGTTATCCCGCGCCATCAGCTGCACAGGCAAGGCCCCGGCTTGCTTATCACAGTCGCATCACCCATGGTCAGCCTCACGCATCCAGCCTGGGCAGGCGATCCCGCCACTGCAGCAGATCGCCGCGCAGCAGGTCCAGATCCCGGTTCAGCACGAAGAAGCTGTCTTCCACCTGCTGCAGCCAGTGATCGCCGATGAACAGGTGCTGCTGATGGCGTTCGAACAGGCTGCGCTGCCCCTTGAGGGCCTGCTGCACCTTGCCCACCTCGGCGGCCAGGACGTCCAGCTCGGCCTGCCAGGGGGTGATCACCAGCTCAGGGATCGCGGTCCGCTCCACCAGCACCAGAGGCACCGGCTGGCGCTGGATATCCAGCACGTGCAGCCGTAGCTGCTCATCCAGCACCAGCTCGTAGTGGCCCTCCTTGGGGTTGCCAAGCTGCCAGCCCACCAGCACCTCGCCGGTGGGGTGCCAGTGGGAGAGCAGGGTGCGATCGAAGGTGAGGGTCTCGGTCAGGCGCTCGGGATCGCCGCCGTCGAGCGGGGCCGGCGTGAGCAGGTGAAAGTGCACCTGCTTGCCGAAGGGCTTGGCGTTGAGCAGCGGCAGTTGCATGCCACGGGCGCGGCGGCCGAACCACTGCTTGCGCTTGACCGCCTTGCAGCCGAGCCGCTGGGCCACGGCCCCCTTCAGCTGCTTGAACTGCTCGCGCAGGGAGAGCAGCTGACGGGTCATGGCCAGCTGCTGGTAGCCGTAGAGGCGGGAGAACTCGCCGATCATCTCCAGCAGGGCGGTGCGGGAGGCCTCATCGTGCCAGAGGCAATCCTTGAACAGCAGCAGATCCAGCGGGGCGACCTCGTCGCGACCGTTGAAGAAGGCGCTCGCCTTGATCAGCCGCACCGCCTTCTTCCAGCGTCGATCCGACACGTAGCAGCTGTGGCCGAGCTGGCTGTCGAGCTGCTGGCGCAGTTGATAGATGAGCTCGAAGCAGGCGGCGGGCAGCCGCACCTGCTCGATCTGCTCCTGCCAGGCCTCATACTCCTCCCCCTGGATCTGGATCGAGGGCGGCAGGTTCTGCCTGGACTGGCCATCGCTCGCCAGCATGGCCTGGAAGTTGGATTTCTCCTGCACCCTGTCCATCCAGATCCGCACCAGCATGCGATCGTAGAGCGCCTCCAGGCCGCTGTCCGGCGCGGGCAGCTCGTTGGAGGCAGTCACCAGCAGCCGCATGGGGATGGGGTGCTGGCTGTCGCCGTTGCGGAACTGGCGTTCGTTGATGGCGGTGAGCAGGGTGTTGAGGATGGCCGGGCCCGCCTTCCAGATCTCGTCGAGGAACACCACCTCGGCCTCCGGCAGGTAGCCGCGGGTCAGCCGCAGGTACTTGCCATCCTCCTTGAGCGCCTGGATGGAGAGGGGGCCGAACACCTCCTCCGGCGTGCTGAAGCGGGTCATCAGGTATTCGAAGTGACGAGCATCGTGGAAGGCCAGCTTGAGACGGCGGGCGATCAGGCTCTTGGCGATGCCGGGCGGGCCCAGCAGGAAGACGCTCTCACCGCTGAGGGCGGCCAGCAGACCGAGCCGCAAGGCGTCCTGCCGCTCGTAGAGTCCCTCGCCGAGGGCCGCCAGCAATCTGGGCAGACGCTCATGAATGGGGACGGCACGAACAGTATTCTGGGCTAAAGGCGGCATAGGCACGGTTCCGAAGCTGGGTGGTCATGAGTGGCTGCGCAGTCCGGCCTCTGGCCCTGCACCACTGCAATGGTCTGTTGATTCTGGTCATCCCCGCCGCAGGGCGCCGGGAAACAGGGTTAACATAGCGAATCAGAGGGATCGCATCTACCCGTAAACGCGGGCTGGCGTGCGCCGCATCCCCATGACGGCTTGAGCCTGGAGGATCAAACGCAAACTCCGGGGTGCAGCAAAACCCGCGAAAGTGTACTCTGCCCGTCACGATTTACCCCAACGCAGATCAAGAGTGAGCCTTCGCCATGCAAGATCCCCTGCTGGACCCTTTGCGTCAGCGCATCCTGGCCCGGATGGGCATACCGAGCTGGCAACTGAGAGTGCCGACCCTGCTGGGTGACGAGCCCGCGCCCGTTCAGGAAGATAGCGCAGCCCGCACGCCGGCGGTAGCGGTGATGCCCGAAGGCAAGCTGTGGCTGCTGGCCCCCGGGCTGCCCGCCCCGACCTTGCTGGCGGACATCTGCCAGTGGCTCGGCATCCGCACCGACGAGGTCGCGGTGCTGGATCGGCTGCCCGAGGGGCTGACTCCGCCCCGGCTCTGGCTGACGGCCGCCGATGCGCGCTGGCCCGACGCCCTGATCTGCCCGCTGACCCCGGATGCGGCCCAGAAGCGGGCGCTGTGGCAGCAGCTGCGCCAGCACGCCCCCGGCTGAGCCAACCGATCAGCGGCCTGCCGGCCCCTATGCCGCCTTACTCATCCCGGCTTGCGAACTGGCGCCAAGACCATGGCATGGCCGCGGCCCCGCTCGCAAGCACGAATCCGATCCGGAGTTCCCATGTCTGACCCCATGCCCAGCTTTCGCCCCCTGCTCGACACCGATTTCGAGCTGATCTACCCCATCGAGCAGGCCGCCCACCAGGAGCCCTGGAGCCAGGCCAACCTGCTCTCCTGTTTCGGGCCGCGCTATCTCAATGGCCTGATGCTGGTAGAGGGGCTCCCCGCCGGTTTCTATATCGCGGATCTGGTGGCGGGCGACAGCTCGCTGATGAACATCTGCGTCCACCCCGATTTTCAGGGCAAGGGGCTGGGTCGCGCACTGCTCAAGGAGTACCTCGCCCGCAGCAAGGCCAAGAGCGCCGAGGCCTGGTTCCTGGAGGTACGCGCCGGCAACAAGCGCGCCATATCCCTCTACGAGAGTGAAGGCTTCGCCGAATATTGCCGCCGCGCCGACTACTACGGCACCGGCCAGGACAGGGAAGACGCCGTGCTGATGTCACGGCTGTTCGACTTCGGCTGAGCCTTTCTCTTAGCTAAGGCAGCGGCGCATTGTCGATGGCCGGGTCTTCCAGGCTGAGGGTCACCCGCAGCACGGCGTCGAAACCGGCCCCCGAGAGCGGCATGAAGAAGCCGCGGCCGTAGGTGACTCCGGGCATCCAGATCTGCTGCAGATCCACCACTATCTTGATGGGCCGAAGCGGCTCTCCCGGCCGCTGGATATAGACGCCTGGCGGCGTCGCCACCGGCGGGAAGCGGCGCAGTATGTGCTCGCTGCCATCCCCCGCATCCGGATTGAGCCGCACCTTGACCAGGCCGGCCAGGGTGGATTGCATCTCGGGGGCGCGCCACAGCAGGGCATCGAGCGTCTTGCAGCGTCGACACTTGGCGTGCTCTATCACATAGAGCAGGGGGTAACCCTCGCTCAGCGCCCGTTGCTGCGCCTGCTCATAGCCCTCGGCCCCGCTGAGCCAGGGATTGTCCTCCCCGGCCGGAGGCCCCAGGACGAACCAGAGCGCACCGGCGCCCGCCAGTACCAGCAAGACCCCCGTGATCAGGCTCTTGATCCCGACACTCATGGCACACCTCCCTGAACGAATCCAGTCTGTCAGCCCCCATCATGCCTGAGCCAAACCGACTTGACGACTTTGTGATCCCAAGCAAACAGCGCACACTTGTAAGCCGGAATGGTAGAGTTTAAACTCCAGTCCGATTTTTAGTGCCCTCACGGGCGTACAACTGTTACTTGAGGATGATTGACCATGTCGCAGCTTCATCTGGTTCGACTGATGCGTGAGCGCATTGCCCGTCTTGGCAACAAGGCCGCCTTGCGCGTCCAGCAGGATGGCCAATGGCGTGCCATCGGCTGGCGCACCCTGGGACAGGCGATGGACTATTGTGCCCAGGCCCTGATCCGGGCCGGCCACCAGCCCACCGAGATGGTCGGCATCTATGCTCGCAACATGCCGGAGTGGACCCAGGCCGACCTCGGCATCCTCGCCGCCCGCGGGGTCAGCGTGCCCATCTACCCCACCAGCACCCTGGACCAGCTGCGCTACATAGTGCGCGATGCCGGCATCAAGCTGCTGTTCGTGGGCGAGCAGCAACAGTTCGATCAGGCCCTCGTCTTGTTGAATGAGGGCGAGATCAGCCAGCTCGTCGCCCTCGATGGCGGCGTCGATCTGCGCGGCTGCGCGCAGGCCAGTCACTTCCAGACCTTCCTGGTCTCCGGCAACCATCAGCCAAGCGAACTGGTGCTGCGCGAGCGCGAATGCCGCTACCGGATGGATGATCTGCTGACCCTGATCTACACCTCGGGCACCACCGGCGAGCCCAAGGGCGTCATGCTCGACTTCGCCAACATCGCCGCCTGCTTCGAGATGCATGACAGCCGCCTGGACCTGAACGAGCAGGATGTGTCGCTCTGCATGTTGCCGCTGAGCCACGTGTTCGAGCGCGCCTGGAGCTACTACGTGCTCTACTGCGGCGCCGAGAATGTCTACATCCGCGATCCCCAGAAGGTGATGGAGGTCATCGACGAGGTGAAGCCGACCGTGATGTGCGCCGTGCCGCGCCTCTACGAGAAGGCCTACGCCATGATCCAGGCCAAGGTCGCCCAGGCACCGCGCCTGCGCCGCGCCCTGTTCGGCTGGGCCACCGGGGTCGGCAAGCAGATGGTGGCGACCCGCCAGGCCGGCAAGTCCGCCTCACCCCTGCTCTACGCCCAGCTCGCACTGGCCGAACGGCTGGTGTTTCGCAAGCTGCGCGCCCGCTTCGGCGGCCGCACCCGCTTCCTGCCGGTGGCCGGTGCCCGCCTCGCCGACGACGTGAACCTGTTCTTCCAGGCCATGGGGCTCAACCTCAAGTACGGCTACGGCATGACCGAGACCACGGCCACCGTCTGCTGCTATGAGGATCAACAGTTCAGGCTGGGCTCCATCGGCACGCCCCTCGGCGGCATCGAGGTAAAGCTGGGGGAAAACAATGAGCTGCTGGTGCGCTCCCCCACCGTGATGCGCGGCTACTACAACAAGCCAGAGGCTACCGCCGAGGTGATGACCGAGGATGGCTTCCTGCGCACCGGCGATGCGGGCGAGCTGGACGCCGAGGGCAACATCTACTTCACCGAGCGCCTGAAGGAGCTGATGAAGACCTCCAACGGCAAGTACGTGGCACCGCAGCTGGTGGAAGGCACCCTCGGCAAGGATCGCTTCATCGAGCAGATCGCCATCGTCGCCGACGCCCGCCACTTCGTGTCGGCGCTGATCGTGCCCTGCTTCGAGTCGCTGGAGGAGTACGCCCGCTCCATCAACCTGCAGTACCAGTGCAAGACCGAGCTGCTGCGTCACTCCCGGGTGGTGGAGTTCTTCGAGTCACGCATTCATGAGCTGCAGCAGGAGCTGGCCAAGTTCGAGCAGGTGAAGAAGTTCACCCTGCTGCCGAGCGCCTTCTCCATGGAGCTGGGGGAGATCACCCCGACCATGAAGCTGCGCCGCAAGATCATCGAGGCCAAGTACCAGAACGAGATCGAGGCCATGTATAGCCATGTCTGAGCACAGCCACGCCTGATCCGGCCTGGCTACACACCAATAAAAAGAGAGGCGCCGCGGCGCCTCTCTTGTTTGCTCTTTTTTGGGTAGCCCCTTCAGCCGAGCGCCCACGCCACGGCGGCGTCGGCGTGAATGGCGGTGGTGTCGTAGAGCGGCACGGCGGCCTGCGCCTCCCCCATCAGCAGGGCTATCTCGGTGCAGCCCAGGATCACCGCCTGGGCTCCCGCCTCGGCCAGCGCCGCTATGATGGCCAGGTATTCGGCCCGCGATGACGCCAGGATCTGCCCCAGACAGAGCTCGTCATAGATGATACGGTGCACCCGCTCCCGCTCGGCCGCCGGCGGCACCAGCACCTCCAGCCCGAACTGATCTTCCAGCCTCCCCTTGTAGAAATCCTGCTCCATGGTGAAGCGGGTGCCGAGCAGCCCGACCCGCTGCACGCCATCGGCCAGCAAGCGCTGGGCGGTGGCGTCGGCGATATGCAGCAGCGGAATGTCGATGGCGGCGGCTATCTCGGGCGCCACCTTGTGCATGGTGTTGGTGCCGATCAGCAGGAAATCGGCGCCCCCCGCCTGCAGCGCATGGGCCTCGGCCGCCAGCAGCCGCGCGGTGGCGGGCCAGTCACCGGCGTGCTGCAGCCGCTCTATCTCGGCGAAGTCGACGCTGTTGAGCAGCACCCTGGCCGAGTGCAGACCACCGAGCCGCGCCCGCACGCCCCGATTGAGCGCCTGGTAATAGCTGACGCTGGACTCCCAGCTCATGCCACCCAGCAGACCGATACATTTCATAACCGCTCCTTTTCACATCGGGTGACGGCCACCCACAGACAAAAAAGGCCCCGAAGGGCCAACAAGACAGAAGGTCAGGCCAAGGGCCTAAATCCAGATCATCAGCACGCAGGCCGCCGTGGCGAGCCCCATGGTTCGGTTGAAACGACGCCAGCCCCTGGCGGTGCGGATGAGTCGGCGCACCTGGGCACCGAACAGCACCCAGAAGGCACCGGTGTAGAGGCCGGTGACGAAGAAGATGCCGAGCACCCAGCCGGCGGACGGCCAGTAGGACTCCCCCGCCAGGGTGAAGCCGCTGATGGCGGAGAGCGCCATCATCCAGGCCTTGGGGTTGAGCAGTTGCAGCATGGCCCCCTGGTGGGCCGGAATGAGAGGCCGGCTCCCTTCGGCCGGGCCGCTGGCGGTCGCCACCTTCCAGGCCAGCCAGAACAGGTATGCCGAGCCGATGAGCTTGAGGCCCTCGTGCAGCAGCGGCAGCTTCTCGAACATCACCCCGAGTCCCAGCGCCGTGGCCAGGATCATCAGGTTGATGCCGCCGACCACCCCCACCAGCAGCGGTACCGAGCGGCGAAACCCCTGGGCGGCCCCGGCGCTGGTGAGCAGCATGTTGTTGGGGCCCGGCGTGCCACAGGTGATCAGGGCAAATCCCGCCAGGGGCAGCAACCAGTTCAGATCCATCTCAACCTCATCGATATAGAGCAAGCGTCCTAATATGCAGAGTCAGCGTCCTGACGACAAGCTCACCAATGCATTTTCTTTGCATGAATAATCAGACAGCCATTAATACCAGAGCATCACCACGCAGAGGGCGGTCAGCACTCCCAGGCTGCCGTTGAGTCGACGCCAGCCGCGATCCGAGCTGATCCAGTTGCCGAGCTGATGACCGAACAGGACCCAGACAAAGCAGATGGGGAAGCCGACCAGGGGGAAGATCAGCATGATGCCCCACAGGCTCGGCCAGTAGGCAGTGCCCGCCAGGCTGAACAGGCTGATGGCGGAGATGCCCATCATCCAGGCCTTGGGATTGAGGAACTGGAAGCCCAGCCCCTCCAGCAGGGTCAGCGGACGTGCCCGTCTGGCCGGATCGCCGGGGGCACCGGCCACCGCGATGCGCCAGGCCAGCCACAGCAGATAGAGGCTGCCGAAGATCTGCAGCCCCAGCCGCAGCAAGGGCCAGCGCTCGAACAGAGGATAGAGCCCCAGCGCCAGCACCAGCTGCAGCACGGGTTGACCCACGGCCACCCCGATCAGGTGTGGCAGGGTGCGGCGCACCCCGAAGTTGGCGCCGGAGGCGGTCAGCATCAGGTTGTTCGGGCCCGGGGTGCCGCAGGTGAGCAGGGCGAAGCCCACCAGGGTGACATACCATTCGAGGGTCATAGGGTCATCTCCATATGGCTGCACATTGTATCGGTACAATATGCAGTTCCAGATTGTTTAGGGGCTGACATTCACGCTATATTGAGACAATTATGCGATCAATGGATTTATTGTCACCATGACAATCTGGACTCCGGACCTCGCCCCCTTCGAGGGGCCCCTCTACCTGAAACTGGTCAAGGCCATCGAGCAGGCCATCGCCGATGGCACCCTGCCCCCCCAGACCCGGCTGCCGACCCACAGGGCGCTGGCGGACCGGCTGGGGGTGACGGTCGGCACCATCACCCGCGCCTATTCGGAGGCCGAGCGGCGCGGCCTGCTGGCCGCCAGGGTGGGCCACGGCACCTGGGTCAAGGAGGCGGGCACCGATCCGGCCAACGAGTGGGTGATCCGCAACGAGGACAACCACCGCATCGAGCTGTGGCAGAACCTGCCAGTCCAGCTGGATCGAGCCGCCATCATCAGGCCCATGCTGACCGAACTCGCGGACGGCGATCTCAACGGCCTGCTCGGCTATGACAAGGAGGCGGGACGGCTCCCGCAGCGGCAGCTGTTTGTCGACTGGCTGGCCGAGCAGGGGATCAACGGCAACGAGGAGCGGCTGCTGTTCAGCCACGGCGCCCAGCACGGCATCATGCTGGCGCTGCTGGCCACCGGTTGCGTGGGGGAGACCATTTTGTGCGAGGGGCTCAGCTACCCCGGCATGCTGGGCAATGCGCGCCAGCTGAAGAACCAGGTGGTGGGCCTGCCCATGGACGAGGAGGGGCTGATCCCCGCAGCCCTGGATGCCGCCTGCCGCCAGCGGCGGGCCAAGTTGCTCTATCTGACCCCCACCCTGCAGAACCCCACCACCGCCATCATGAGCCGGGCGCGGCGCGAGGCCATAGTCGCCATCGCCCGCCGCCACGATCTGCTGATCATCGAGGACGACGTCAACGGCCTGCTGCCCGAGGTCCCGCTCCCGCCCCTGGTCAACCTGGCGCCGGAGCGGGTCATCTACCTCGGCAGCCTGGCCAAGATCGCCTGTGGCGGGCTGCGGGTCGGCTTCGTGCTGACCCCGCCGGCCCTGCGCAACGGCTTCGCCCAGGCGATGCGGCTGTCGAGCTGGATGGTGAGCCCGCTGCTGATCGAGCTGGCCTGCAAGCTGGTGAGTCAGCGCCAGATCATGCCGCTCATCGAGCAGCAGAGACGCATCCTGGCGCGCCGTGGCGAGCTGCTGCGTCACCTGCTGCCTGGCGCCCGCTGGCAGGCGGGCTCCATGCACGCCTGGCTGCCGCTGCCCGAGCCCTGGCGCAGCCAGGAGTTCGCCGAGGCGGCCAACGCCCTTGACGTCGGGGTGGCCAGCGGGGAACACTTTGCTGCCGGCCAGTTTGCCGCCCCCCAGGGGGTACGCCTCAGCCTCAGCCAGCCCGCCACCGACGCCCGGGTCGCCGAGGGGCTGGAGCGGCTCGCCGGCCTGCTGCGCGCCGCGCCGCCGACCAATCCCTTGCTATAAAGGAGTCTTCATGTTCCCACCCCGCGCCACCCTGTTGTTGCTGACCCTGCTGCTGGGGGGCTGCGCCTCGCCCGCCCATCAGCAACTGGGCCAGACCCTGAGCGGGCTGGAGGGTGAGCTGGAGCGGCTGGAGGAGGAGCTGGCCGCCATGAACGGGCTCCATTACCAGCAAGCCATCGATGCCCCCGCCGCCCTGCGCCGCTACCTGAGCGCCCCCGCCCCGACCGCGGAAGGCCTGGTGCCAGAGCAGAGCCAACTGCTGGACGGCCCCCTGCTGCGCTATCGTTATCGCCTGCCGACCGGCATGGCCCGGCTGCCCCTGGATAACCCCTGCCTGCGCTACGAGTTCGAGCTGCGCCACCTCGGCCGCCTCGGTCAACTCGATCTGGTCTGGCAGGCGGATGACCACCAGGGTCGCCGCCGCCTCTATCAGTCTGACTGCCGCTTCTCGGCCATGGGGCCCGGTCTGCAATAACCGCACCGCGGGCAGATGTGACAAGGGGTTGGCCAGTGGCCAACCCCTTGTGTTTAGTGCATCGCCTTATCCAAAGTGCCTTAGAACAGGCCCCGCACCAGGATCCCGGCGATCGGCAATGACATCACCAGTCACCCGCGCCTTCTGGCTATCCGCAACCCGATCGACTCGGGGTCAGAACAGACCCCGCACCAGGATCCCGCCGATCAATAGCGGTGCCACCAGCCGCCAGCACCAGAGCAGGCAGAACCGCAGCACGGGTGACAGGCCGGCGGGCAAGATGCTGTCCCCCAGCCGCCAGCCCAGCAGCAGGGTCAGCACCAGGCCGAACAGCGGCATCATCAGGTTGGAGGTGAGGTAGTCGAGCAGGTCGAAGATGGTCTTGCCAAACAGGGTCAGCTCGCTCCAGGGACCGAACGACAGGCTGACCGGAATGCCGGAGGCCATGATCAGCAGGGTCAGCACCCGGCAGGCGCCACGGCGGGACCAGCCCCACTCCTCGGTAGTGAAGCGCACCAGGTGCTCCAGCATGGAGATGGAGGAGGAGAGCGCCGCCACCAGCAGCAACAGGAAGAACACCACCCCCAGCCCCTGGCCGAACGGCAGGTGGCTGAACACCGCGGGCATGGTCATAAAGGTGAGCCCTGGCCCGGCAGTCGGGTCAATGCCCGTGGAAGCCAGCGCCGGGAAGATCATCAGCCCCGCCAGCACCGAGATGAGGCTAGCCAGCGTCACCACCCAGACCCCGGAGCGCAGCACCCCCTCGCTGCTCGGCAGGTAGGCGCCATAGGTGGTGTGCACCCCGAGGCCAATGGAGAGGGAGAAGAAGGCCAGCCCCAGCGCATCCAGCACACTCTGACCGGTCAGCATGGAGAAGTCCGGCAGCAGCAGCTGGCGCACCCCGGCCATGGAGCCCGGCATGGAGAGCCCCACCGCCACCAGCAGCAACATCATGATGAAGAGGGCCGGCATCATCCAGCGCAGCGCCCGCTCCACCCCCTTTTGGATGCCCCCCTGCACAAACCACCAGGTGAGCCCGGCGAACACCAGATGGGTCAGCACCGGCCACCAGGGATCACTGACATAGCCGTTGAACAGGGCGGTCAGCGCCGAACCCTCGCCGAGGTTGAGCTTGCCCATCACCGCCAGCGCCGCATAGCCCACGGTCCAGCCGCCGACCACGCTGTAGAAGCTGTAGATGAAGAAGCCGCACAGTATCCCCATGTAGCCCATCCAGCGCCAGTTCGGCCCCACCAGCCGGTTGAAGGCGCCGAGCACCCCGCGCTGGCTACGGCTGCCGAGCAGGGTCTCCCCCACCAGCACCGCCACCCCCAGGGTGAAGCTGAACAGCAGGAACACCAGCAGGAAGGCGCCACCGCCGTTGGTGGCGGTCACATAGGGAAACTTCCAGATGGCGCCGAGGCCGATCGCCGTGCCGGCCGCCGCCAGCACATGACCGAGACGGGAAGACCACTGAACCTGGCTCATACAACCTCCGGGGAAGACAACATCGAATCGATACTCCATGGGTGAGTGCAACCTGGGTCGCAACAAAAAAGGCCGCCTGGCGGCGACCTTTGCAATGAACATTCAGACAGACTGCGCGTGCAAGGTCACCTCTCTTGCGAGCTAAAAAATCGGCCAGATCGGGCGATGAGGGGTGACATAGGGCGGGTGACTCGAGCGCAAAAATGGAGCCACAGCCTAAACCACGGCAAGAGAAGTTGACAGCCAATCCTCCCTGTCTCTCCATAAAACAGAATATTGATCAAAAATATATGCATTTTATAAATTTAAATTTCAATATCAGCCGTTTTATGGATTTTTCGATGCAGTCAATACCGTCAGCTGGGATGGCCTGCCCCCTGGCGGCGACCCTGGCCACCAGAGGGCAAACGGGCCTATAGACCAGCCTGCCCCAAGCCGGGTTACAGCAGCCCCCGCACCAGGATGCCGCCGATCAGCAGCGGCGCCAGCCAGCGCCAGCAGCCCATCACCAGGCCACGCCAGTGCGGCGCCAACCCCTGGGGCAGGGCCTTGCGACCCAGCCGCCAGCCCAGCAACAGGGTGAGGGCCAGCCCGAACAGCGGCATCAGCAGGTTAGAGGTGACAAAATCCAGCAGCTCGAAGATGTTCTTGCCAAACAGGGTCACCTCGGCCCAGGGGCCGAACGACAGGCTGACCGGGATGCCGCCTGCCATCACCAGCGCGGTGATCAGGCTGCAGGCCGCCCGCCGCGACCAGCCAAGGCTCTCGCAAACGAAGCACTGCAAATGCTCCAGCAGCGAGATGGCCGAGGAGAGCGCCGCCACCACCAGCAGGGCGAAGAACACCACCGCCAGCCCCTGGCCGAACGGCAACTGCTGGAACACCGCCGGCATGGTCATAAAGGTGAGGCCGGGGCCGGCGGCGGGATCGATGCCGGTCGCCGCCAGCACCGGGAAGATCATCAGTCCCGCCAGCACGGCGATCAGGCTGGCCAGCAGCACCACCCAGAGGCTGGAGCGGCCCACGCCGTCGCTGCTCGGCAGATAGGCGCCATAGGTGGTGTGGATGCCGAGCCCGATGGAGAGGGAGAAGAAGGCCAGCCCCATGGCATCGAGCACCCCGGACATGCCGAGCTTGCTGAAGTCCGGCATCAGGAAGTGGCGCACCCCGGCCATGGCATTGGGCAGGGTGAGGCCGAACACCACCAGCAACAGCATCATGATGAACAGGGCCGGCATCATCCAGCGCAGGGTGCGCTCCACCCCCTGCTGTACCCCGCCCCGCACGAACCACCAGGTGAGGGCGGCAAACAGCAGATGGGTCAGCACAGGCCAGAGCGGATCGCCGACGTAGTCGTTGAAACGGGCGGTCAGCGCCGCGCCATCCCCGTGCTGCAGGCTACCCGCCAGCGCCATGCCGGTGTAGCCAAGTGTCCAGCCGCCCACCACGCTGTAGAAGCTGAAGATGAGCAGGCTGCACAGCAGCCCCATGGCGCCGACCCAGCGCCAGCGTTTGCCCAGCAGCACCTCGAAGGCCCCCACCACCCCGCGCCGGCTCAGGCTGCCGAGCAGGGTCTCCCCCATCAGCACCGCTACCCCCAGGGTGAAGCTGAACAGCAGGAACACCAGCAGGAAGGCGCCGCCACCGTTGGCGGCGGTCACATAGGGGAACTTCCAGATGGCGCCGAGACCGACCGCCGAGCCTGCGGCGGCCAGGATATAACCGAGCCGGGATGACCATTGGGACTGCTTCATAAGAACTCCAATCGATGGGCCCGCCACAGGGGCCCGGAATGGCGCTCAGAGTACGGTCGAGACCGCGCAATCACAACGACGCTTATCTGGCTTAGAAACGATTTATTGGCATCAATAACTAATAATATTCGGTTATACGCGCAATCCTGCCAACCAATAAAAACCGGAGCGTTTTTGCTCCGGTTTTTATGCTGGTCGCTACTGCGCGGGCGACTAGATGACTCCCAGCTCCCGCAGCCGCTCCATCAGGTAGCTGTGGGCTGTGTGACGCTCGGAGAGCACCACGTCCGGGCACGGATGGAGGAACAGCGGCAATGAGATGCGGGACTTGCTGGCACTGCCGCCGGTCGGGTTGATGACGCGGTGGGTGGTGGAGGGATAGTAGCCGTGGGAGGCCTCCTGCAGCATGTCACCTATGTTGATGATCAGGGTGCCAAAGTCGCAGGGCACATCCATCCACTCGCCGTCGGAGCCCTTCACCTGCAGGCCCGGCTCGTTGGCGGCGGGCAGTATGGTCAGCAGGTTGATGTCCTCGTGGGCGGCGGCGCGGATGGCGCCCGGCGCCTCGGTGCCGTCGAACGGCGGATAGTGCAGCACCCGCAGCAGGGTCTTCTGACTCTCTTCGATCATGGAGGAGAGCGGGCAGCTGTAGTGGGCGGCGATGTCGCTCGGGGTGTATTGCTCCACCCAGGAGAGCAGCTCGGCGGCCAGATCGTTGGCGAGGCGGTAGTACTCCATCGCCTGGGCCCTGAGCTCTTCCGGCATCTGACCCCAGGGGTAGAGGTGGAAGTACTCCTTGAGATCCTTCTGGGTGTTGCCCTTGGCCACCTCGGACACCGACGGTGGGAAGTAGCCATCCTGGGTCTCGCGGTTGAACAGGAAATCCTGCTTCTGCTCGCTCATGAAGAAGCGATACCAGTTGTCATAGATGGACTGCACCAGCTCTTTCGGGATGGGGTGGTGGGTCAAGACCCCGAAGCCGGTGGTGCGCAGGGATTCGGTGAAGCGTTGGGCCGCATCGGGCGAGCGATAATCGACGGTCAGGACTTTCATTGTTTTTGTTACGTGCCAGTTAAAAGTAGGCGCAGTTTACCCTGCCTCCCCCGGCAAGAAAAGGTTGCCGGCGCCACGGCTGCAACAGATTGAAAATACTGATAAAAACATCATGATGGCGAGACTGGCACGGCGCACTGCCAGCCCTTGTCCTGCTCCCGCTTCCTCTCTAGAATGCCGGTATCATCCCGTCCGGAGCCCATCCCATGTCCCCCAAGATCCTGTTGCTGACCCTGCCTTTCCTGCTCGCCGGCTGCAGTTCGCTGTCGGAGGAGGAGTGCCGCGCCATGAGCTGGTACAACCTGGGCTATCAGGATGGCGAGCAGGGCAAGACCCGGGCTGCCACCCGCGACTACACGAAAAGCTGCGGCGAATATGGTCTCAAGGTGGACGAGGCCGAGTGGAAGCGAGGCTACGCCAAGGGGCTGGAGCTCTACTGCATCCCCGAGCTGGCCTACAGCAAGGGGCGGGAGGGGAACGAATACCTGGGGGTCTGCCCCAATGACACGACTTTTCTCACCCGGTTCGAGCGCGGCCGCAAGGAGTTCCTGCTGGAGCAGCGGCTCGGCGAGCTCCAGCGCGATCTGGAGCAGACCGAACGGACCATCAACCAGCTGGATCAGCAGATCCGCAATGAGAGTGACAGCAAGCAGCGGGACTACTACCGAGCCCAGCGCGATCGCGCCATCCGCCATTACGAGGGGGTGCGTCGCGACTACAACCGGATCCGCTTCCCGGATCGGGTGATCCAGTTCTCCTTCGGGAGCTGAGCCTCGGGGGAGGCGTCCCCTCCCCTCAACCCGTGGCGCCTTAGGACGGCAGCACCCAGCGCTGCAGCGCCAGCGCTATGCCATCCTCGTTGTGATCCGCGGTCACCCGGTCCGCATAGGCCTGGATCTGGGGGGCGGCATTGCCCATGGCCACCGCCAGCCCGACCTGCTCGAACATGCTGATGTCGTTGTTGTTGTCGCCAAAGGCCACCACGTTCTCCATCGCTATCCCCTCGCTCGCGGCCCACTGGGCCAGCCGGTTGCCCTTGCTGCAACCGGGCTGCACCAGCTCGACCGCGTAAGGGGCCGCCCAATCCTGGGTAAAGGGCAGTCCCTGCACCACCTCGCTCACGAAGCGGTGCAGGCGGCTCGGATCCTGACTGAACAGCTCCAGCTTCCAGATGGGCCTTTGCAGCCAGGCGGCCAGATCCAGAGCCGGCAGCAGGGAGATCTTGAGGTGTGCCGGCAGGTCATCCGACCGGCGCTGTATCCGGGCAACATACTCGTCGCAGCCGATGTAACCTATGCCGTCGTCGAGGTGGAACTGCGCCTCCATCTGCTGCGCCTCGACCTCGGCCAGCAGCGCCGTGAGCGGGGCCACCGCCAGCGGATCGCCGGCCAGGATCCTGTCTTGCGCCGGATCGTAGAGGTAGGCACCGTTGCTGCAGATGATGGGGGTATCGAGCGCCAGCTCATGGTGAACAGGGCGCGCCGTCATGAAGTGGCGACCCGTCACCAGCAGCACCTTGATGCCGTGGGCTCGCGCCTGGGCCAGGGCGGCCCGGGTCGCGGACGAGATCTTGTGATCCCGGGTCAGCAGGGTGCCATCCATATCCAGTGCGATGGCCTGGTAATGACTCATATCTCCTCCAACGTGCGCTGGCACAAAGCAGCGCCATTTCGTTCTATGTCCTGATACCGGCTCGGCTCAGCGCGAGGCAGGGCGGAGCAAAGAGTCATACCGTCCCAGAGTCGGGGGCGCGATGCAAGTCCCGCCTGCCGCCCCGCCGCCAATCTGTGATCCAGCCGCCGCCCGGGCTCAACCCGGCTCGGCACAGGCGGCCACCCGTTCACGCCGATCCGCCGCTCGGCGCAGCCCATAGAAGCCGAGGGCACAGAGCAGCCCGAAGAGCGTTGCCAGATAGAAGGGCCACTCGGTGCCTGCCAGCAGCACCAGGCTGCCCACCAGCACCGCCAGGATCTCGCTGCCCACCGCCAGCCCGCGGTAGAGCCCCATCGCCTGCCCCTGCTGCTGGGGATGGCTGCGGTTGGAGACGGCAACCGAGGTGGCCAGCTCCCCCAGGCTCATGCCGATGCCGGCCGGGATGAAGGTGAGCGCCAGCCCCCACCACTGGCCCGGCAGCACGAACATCAGCATGCCCGCCGCCATCACCAGGTGGCCGACTATCCCCAGGCTGCTGCCACGCCAGTGGCGGGCGAGCAGCGCCCCCAGCCAGGAACCCAGCATCATGGGCACACTCACCAGCACCGCCCCCTGGGCCAGTTGCACCGGATCCCAGGCCAGCCGCTCCACCAACCAGACGTTGAAGTAGCTGAAATAGAGCTGCACAGCCCCGTAGCTGAGCAGGGTCAGCACGAAGTAGGGCAGCAGGCGAGGTTGCACCAGCAGCTGGCGGGTCGAAAGGGGCACCAGCTCCTGCGCTGGCGACACCGGTGGCCGATTGGGGATCAGCCAGAGCACCAGCAGCAGGTTGACCAGGGTCATGGCCACCGCCAGCCAGGCCGCCAGGCTGTAATCCCCCGACATTACGGCGGCATAGCCCCCTATCATGGGGCCCAACACCCAGCCCAGGTTCATGCCGATGTTGATCCTGGCGAAGTTGCGCGCCTTGGTCCTGGTAGTGCTCATGTCGGCCGCCATCGCCTGCACTATGGCGATGTCGCCGTTGAAGAAGCCCTCCAGCACCCGGCTCAGCAACAGCAGCGGCAGGGAACGCCAGGCGATCCCCAGCGCCATCAGGGCATAACCGGCCAGCACGCCGACCAGGCAGACGAGCAGTATGGGCTTGCGGCCATAGCGATCGGACAGTCTCCCGAGCCAGGGGGCCCCCAGCAGCTGGAACAGCGGATAGAGCCCCATGATGACACCCAGCCACACCTTGCGACTCCAGTCCGACGCCTCCGCCGTCAGCATGCCCTGGGCCGGATCCAGCATCAGTGGCGCCAGTACCGGCGACGGCAGACTGAAGCCCGCCACCGCCAGGGTCACCGTCATCACCAGCACCCAGAGGGTGGCCTGCGCCTTGATTCCTTCCATGTTGATTCCATTAAATAAAGTTATTTGTTTATTTATACTGCGAAGGCGCCGCCATTAAGTAAAGCGAATTATTGATTTAAATGATGCCGCTGCCCATAATGACCCCATAAGCACCGGCACCGACAAGATCCTGTTCCTGCTCGAGATGCCATAGATCCCCCAGAGCGCGCCTGTGATAACGAGAGCCACCGAATGAACGCCAGTACCGACAAGATCCTGTTACTGCTCGAGATGCCATAGATCCCCCAGAGCACGCCTGTCGATAACGAGAGCCACCGAATGAACGCCAGCACCGACAAGATCCTGTTCCTGCTCGAGATGCCATAGATCCCCCAGAGCACGCCTGTCGATAACGAGAGCCACCGAATGAACGCCAGCACCGATAAAATCCTGTTCCTGCTCAAGACCCATGGCCCCCAGAGCGCGGCCGCGCTCGGCGAGCAGCTGCAGATGACCTCCATGGGCGCCCGCCAGCACCTGATCGCGCTGGAGGCCGAAGGCTGGATTGGATTCAATGACGAGGCCCGTGGTCGTGGTCGCCCGGTGCGGCTCTGGCACCTGACCGAGCAGGCCTGGCAGCGCTTCCCCGACAGCCACAGCGAGCTGACCCTGCAGCTCATCGACAACATCCAGCAGCTGTTTGGCGAGGTCGGCATGGAGCGCCTGATCCAGCAGCGGGAGCAGCAACAGCTGGGCCGCTATCAGGCACAGCTGATCCAGCCGGCGCTGGCCGATCGGCTGGCGGGCTTGAAGGAGCTGCGCACCCGGGAAGGCTATATGGCGGACATGCGCCAGGAGGAGGATGGCAGCTGGTTATGGTGGGAGAGTCATTGCCCCATCTGCGCCGCGGCGCAGGCCTGCCGGGGATTCTGCCGCAGCGAGCTGGCGCTGTTTCGCCAGTTGCTGGCGCCGGCCAGGGTGGAGCGGGAACAGTATCTGCTGGACGGCGATCGGCGCTGTCTCTATCGCATCACCCCGGGATCCTGAGGGGCCGAACGCCGACAACAGCATCGCATCACTCCATCGTCCTGAGGGGCCGAACGCCAGAAACAACAAAGCAGGCGCCGGGATGCCTGCTTTGTTGCCTTCGGGGAGGGGGTGCTCTCATTCCAGCCCGTCGCTTCCCGATAAGGTCAGACGGCTGATGGGGCGGGTGACCCGGTAAGGTCCTTCACCACAGAGACCTGGTTGGGTATCTGTCTTGCCACCGGAAGATGCAACCATCATATCCCTCACGTCCCGGTGAGTGGTTGCGAAGTAGCAGGTATTTTCAGTTGTTTTTGCAATAGTTCACCCTTAATCTAGGAAAAGTGAATTATTAATTGCAACGAGGAACGGAGAATGCTGAAACTTGATCGTATAGACAGGCACATTCTGGAGTTGATGCAGGAGAATGGCCGCATCAGCAACCTGGAGCTGGCCGAGCTGGTCGGCCTCTCCCCCTCCCCCTGCTCGCGCCGGGTCAAAGCGCTGGAGGATGCCGGTCTCATCGATACCCATGTCACCCTGCTCAACGCCCGCCAGCTGGGGCTCACGCTCACCGCCTACATCCACATCTCCATGGACAGGCACACCCCGGAGCGGTTCGAGAACTTCGATACCGCCATCAGGGAGCTGCCCGAGGTGCTGGAGTGCGACCTCATCACCGGCAATGACGCCGACTACCAGCTCAAGGTGGTGGTGCGGGACATGGAGCACTACCAGCACTTCCTGCTGGACAAGCTGACCCACATCCCGGGTGTGACCGGCGTGCGCTCCAGCTTCGTGCTGCGCCGTATCAAGCACAAGACGGCGCTGCCGCTCAATCATCTGGGTTAACCGCCAGCCGCTGCGCTCAGGCACGGCAGCGTCAGCATGCAAAGAGGAGGCCTGGGCCTCCTCTTTTCTATTCATCGACTGTCATGCTCTGACTGGGATCAGACGGCAACCTGGCTGATATCCTGCACTTGCAGCAGCCAGCCGGCCTGCTCCTGCTGGGGCTCGCCGCTCAATCGCAACCGCTCACCGGCAGGGACCCATTGCCCCTCAGGCAGGGAGACCAGCAGGCTCTCGCTGCCGTTGTCGAACAACCAGCGATCCTCTCCCAACGACTCTATCAGATAACCTTCCATCTCCACTCTGGACTCGGCTTGCCAGGACGGCGCAACGGAATCACGGCTCTCGATGAAATCCCCCTGAACACCAAAACTGGCCAGCCCCCACAGAATGGAGAGCCCGACGATGGATGACTGCATCTTGCTTCTCCTCTCTTTGAAACTGTGGGGCCAGTATGGGAAGAGAACAATGAGCGCACCATGAACAAGGTGGCAAAGTGCAGGCGAGATCGCGAAAAAAACCGGCCAAGGGGCCGGTTCTGTCATTTTATGGTGCCTGGGTCACACTATTTGGCGGCTTTCTCTGCCATTCGCTCGGCTCTTGGCTTATTCATCCACATGGCCACGCCGCGATGATCCGCACAGATCCCCTCATCTGTGATCGCCCGAACCCGGACGCCGTCCTTGCAGATGGCCTGCCAGGCGTCGGCATCATCGATCTCCAGGGAGGAAGGCGGGTGAGCACCGTTGGTACAGGCGCTCAGCAACAACACGAGCAGAGGAAGCAAGGGTTTCATCATAGGGCTCCTGGGCATGGGGGATTCAGCGTCCCAGCTGCGCCGCGAGACGATCGCAGAGCTGCTTGAGCTGGGCCAGCTCAGCATCGTCCAGATCCAGTTGGTTACGCAAGTTGTCTGCCAGGCAGCAGGCACTGACCTCCTGTTGTAGCTGACGCCCCGCCTCGGTCAGGCAGATGCATTTTTGCCGCTCATCCTCGAGGGAGACGGCCCGGGTCAGCCAGCCCTTGCTCTCCAGGCGCTTGACGATGGGGGTCAGGGTGCCCGCATCCAGCCCGGTCTCCTGGCCTATTTCCTTGAGGCTGACATCGTCCCGTCGCCAGAGCGACAGCATCACCAGATACTGGGTGTAGGTGAGATCCAGTCTGTCCAGCAGCGGCCGGTAGGCACGCATCACCGCATTGGAGGCGCTGTAGAGGGCAAAACAGACCTGCTTTTTCAATTCACTCATGAGGCACCTCGTTGGCAAGTGGGCCCAGTATACCCCAGGACCCTGGGGGGCCGAATAATTTGCACGCAAAACAGTTGTCAACACGCGCATTCGGGACTAGTCTGGTTTTAATTTGCACACAAAGCAAGTCGGCGAGCCCGATCTGCAAACGCCCTGTCGTACCCGGGCCATCGCCCAGGCGGGCAGTGTGACCCACTGTCGCCGAGCGACACCCCACTGGAGGAAATAACCATGAGTCAGCTCAGTCATCAGATCCAACTGCTGCGTCGCCCTAGCGGCCTGCCCACCCCCGCCGACTTCGCCCTGAGAGAGGTCCCGCTGCCCGAGTTGCAGGAGGCTGAGGTGCTGGTCGCCAACCAGTGGCTGTCGGTGGATCCTTACATGCGCGGCCGCATGAGCGAGGCCAAGAGCTATGTGCCCCCCTTCCCGCTCAACGGCCCCCTCGACGGGGGCGCCATCGGCACCGTGCTGGCCTCGCGCCACCCCGACTTCGCCGCAGGGGACAGGGTCAGCAGCATGCAGGGCTGGCGAGATAGCTTCGTCGCCAACGCCGCGCAGCTCACCCGCCTGCCCAAGACCGGCTTGCCGGCCCAGCTCTTCCTCGGCGCCCTCGGCATGCCGGGCATGACCGCCTGGGCGGGCTTGCACAAGGTCGCCCGCCTGCAGGCCGGTGAGACCCTGCTGGTCTCGGCCGCCTCCGGCGCGGTCGGCACCATGGCGGTGCAGCTCGCCAAGCGAGCCGGGGCACGCGTGATAGGTTCCACCGGCTCGGCCGACAAGGTCGCCTACCTAGATACCCTGGGCGCCGATGCCGTGATCAACTACCGGGCGACGCCGGATCTCGATGCCGAGCTGGCCAGGCTCGCTCCGGAAGGCATTCAGGTCTATTTCGAGAACGTGGGTGGCGCCATGCTGGAGGCGGCCCTCAACCACATGGCCCTGCACGGTCGCATCGTGCTGTGCGGCCTCATCGATCAGTACAACAGCGAGGGGGGCGCGAGCGGGCCGCGCAATCTCTCCCAAATAATCCGCAAGCGCATCCTGATGCAGGGGCTGCTGGTCTCCGATCACTGGCAGCACTATGGTGACTTCCTGGCCGAGGCCATCCCCGCCTTCGAGGCGGGCGCCCTGCAGGCCGAGGAGACCGTCAGCGAGGGGCTGGCCAGCATGCCCCAGGCCTTCATCGGGCTGTTCGAGGGACGCAACACCGGCAAGATGCTGGTCAGGCTCTAAGCCCGCCACCGGCCGCGGGAGCCGCACGGTCGCGGCCAGCATCCCTTGCCCCCTGCCGCGGGCGTCACTGTGACAAGCGGTTGAGCAGACTGGATTAATTCCCCCGCTCCGACTCGCGGACGACTTGCACAACGGGCCCATCCGACCTAAGGTGGGCCCGTTTTGATGGTGAAATCTCGTCTCAGCAAGGAGCCTCTCGCATGTCTTCCACCCCCTATCCCCGCGTCGGTGTCGGCGTTATCTTGACCAATGCCAAGGGCCAGGTGCTGCTCGGCAAGCGCAAGGGCAGCCATGCCCCCTACTGGTCCATCGCCGGCGGTCATCTGGAGCTGGGGGAGAGCTTCGAGTCGGCCGCGATCCGGGAGGTGGCCGAAGAAACGGGCTTCGTCATCACCAGCCCCAGCGTCATCGCCGTCACCAACAACCTGGAGACTTGGCGGGAGAGCGGGCTGCACTACGTCTCGGTCACCCTGCTGGCCGAGGTGGAGGGCGAGCCGCAACTGCTGGAACCGGAAAAATGCGAGGGTTGGCGCTGGTGCGATCCCCGCGAGCTGCCCGAGCCCCACTTCGATGCCAGCCGCCAATCGATAGCCTGCTGGCTGGCCGGGCGCTGCTATCTGCCACAACCAGGCCAGCCGGCAGAGTGACCATCGCCCGCTGGCTGGCGGGGCGCTGCTATCTGCCACAACCAGGCCAGCCGGCAGAGTGACCATAGCCTGCGGGCTGGCCGGACACTGCTACCTGCCTGCAGCACACCCCGATTTGTCATAAAAAAGTCACCGCTTTGTCATATCATCCCCCGGTGTCGATGATGACGAACAGGGAGTGACGAGGTGGGGCAGGTATTCATTCAATTTCTGTGGTTGGGCTGTATCAGCTTCGGCGGGCCCGCCGCCCACATCGGCTATTTCCAGCGCACCTTAGTCACGCGGCTTGGCTGGCTCAGCCAGGCCGAGTTTGCCCAACTGCTGGCGCTGTGCCAGCTGTTGCCGGGCCCAGCCTCCAGCCAGCTAGGCTTCGCCATCGGTCGCCAGCGGGCGGGACTGGGCGGCGCCCTGGCGGCCTTCGTCGGCTTTACCCTGCCCTCCTTCCTGCTGTTGCTGGCGGCGGCCATCGGCCTCGGCCAGCTGAGCAACAACCTCTGGCTGGATGCCGCCCTGCACGGCCTCAAGCTGCTGGCGCTGGTGGTGGTGGCCGATGCGGTGCTCACCATGAGCCGCCAGTTCTGCAAGAGCCCATTGCAGCAGGGCATCATGGTGGCCACCGCCGCCGCGCTCTGGTGGCAGCCCGGCCTGCTGACCCAATCAGCCATGCTGATCGGGGCCGCCCTGCTCTGCGCCCGGCAGGCAGCACCGGCAGGCTCCCACCCCGTATCCGCCCATCCGCCCCACTGGCCGACCCTGATCCTGTTCGGCCTGCTGTTTGTCGGCCTGCCCTGGCTGGCTCAGAGCCCGGCCAGCCAGCTGTTGGCCGACTTCTATCGGGCGGGCAGCCTGGTGTTCGGCGGCGGCCACGTGGTGTTGCCGCTGTTGCAGGAGAGCGTTGGCCACAGCCTCAGCCAGCCGCAGTTCCTGACCGGCTACAGCCTGGCCCAGCTGGTGCCGGGCCCCATGTTCAGCCTGGCCAGCTACCTCGGCGCCTTGCTGCTGCCGGCCACGCCACTCCTGGGCGCCCTGCTGGCGACCCTGGCACTGTTCCTGCCAGGCTTTCTGCTGCTGTGGGCCATGGGGCCCTGCTGGCAAAGCTGGCTGGCCCGACCCCGCCTGGCAGGGGCGGTGACGGGGATCAACGCCGCCGTGGTGGGGCTGCTGCTGGCCGCTCTCTATCAGCCAGTGTGGCAGAGCGCCGTGCTGGCCCCGACCGATCTGGCGCTGGCCGCCATCGGCTTCTATCTGCTGCGCGTCATCAGGCTGCCCATACTGGCGCTCGCCGCCCTGCTGGTCGGCGCCAGCCTGCTGCTGATCTGAGGGCCAACCAAGACCCCATAAAAAAATGGCGCCTCCGCAAGCGGAGGCGCCATTTTTCATTTCCGAAGTTTTCAGACGTCTGTATCGGGCTCGAAATCCAGACTCAGGCTGTTGATGCAGTAGCGCTGGCCGGTCTCGGTCGGTCCGTCGGGGAAGACGTGGCCGAGGTGGGAGCCGCACTGGCTGCAGGTGATCTCCACCCGTTTCATGCCGTGGCTGCCATCCTCGGTGTAGGTCACTGTGCCCTCGATGGCCTTGTCGAACGAGGGCCAGCCACAGCCCGAGTCAAACTTCGCATCCGAGTGGAACAGCACGCTCTTGCAGCAGACGCAGAGGTAGTCACCGCTCTTGCGGTTATGGAGCAGGGCGCCGCTGTAGGGGCGCTCTGTGCCCTTCTCCCAGCAGACATGAAACTGCTCGGCGCTCAGTCGATTGCGCCATTGCTCGGGATTGTTGCCGCTCATACTGACTCCTTGCCATTTATCACGGCGCCCAGCATACCCACTCGGACGCCCCGACTCTACCCCGCCAGCGGGAACTGTGATCCCGCTGGCAACAAGACGGCAACATCCGGCACGGCCACCACCCCTTCCTTGGCCAGGGTCGCCGCCGACAGGGCGACCCGCTCCAGCAACTTGAGGGAATGGGCGCGCCCCACCGTCACCTGCCGCTTGATGTCATCGGGCAGGAAGGGCAGGCCATCGTTGGTGGCGGTGTCTATGGTCTGGATCCACTCCAGCCCCTCCCCGGGCGGCGGCAGCCGGAACTGGATGTCGTAGTCGCTGGCGTTGAACAGCACATACCAGCGCTCCCCCTCGCAGTCGATCATGCCGATGTCCATGGCGAATGCCTGGCCCATGGGGGAGTGCCAGTCCTGATCCGTCAGTTGATGGCCATCGGGATGGTACCAGTTGACCCTATGGCAGCTGGTGGCAGTGCCATTCCAGCTGTCGTCGCTCAGTTGCAGGTTGGAGAAGACCCCGGACTCTGCCCGCAGCGCCATCATCTGCTGGGTGAAGGCGAGCAGCCGCTCATCCTCCGGCCGCCACTGCCAGTTGACCCAGCTTATCTGGTTGTCCTGGCAGTAGGCGTTGTTGTTGCCAAGCTGGCTGCGACCCATCTCGTCCCCCGCCAGGAAGTGCGGGGTGCCCTGGGAGAGCAACAGGGTGGCGATGAGGTTGCGCTTCTGCTGCTGGCGCAGGTTGTTGATCCTGGGATCCAGCGTCGGCCCCTCGACGCCGTGGTTGGAGGAGAGGTTGTTGCCGTGGCCGTCTCTGTTGTCCTCGCCATTGGCCTGATTGTGGCGCTGGTTGTAGGAGACCAGATCCTCCAGGGTGAAGCCGTCGTGATAGCAGAGGTAGTTGACGCTGGTATGGGGGGCGCGCCAGTTCTTCGGGAACAGATCCCGCGACCCCACCAGCCGGGTGGCCAGATCCCCCATCTTGCCCGCGTCCCCGCGCCAGAAGGCGCGCACCGTGTCGCGATAACGGTCGTTGATCTCCAGCCACTGACTCGGGAACTGGCCAAGCCGGTAGCCGAAGGGGCCTATGTCCCAGGGCTCGGCAATCAGCTTGACCCGTGCCAGCACGGGATCCGCCATCATGGCCTTGAAGAAGGCGCTCATGGGATCGAACTCCCCCGCCTCCCGCGCCAGGGTGACCGCCAGATCGAAGCGGAAACCATCGACCTGCATCTCGGTGACCCAGTAGCGCAGGGCATCCAGCACCAGCCGCAGGCTGTTGGGGTGATCCAGGTTGACGCTGTTGCCACAGCCGGTCACGTTGGCGTGACGGTGGTAGTCGGGGCCATGGGCGCCCGCCTCGAAGGCGTAATAGCCCGCGTTGTCGAAGCCCTTGAGCGACAGCACCGGGCCATCGAAGCCGGATTCGGCGGTGTGGTTGTAGACCACGTCCAGTATCACCTCGAGCCCGGCCCGGTGCAGCTCGCGCACCATGGTCTTGAACTCGGTCACCGCCTCCCCCGTTCCATAGCGCGGCTCGGGGGCGAAGAAGGCGATGGGGTTGTAGCCCCAGTAGTTGGTGAGCCCCAGCTGCTCGAGCCTCGGCTCGGACATGAAGGCGGCCACCGGCATCAGCTGCACCGAGGTGATGCCGAGGGAGCTGAGGTGCTCGATCATCAGCGGATGGCTGATGCCGAGGTAGCTGCCGCGCAGCGCCGCCGGCACGCCGGGGTGCTGGCGGGTGAAGCCCTTGACGTGGGTCTCGTAGATGACGACGCGCTCCGGCGGGATGCCGGGCTTGCCGACCCCCTGCCAGTCGAAGTCGTCAGCCACCACCACCGACTTGGCCACCATGGCCGCGCTGTCCCCCTGATAGAGCTTGTCATCCCAGTGGGTCGCCCGGCTGAGCGCCTTGGCGTAGGGGTCGATCAGCAGCTTCTCGGGATCGAACAGCATGCCCTCCTGGGGCGCGCCATGAACCCGGTAGCCGTAGCGCTGGCCGGCCTTGACGCCGCGCACATAGCCGAATCGGTATTGGCCGCGCCGGCCGGGCAGGGCCAGCCGGGCGAGCTCCTGCTCCTGCTCGTCGAACAGGCAGAGCTCCACCTTGTCCGATTGGGGCGCCCAGACGCAGAAGTGACAACCGGTCTCGTCGAGCAGGGCCCCCAATGGGTGGTCCTGCCCCTTTTCCATTGCAAACATCAGGACTCCTGTTTGATGAACAAGGTCGCAAGCGGCGGCAGATCCAGCACTATGCTCTGCGCCATCCCCTGCCAGGGGGTCGGCTCGGCGACGAAGGTCAGACCCACATCATAGTTACTGCCCCAGTAATGCTCGCTGTCGGTATTGAGCACCACCCGATAGTGGCCCGCCGCCGGCACCCCGAGCCGATAGGCGAGACGCGGCACCGGCGTGAAGTTGCAGGCCACCATGATGGGATTAGCGCCCTGCTTGTCGGCTCGCAGCCAGGCGAAGACGCTGTTGTCCGCATCGTTGTGATCCAGCCAGCGGAAGCCACGCTGTTCATAATCGCCCTGATACAAGGCAACTTCATGACGATAGAGCCGGTTGAGATCCCGGATCAGCCGCTGCTGGCCGCCGTGCTTGGGATACTGCAGCAGGTGCCAGGGCAGCTGGGCGTCGTGATTCCACTCGTTGCTCTGGGCGATCTCGGTGCCCATGAAGTTGAGCTTCTTGCCGGGATGACCGTACATGAAGCCCATGTAGGCGCGCAGGTTGGCGGCCTGCTGCCACTCGTCCCCCGGCATCTTGTAGAGCAGGGAGTGCTTGCCGTGTACCACCTCGTCGTGGGACAGCGGCAGGATGAAGTTCTCGTCATAGTGATACACCATGGAGAAGGTCATGTCGTTGTGGTGATAGCGGCGGTACACCGGCTCCTTCTGCATGTAGCTCAGGGTGTCGTGCATCCAACCCATATTCCACTTGAAGCCAAACCCCAGCCCGCCGAGGAAGGTGGGACGGGAGACGCCGGCGAAGGCGGTGGACTCCTCGGCGATGGTCATGGTGTGGGGATACTTGCCGTACACCTCTTCGTTGGTCCACTTCAGCAGGCTGATCGCCTCGTAGTTGTGGTTGCCACCGTCGACGTTCGGCACCCACTCGCCGGCATTGCGGGAGTAGTCCAGGTAGAGCATGGAGGCGACAGCATCCACCCGCAGGCCGTCGATGTGGAACTTGTCGAGCCAGAACAGGGCACTCGCCACCAGGAACTGGCGCACGTTGTTGCGGCCAAAATCGTAGATGTAGGAGTTCCAGTCCGGGTGCCAGCCACGGCGCGGATCCTCGTACTCGTAGAGCGGCGTGCCGTCGAAACGGGCAAGGCCGTGGGCATCCGACGGGAAGTGGGCCGGCACCCAGTCCAGGATCACACCGATGCCGGCCTGGTGGCACTGGTCGACGAAATACTTGAAGTCATCGGCGCTGCCGTAGCGACTGGTGGGCGAGAACATGCCCACCGGCTGGTAGCCCCAGGAGCCGCTGAAGGGGTGCTCGGAGACCGGCATCAACTCGATATGGGTATACCCCATGTCGGTGACGTAGTGGACCAGCTCCACCGCCAGCTCGCGCCAGCTCAGACTGTCGCCGTTGGGATGGCGCTTCCAGGAGCCCACGTGCAGCTCATAGATGGAGAGCGGCTGCTCCCGCTTGTCGGTACGCTGGCTCTCGCGCCAGGCGGCATCCTGCCAGCCGTACTGCTCGTGGTCATAGATGACGGAGGCGAAGGACGGATACTGCTCGCAGTAGAAGCCGACCGGATCGCTCTTGTGGGGCAGCCGGTGGCCGGCCGGATCCTTGAGCTCAAACTTGTAGCGATCCCCCGCCTTGAGGCCGGGTACAAACAGCACCCAGTGACCACACTGGCTGCGCTGCATCGGGTGGCGGCGACCGTCCCAGAAGTTGAAGTCGCCGATCAGGCTCACCGCAGTGGCGCTCGGCGCATAGACGGCGAAGCGCACCCCCTCCACCCGCTGGCCGAGGTGTTCCACGGTGCGCAGCTGGGCGCCCAGGGTGTGATAGAGGTTTTCCGGCTGGAACGTCAGCTCCGCCAGTCCCTCCCAGGCGGCAGCCTGAAACTGATAGGGGTCGACACACTCGGTGCTGGCATCGGGGTAGCTGGCGATCAGCTGATAAGGGAAGGGATTCTTGCGACGGGTGAAAACAGTTTCAAAAAGGCCCGCTTCATCGGCGGCAGTCAGGGTGGCAACCAGCTTGCCGGACTTGAGATCCTGGACGCGAACCTCGAGGGCATCGGGCAACCAGGCGGTCAGTTTCAGGCCTGGTCCATCCGGGTTAGCCAGCAGGCCTAGATGGGAGAAGGGATCGGCACAGCGGGCGGCAACCAAACGTTCAACGGGCATCGACATTTCCTTTCATGGCTGAACACCCACTCCGGCCGAAGCCGGAGTGGGTGAGAGTGAGTCACAGGTTGGCGACAGTGGCTCAACGACTGGCCTCATCACGGGCCTGGCTCATCTTGCCTGCCAGCACCTTGAGTGCCTCATCGGCAAAAATATCTTCCAGATCCTTAGAGAGCTTGCGACGCCAGTTCGGGTACTCGTAACTGGTGCCCGGCACGTTGACCGGCTTGTCCATCTCCAGCCAGTCTTCCAGCTGGGTGCTGAACAGGGCGCAGCTGCCACGGGACATGTGCAACTGCAGGCCATGGTTGAGCTCGGTGTTCATGCCGACCCAGTTCACATCATGGCTGATGTTGCCAGAGATGACGCCATGGGCATGCAGGCTATCGAGGATCCGCTGCTTGGCCTGATGACGATCAGCATACAGTGTCTTCAGAACGTCTTCATCCGGATACAATCCCAGCTCGCGACCCAACGCCAGATCGTCGCAATGCCAGAACCCCTTCAGGGTCGGCATGTCGTGGGTGGTCAGCGCCGACATCGCCTGCTCGGTGTAGTGCGCCGGCGAGATGAAGCCACCGTCGGCCTTGGAGCGTTCGAAGAAGAACACCTTGTAGGAGTGCACGCCGTTCTCTTTGAGGGTGACGTCTATGCCTTCCGGCACTGTGCCGAGATCTTCCCCGATCAGCAGACACTGATTGCGGTGGGATTCGAGCGCCAGTATCCCCAGCAGATCGTCGACCGGATAATAAATGTAGGCGCCCTTGGCGGCGGACTCTCCGGGCGGTACCCACCACAGACGCAGCAAAGCCATCACGTGGTCGATGCGCAGCGCCCCGCAGGAACGCATGTTGGCACGGAACAGGTCCACCATCGGCTGATAGGCCGCCTCAAACAGCTGGCTCGGGTTCATGGGGGGCAGGCCCCAGTTCTGACCAAGCGGGCCCAGGATGTCGGGCGGCGCGCCGACCGAGGCCTTGGGGCAGTAGAGATCCCGGTTGGCCCAGATCTCGGTGGATCCTTCGGAGACACCCACCGCCAGATCCCGGTAGATCCCCATCACCATGCCGGCCGCCTTGGCGCGGGCATCCGCCTGCGCCAGCTGTTCGTCCGCCAGGAATTGCAGGTAGAGATAGAAGTTCACATCCTGGCTGTAAGCGGCCATCCAGGCCGCCACCTCGGGGTTGTGATAATCGCGGAAGGCATCGGGCCACACCGGCCAGCCCCAGGCGTTTTCACCCTTGGCATAGAAGTGCGCCTGCAGCGCATCGAACGCCGCCTGCTGTTGCAGGCTGTCGCCGCCGGCGGCCACGAAACGCTCAAACTCGGCCTGGCGTACGGCACCCAGGCTGGCCTGGTCGAACACCTGGCGCAGGATGCCGAGCTTGGTCTCGATGACACCGGTGTAGTCCACGCTCTCCTTGGCCCGCAGGGCTGCAAGGTGCTGCTGGAACGCCGGATTGGCGACTTCCGCCTTGAGGCTGTCGTTGGCCAGAAACTCGGGCACCGCCTCCACGTCGATGTAGGCCAGATTCAGCCAGCGACGGGAGGAGGGACTGTAGGGGCTGGCGCTCTCCGGATTGGCCGGATAGAGCGCATGGATGGGGTTCAGGCCGACGAAGTGGGCCCCCCAGGCGGCAGCCTGCTCAACCAGCTGGCCGAGATCGCTGAAGTCCCCCATGCCCCAGTTGTGGCGGCTGCGCAGGCAATAGAGCTGCACGCTCGGGCCCCACACCTTGCGACCGTTGGCGATGGGAGCCTGCTTGTAACAGGATTTGGGCGCGACTATGAGACGCATGCTGGCCAGCGGCTCGTCATTGCCCTCTTCCAGCAGGGTCAGCTGGTGATAGCCAAGCTCGGGCTGCACCGCCAACGCCACGCGATAGGCCTGGCACTCCATCTCTTCAAATTCGGCGACGCCGACCAGCTCACCCTCGATCGGCGTGATCTGGCCCGTCAGGAACGCGCCCTGCTCCAGGCTGAGTTGCCAGTGGAGGGCGTCGTTGACGAACTCGATGGGCAGACGGAGTTCGAGGCTGATGGGTTCGCCGCTGCGCACCACCATCACGGGATCCAGTGGACGCAACCAGTGCTGGCGATGCTCTTGCTCAAGCTGCTCGCTCAGGGCAGCCTCGTCATCGACGCGGTAACCCATGGCGCCGAGCATGGCGGCCTTGCTCTCTTCGGATACCAGAGCCGGCTGGCCCCAGGCATCAACATACTCGCTGGCGATACCTTTGGCGGCAGCCAGCTGTTCAATCAGGGTGGTCATAGTTTGAGAATTCCCGCTGTGGATTCTATCTATATGATTAATTTTTATGGGTGGTACTTGAACAGTGGCTCTTTGGCCATGCTAAACCGCGCACATTTTTACATATCTCCCTGGCTGGATGTGTGACCAGACAGGCACTATTGTTGATCTCTGTGACGCGAACCAGCCGATGACACTTTCGACAAAAGTTGGTAGTCAGTTACATAAACCGAAAATAAATTTCACAGTTTTTCATGATATAGCGCAATTTCGCGCAGATTGTTGGTTGACTCACGGGTGAGTTCTAGTAAATTTACAAACGGAATTTTCTTTGACTACTGAACAGTTAGGTAACCAATTATGACTATCAAAGTAGGTATTAACGGTTTTGGCCGCATCGGCCGTTTCGTCTTCCGTCTGGCCGCTGAGCGCAACGACATCGAAGTGGTTGGTATCAACGACCTGATCGACGTTGACTACATGGCTTACATGCTGAAGTACGACTCCACTCACGGCCGCTTCAATGGCACCGTTGAAGTCAAAGACGGCAACCTGGTTGTCAACGGCAAAACCGTACGTGTTACCGCTGAGCGTGACCCGGCAAACCTGAAGTGGGATGCCATCGGTGTTGACGTTGTTGCCGAAGCCACCGGTCTGTTCCTGGACGACGCGACTGCTCGTAAGCACATCGCTGCCGGTGCCAAGAAAGTCGTACTGACTGGTCCGTCCAAAGACGCTACCCCGATGTTCGTCATGGGTGTTAACGACTCTACCTACGCTGGCCAGGACATCGTTTCCAACGCTTCCTGCACCACCAACTGCCTGGCCCCGATCGCCAAGGTTCTGAACGATACCTTCGGTATCGAATCCGGCCTGATGACCACCGTCCACGCTACCACTGCTACCCAGAAGACCGTTGATGGTCCGTCTGCCAAAGACTGGCGCGGTGGCCGCGGTGCGGCTCAGAACATCATCCCGTCCTCTACCGGTGCTGCCAAGGCTGTTGGCGTCGTTATCCCGGAACTGAACGGCAAACTGACTGGTATGGCTTTCCGCGTACCGACTCCGGACGTGTCCGTTGTTGACCTGACCGTCAACCTGAAGAAAGCCGCTACCTACGCCGAAATCTGCGCAGCCATGAAAGCAGCCTCCGAAGGCTCCATGAAGGGCGTGCTGGGCTACACCGAAGATCAAGTGGTTTCCACTGACTTCCTGGGTGAGCGTCAGACTTCCGTGTTCGATGCCAAAGCTGGTATCGCACTGAACGACAAGTTCGTTAAAGTTGTATCCTGGTACGACAACGAAATGGGCTACTCCAGCAAGGTTCTGGACCTGATCGCTCACATCTCCAAGTAATTTGGGATGCGCAATCAAGTAGCTTGAAAAAAGGCGGCCATTGGCCGCCTTTTTGTATTCTGGATCCGCCGACCTCTTCCTTGAATGTGCGCTAGCACAGGAGTCTTCATGCAACCGACACGCACTCTGACCGCCCACTGCAGCCTCAGCCACGAGACGGGCCAACCCTTGCTCTCTATCGACAATGGTTACGCCAAGGCCGAGATCAGCCTGTTTGGCGCCCATGTGCTGCGCTATCAGCGCCACGGCGAGCCCGCCTCCCTCTGGCTCAGCGACAAGGCCGTGCTGGATGGCAGCAAGCCCATCCGCGGCGGCATTCCGCTCTGCTGGCCCTGGTTCGGCCCCGCCCCCGCGCGCGTTGGCAGCGGCAAGCCTGCCCATGGCTTCGCCCGCACCAGCCTGTGGACGCTGGATGGCGTCTCCGACCACGAGGAGGGCACCCTGGTGCACCTCTCCCTGACCGACAGCGATGCCAGCCGCGCCCTCTGGCCCCACCCCTTCGAGCTGGATCTGGATGTGCTGGTCGGCAAGGAGCTCTCCCTGGTGCTGACCACCCGCAACACCGGGCAGGAACCCCTCGTCTACAGCGGAGCCCTGCATACCTATCTGCAGATAAGCGCGCCAGAGGCCGTCAGCGTGACCGGTCTGGGCGAACCCTACCTGGACAAGGTGGTCGGCGGCCAGCACGCGCAGCAACAGGGTTTCCTGACGCTCTCAGGCGCCCTGGATCGCATCTATCTGAACGCAGAGACCACAGTTGTCGTCCAGGATGGGGATCATCGCATCGGGGTGACCAGCGGCAATCACGACAGCGTGGTGGTGTGGACCCCCTGGCTGGAAGGAGCCACCGCCATGGCCGACATGAGCGATGACGGCTATCGCACCATGCTCTGTGTCGAGACCGCCATCACCGATGAGGCCGGTGTCACAGTCGCCGCTGGTGAGGAACACAGCCTCTCCACCGTGATCATCTGATCCCAAGGAACGGCGGCGCGTCATGTGCCCCTGCTGCGAGCGACAGCCATAACAAGAGAGGGCACCCAATGGGTGCCCTCTCTACGTTCCATGCCTCGATGGGTCAGGCATTGCCCTGGGTCTTGAGCCTGAGTTCGGCGGCAAAGTTCAGCATCCGATCGAGCGGGATCAACGCCTTCAGCCGCAGCGCTTCATCGACCAGGATCTCGTGGTGTTCGGCACCATCTGTCAGGGCCTCCTTGATCGCCACCAGGCCGTTCATTGCCATCCAGGGGCAGTGGGCACAGCTGCGGCAGGTGGCGCCATCGCCCCCGGTCGGTGCCTCGACCATCTCCTTGTCCGGACAGGCCTGCTGCATCTTGTAGAAGATGCCGCGATCGGTGGCCACGATCAGCTTCTGCTGGGGCAGCTCCCTCGCCGCCTTGATCAGCTGGCTGGTGGAGCCCACCGCATCGGCCAGCTCGATGACCGAGGCCGGTGACTCCGGATGCACCAACACGGCCGCGTCCGGGTTCTGGGCCTTGAGCTCGCGCAGGGCCTTGGCCTTGAACTCGTCGTGCACTATGCAGTGACCCTGCCAGCGCAACATCTCGGCCCCGGTCTGCTTCTCGATGTAGGCCCCGAGGTGTCTGTCCGGGCCCCAGATGATCTTGTGACCCTGACTGTCGAGATGCTCGACGATCTCCAGCGCAATGCTGGAGGTCACCACCCAGTCGGCGCGCGCCTTGACCGCCGCCGAGGTGTTGGCATAGACCACCACTATGTGGTCGGGGTGGGCATCGCAGAAGGCGGAGAACTGGTCGATGGGGCAACCCAGATCGAGGGAGCACTCCGCCTCCAGGGTCGGCATCAGCACCCGCTTGTGCGGGCTCAGGATCTTGGAGGTTTCCCCCATGAAGCGCACCCCCGCCACGATCAGGGTCTGGGCCGCGTGATCCCGGCCGAAGCGCGCCATCTCGAGGGAGTCGCCGACGAAGCCACCAGTGGCCTCGGCCAGCGCCTGGATCTCGGGGTCCGTATAATAGTGGGCTATCAGTACCGCCTGACGCGATTCGAGCAGGGCCTTGATCTCGGTGATCAGGGCAGCTTTCTGTTCGCTGGTCAGCGGAGCCGGCTTGGCCGGGAAGGGGTAGTCCATCTCGATAGCCGGAGGGACACTGCTCAGTGCATTGCTCATTGCGACTGTTCCATCAACGCTTGGAAAGGCAAAAATTATAACCAGAAGCCGAGCGCAAGCCCACCAACAAATCTGGCGAGATACAAGTGCCTAAATAGGTTCGTGAATTTCTCGGCCGCGCCGGTAGCCGGCAGGCGCTGGATGCAAAAAAGCCCGCTATGCAGCGGGCTCTTGGCGTTCTATCACAAGCGGTCGGCTCGAAATATGGTGGTCGTTACTGGGCTCGAACCAGTGACCCCCTCCTTGTAAGGGAGGTGCTCTCCCAGCTGAGCTAAACGACCTGGGATAAGGCTAAATGATGGTGGGTCGTGCTGGATTCGAACCAGCGACCAATTGATTAAAAGTCAACTGCTCTACCGACTGAGCTAACGACCCATCTAAATCATTTTTACAAACTGGTGGTCGTTACTGGGCTCGAACCAGTGACCCCCTCCTTGTAAGGGAGGTGCTCTCCCAGCTGAGCTAAACGACCTGGGATATGGCTAAATGATGGTGGGTCGTGCTGGATTCGAACCAGCGACCAATTGATTAAAAGTCAACTGCTCTACCGACTGAGCTAACGACCCATCTGTATCATTTTTTACAAACTTGGTGGTCGTTACTGGGCTCGAACCAGTGACCCCCTCCTTGTAAGGGAGGTGCTCTCCCAGCTGAGCTAAACGACCTGGGATATGGCTAAATGATGGTGGGTCGTGCTGGATTCGAACCAGCGACCAATTGATTAAAAGTCAACTGCTCTACCGACTGAGCTAACGACCCATCT
>NZ_JAHUXD010000017.1:0-55437 GCF_019218705.1 Aeromonas sp. sif2433
AGGTGCTCTCCCAGCTGAGCTAAACGACCTGGGATATGGCTAAATGATGGTGGGTCGTGCTGGATTCGAACCAGCGACCAATTGATTAAAAGTCAACTGCTCTACCGACTGAGCTAACGACCCATCTATATCATTTTTACAAACTGGTGGTCGTTACTGGGCTCGAACCAGTGACCCCCTCCTTGTAAGGGAGGTGCTCTCCCAGCTGAGCTAAACGACCTGGGATTCTGTGTTGCCAGATTGGTGGGTCGTGCTGGGTTCGAACCAGCGACCAATTGATTAAGAGTCAACTGCTCTACCAACTGAGCTAACGACCCCCACCTTCACCTGACACTGCTCACCTTCGGCAAACAGCTCTAACGCTTTACTCACAAAACTGGTGGTCGTTACTGGGCTCGAACCAGTGACCCCCTCCTTGTAAGGGAGGTGCTCTCCCAGCTGAGCTAAACGACCTGGGAATTCTGTCTTCACCCTGAGTGAAGAAATGGTGGGTCGTGCTGGATTCGAACCAGCGACCAATTGATTAAAAGTCAACTGCTCTACCGACTGAGCTAACGACCCTCACCACGACCAGGTCCGACTGCATTACTGCACCGGCTCTGACGGCGGCCTATATTACGGATTTATCATCCTGGCGCAATAGAAAATTCTTAAATTAAATCTGTTTGTTCACTGCGCATACAAAGCGGCGTCGTATTTACAAGACTGTTACGAAAACAGTGACCTACAGCAATACTACAACTTGCTCAGGCTCTGCTTGGCCAGCTGGGCCGGCGAGGTGTTGGGGTAACCCTTGATCACCTGTTCATAGAAGGTCTTGGCTTCCGCTTTCTTGCCATCGAGCTGTGCCAGCATGCCGAGTTTCAGCAGAGCATCGGCCCGCTTTGGCGACTTGCTGTACTTGTTCGCCACCGTGGAGAACTGGGCAGCGGCGCCACTCCTGTCACCCTTGTTGAACATCAGCTGGCCGAGCCAGTAATGGGCATTGGGCACGTAGCTGGAGCTCGGGTACTGCTTGATGAACCCTTCGAAGGCGGGAATGGCCTTGTCGTAGTTCTTCTCCTTGAGCACCATGTTCACGGCAGCATCGTAGGCCTGGTTCTCGTCCTGATTGGTCGAGTAGTTGGCCGCAGCTGCGGGAGCCGGGGCGGCAGCAGCGGAGGCTGCAGACGCAGCGGCAGGCTGGCTGTTGGCCACCTTGTCGAGCTCCTGATACAGCTGGCGCTGACGCTCTTGCGACTGCTCCATCTGATAGGTTTGCTGCTCCAGCTGACCACGCAGTTCGGAGACTTCCCCTTGCAGCGAGTCGACTTGCTGTTGCAGCTCGGCCTGCAGACGCAGACGGGCATTGAGGGTGCGCTCCAGCAAGGCAACTCGGTCTTCCAGGCTGCCCGTGGGCACGATGGCGCCGTTGTTGCCGCTGAGGACCACACCGCCGCTATCGCCACTGAGGTCGCTCACCGGCGCAGCCGCCTGAGCGTTCAGTGCAAATAAAACGGCCATCGAAATGGCCGCTTGCTTAAACACGAATTTCATTCGGATCAAACCTTAGTAAACCAGAACCGCACGGCGGTTTTTGGCAAAGGCATCCTCGGTATGAGACATGTCCAGCGGCTTCTCTTCGCCATAGCTGACGATGGAGAGCTGCTCAGCCTGCACACCCAGGGTTTGCAGATACTTGGCAACGGCCTTGGCACGACGCTCGCCCAGAGCGATGTTGTATTCCGGAGTACCGCGCTCATCGGCGTGGCCTTCGATCAACACCTTGACGGACGGACGCTCACGCAGGTAGCTGGCGTGGGCATCCAGCAGGTCGGCGTACTGACCCTGAATGTCGTAACCATCGTACGGGAAGTAGATCACGTTGTCGCGCTGCAGAGCTTCGAACTTCTGACGCATCTGCTCTTCCGGGGACAACATGCCGTTGGCGCCACCGGTTTGTACACCGCCCATGCCGTCGGTCATGCCAGACTCGGCGCCAGCGGCGTCGGAGTCGGAAGAAGAACTACAGGCAGCCAGGGTGAACAGTGGCAGTGCGATGGCCAGACCCTTGAGCAGTTTATTGAGTTGCATGCTATTTCCTTAAACCTTTATAACAAAACAAAAAACAATCGATTTTTTTTATCAATTCAAGAAGGGCGACCAAGCTGGTGCACGAATTTCACCGCTACTGGTCGGGAGCACTGCCTTGAAACGACCATCGGTCGATACCAAAGCCAGGCTCTTGCGACCCTGATAGATGGTGGCATAGATAATCATGCTGCCATTGGGAGCCACACTAGGCGACTCATCCAGAGCACTCTGAGTCAGTACCAACATGGCTCCGCTTTCCATATCTTGACGAGCGATGCGATATTGTCCCTGAACCCGGGTCACCATCACCATGGACTTGCCGTCCGGCGTGATGGATGCCCCCTGGTTGGAATCCCCTTCCCAGGTCATCCGGCGAGTGACGCCAGTCGCCAAATTTACGCTATAAATCTGGGGTTTGCCACCACGTTCAGAGGTGAACATCAAAGTTTGGCCATCCGGCAACCAGGAGGGTTCGGTATCTATGGTGCGGTTATTTGTGACTCGAGTGAGTTGCTTGCTTGCCACATCAATGACATAGAGATCAGGCTGCCCATCTTTGGACAAAACAATAGCCAATCGACGACCATCTGGTGACCATTCCGGCGCGCCATTGATACCGCGGAAGCTGCTGATCAGGCTGCGCTGCTGGGTATAGATGTCCTGCACGTAGATCTCGGATTTCTGGTTCTCGAAGCTGACATAGGCCAGCTTACTGCCATCCGGCGACCAGGCCGGCGACATCAGCGGCTCGCGGGAGCGCAGCAGGGTCTTCTCGTTGTAGCCGTCGTAGTCGGAGATCCGCAGCTGATACGGGAACTGGGTCCCTTGCTGGACGGAGACATAGGCCAGACGCGTCAGGAAGGCACCACGCTCGCCGGTCAGACGCTCATAGACGATGTCGGAGATACGGTGGGCAAACTGGCGCATCTGGGCACCCGGGATAGTCGCCATGCGGCTATCGAGGATGTAGCCGTTGGCTTCCCCGCCCTGGGTCTTGGCCAGCTGGCCCTTCAGCACGTCAACCAGCTCGAAGTTGATCTTGTAGGTGCCATCGCCCACGGCCGAGACGGTACCGACCACCACGGCCTCGACACCCTGGGAGGCCCAGGGGGCGAAGTTGATCTCGCTACTACTGCTCGGGGTCTGCGGCATCTGACCACGGGCCAGCGGCTTGAACTTGCCACTGCGCATCAGATCGTTGGAGACCACCTCGGCGATGTCCTGCGGCAGCTGGCCATTGCCTTCCCATTTGAAGGGCGCAATCGCGATGGGGCGTGCGCTGTCAATCCCGCCGGTGATGACGATGTCCAAGGCCGCCTGAGCGCTCTGGCCCAGCAGAAGGCAGCCAACCAAAGCAAAAAATACTTTTCTTATCATGGCTTTAGTACTCTATTCCAATAAAAATGAGAGGTAAGTTCCTTTATCAGCAAGATGCTGCCAACCACGTTCAATGCCCCCGCGCTAGTCCGCTTAGATGCTCGGCTCCAGCTTGAGGTTAAACTCCTTCAACATCTCGAATGCCGCCGGATCCTTCGGCACCGGTAGCTGATTGGCTTTCAACACCGCCGCCTTGCCGGAGCGACAGACCGCCGGGTCACCCTGGCCGCTATCCACCGAAATGACGAAGCCGCTGCTGGCCAATTTGACACCGATAGTACAGGTTTTGCCCCGCATGGTGGGATCCAAAATCATGTAGCGCTCGACCGTGGCCTTGATGAGAGCGGCATATTTGTCGACCTCACCCTTGGCTGCCGCCGAGGCGGCCTGACTGCGGGAATTGGCCTCAGCCTCCAGCTGCTGCTGCATCATGGCTTCCATCTCTTTCTGCAGCTTGGCCTCTTCGGCGGCCTTGCGCTTGCGCTCCGCCTCTACCTTGGCCTTCTTGTCGGCCTCCGCCTTCGCCTTCTTCTCTGCGTCAGCTTTTGCCTTCTTGGCGGCTTCGTCCGCAGCCTTTTTATCGGCCTCGGCCTTGGCCTTTTTCTCGGCTTCCGCCTTGGTTTTCTTCTCCGCCTCGGCCTTGGCTTTCTTGTCAGCCTCCGCCTTCTTGGCCGCATCCGCCTTGGCTTTTTCCTTCACCTTCTCGTCGGCCTGCTGCTTCTCCAGCTCTTCTTTCTTTTTCTTCAGCGCCAGTGCCTTGGCCAATTCCTCTTGCTCGCGCTTGGCCTCGGCCTGCTTGGTCTTCTGGGCGTCCAGCTTACGGGTTTCCTCGGCTTTCTGTGCCTGCTCCTCCGCCTGCTTCTGCTCGGCTACCTTCTTCTGCTTCTCGGTCTCCGCCTTGCGGGTCGCCTCCTCGGCTTCCTTACGCTTGGTCTCGGCGATGCGCAGTCGCTCCTGCTCTTGCGCCAGCTCACGCTTGACCTGTTCGGCGTCTTCCTTGTCCTTCTCTTTCTGCTGCTGCGCAGCCTTGGGTTGCGCCTTCTTCTGCTGCTGGATCTGCTGCGCCTGTTGCTCCAGGAACTCGCTGTCCAGCATCACCGCATTGACGATCTGGCCCTTCGACTCGGGTCGCTTCGGCTTGCTGAAGTCGACACCAACCAACAGGATGATGCCGATGATCAGATGCAGCAGCACCGACGCGATGAGATAACCGGAAATACCACGCTTCACATCCATCTCCGTCAGTTCACCGGATCCGTCATCAGGCCAACCTGAGGCACACCGGCTTTCTTGAGCGCGACCATCAACAGGATCACCTCTTCGTAGCGTACGGACTTGTCACCCGCCACCACCACGGGGGCATTCTGGTTGATGGCCAGATAGCCCATGGCCTTCTCGGTGATGTATTGCTGCATCGCCTCCGGGGTGCCGCTCGGTACCGGCTCGTCATCCGCCTCGCCGGCCTTGATGACGTACTCCCCCTCGGTGTTCACGCTGACGATGAAGGGGGGCTTGGCATCTTCCGGCAATTGCTCGGATTCCGCCTGGGGCAGGTCAACCTTGACCCCCTGGGTGATCACCGGCGTCACCGCCATGAAGATGATGAGCAGCACCAGCATGACGTCGATATAGGGCACCACGTTGATCTCGCACACCTTCTTGCGCCGGATCCGCTGATAGGTTTGCATTTACTTCTCACCCTGCTGTTGAGCAATCTGGCGGTTCAAAATGGTAGTGAACTCGTCCATGAAGTTGGCGTAAGCGTTCTCCAGCTTCTCTACCTTGTTGGTGAACCTGTTGTAGAAGATGACCGCAGGGATGGCCGCGAACAGGCCCATGGCGGTGGCGATCAGCGCCTCCGCGATACCCGGAGCCACCATCTGCAGGGTGGCCTGCTGCACCTGACCCAGGGCGATAAAGGCGTTCATGATGCCCCATACGGTACCAAACAGACCTATGTAAGGGCTGATGGAGCCGACGGTCGCCAGCACCGGCAGGTTGGATTCCAGCTCGTCCACCGCGCGGGACAGAGAGACCCTCATGGCACGATAAGTACCGTCCATCACCGCATCCTGGCCACGGGCACCGGCCTTGAGCAGACGGGCATACTCCTTGAAGCCGGAATAGAAGATGTCTTCCATGCCTTCGATGTCATCGCGGCGGGAAGAGGACTCCTGGTAGAGACGGTTGAGGTCGACCCCGGACCAGAATCTGTCCTCAAACTGCTCCGATGCGAGATTGGCCGCCTTGATGACCTTGGAGCGTTGGAAGATCAGCGCCCAGGAGACGACCGACATACCCATCAGGGTCATCATGACCAGTTTTACCAACAGGCTGGCTTGCCAAAACAGGCCAATAAACGAAATTTCAGCGTGCACTTAACAGCACTCCCTTCACATTTTCAGGTATTGCAACAGGTTTCATATGCGGATGACTGACACAGGCTATCTGTACCATGGCCTGGGTGATCAGTCGTCCATCAGCCGCCAGGATCCGTTGTGAAAAGCGCATGGAGGCGCGTTTCACTTCAGTCACTTGCGTCAATACGGTCAGTAGTTCATTGAAGCGGGCCGCAGAGCGGAAATCGATCTCGGTGCGACTCACCACGAAGGCAAGCCCCTCTTGCAGCAGGACATCCTGTTCGATGCCGCCGGCGCGCAGGAACTCGGTACGAGCCCGTTCCATAAACTTGAGATAGTTGGCGTTGTAGACGATGCCTCCGGCGTCTGTGTCTTCGTAGTAGACACGTACCGGAAACTCAGAGACTTCCCCCATAAAAATCTGTGATCCATTCGACAGTCAGATGGGGGGCTATCATAGCGCAGGGCTGAATAGGAAAGAAGCAGGGGGAGACAGGGAAATCCCACCTCCTCCCGTTTTTTATGGCAGGGAATAGCTCATGGTCAACCGGAGCCCACGCAACGGGCTGGCAGGGCAAACCAGGGAGCAAAACAGCAGCCAACCGATGACGTCGGTAAGCAGGGGGAGACAGAGGGAGACAGAGGGAGACAGAGGGAGACAGAGCAATTCTCGCCTCCCCCCGTTTGTTATGGCAGGAAATAACCGCTGGTCAACCAGAGTCCGTACAACAGACTTGGCAGGGCGAGCCAGGGGCAAAACAACAGACGACCGACCAGGCTGCGGGGGTGGAACCCCAGCCCGTGCATCACCCCGCAACAGACCGCCCACATCAGCCAGGGCGCTAGCCAGAGGCCGTGCTCGCTGGTGTTGGCGGCGATCAGGTTGGGGGCCTGCAAGATGGCGACGGCCAACAGGGTCGCCGCCACCAGCATCACTCCTTGCCAGGGTTGGCGCTCCAGCGGAGCGGCCAACCGGGCTAGGCGATCACTTGTTTTCATCGATCTGACGATCCAGGTTCTCGGTGTGTTCCAGCCAGAGCGCATTGATGATCCCAAACGCGCAAGCCAGCAACAGACCCAGTATCCAGGTGAAATACCACATATCAGGGCACCTTCTTAGTAGAGCGATTGTTGGTTGTCTTCGATGTGCTTGTTACTCACCCGGCCAAACATCTTGATGTAGGTCCAGATGGTATAGGCCAGCACGGTCGGGACAAAGATGGCCGCGACGACCGTCATCACCTTGAGGGTGTTGAAGGAGGCGGTGGCATCCCACATGGTCAGGCTCTGGGATGGCTCCAGGCTGGAAGGCATGATGAACGGGAACATGGAGAAGCCCGCCGTCAAGATGATGCCCGCGATGGCCAGGGAAGAGCACAGGAATGCCAGCCAGCCTTTACCCAGCTTGGCCGCGGCGGCGGTCAGCAGGCTCATCACCAGGCCCAGCACGGGAGCGGCAATCATCCAGGGGTAGAGGTTGTAGTTCTGCATCCAGGCACCGGCCTGCACCACCACTTCCTTGTGCAGGGGGTTGGTGACGGCATCGGTCGCCATGTTGCTGACCACCACATAGCCATCCATGCCACTGACCCAGACACCGGCCAGCGCGAAGGTGACCAGGGTCAACAGCGAGAACACAGTGGCGGCGGTGCGGGAACGGGCCAGCACCTCACCCTCGGTTTTCATCATCAGCCAGACGGCGCCCTGGGTCACGATCATGAACAGGCTGACCAGGCCGGTCAGCAGACCGAACGGGTTGAGCAGGCCGAAGAAGTTGCCATGGTAAGTCAGCATCAGGAACTGGTTGAAGCTGAACGGCACACCCTGCAGCAGGTTGCCGAAGGCGACCCCGAAGATGATCGGCGGCACGGCGCTACCGATGAACAGTGCCCAGTCCCAGTTGTTGCGCCACTTGGCGCCTTCCTGCAGGGAGCGGTACTTGAAGCCGACCGGACGGAAGAACAGCGCCATCAGGGTCAGGATCATGGCGATGTAGAAGCCTGAGAAGGCCGCCGCATAGACCATGGGCCAGGCGGCGAACAGTGCCCCACCCGCCGTGACCAGCCAGACCTGGTTACCTTCCCAGTGCGGGCCCATGGTGTTGAGCATCACCCGACGCTCAACATCCTTCTTGCCGACGAAGGGGAGCAGAGCGCCCACCCCCATGTCAAAACCGTCGGTGACGGCGAACCCGATCAGCAGGACACCGACCAGCACCCACCAGATCAAGCGCAATAATTCGTAATCAAACATGAGATCCTCTCCTTATGCCTTGCTCTGTTCGAAGTGGTACTTGCCCGTTTTCAGACTGCTGGGGCCCAGACGCGCATACTTGAACATCAGGTACATCTCGATGATGAGCAGCACCGTGTAGAACAGGCAGATCCCGATCAGGGAGAACCAGATCTCGGACGCAGGAATGTTGGATGCGGAGACCGAGGTCGGCAGCACTTCGGCTATGGTCCAGGGCTGACGGCCATATTCCGCCACGAACCAGCCACACTCGATGGCGATCCAGGGCAGCGGAATACCCCACAGCAGCGCCTTGAGCAGCCACTTGCGCTCACCGATCTTGTGGCGGGTGCTGTCATAGAAGGCCAGGCCGATCAGCAGCAGCATCAACATGCCGCACGCCACCATGATGCGGAAGGCGAAGAACAGCGGGGCCACCTGCGGGATGGAGTCATCCACGGCGGACTTGATCTGCTCGTCGGTCGCGTCGGTCACGTTGCTGGTGTAACGCTTGAGCAGCAGACCGTAGCCCAGATCCTGCTTCACCTCGTCGAAACGGGCGCGGGTATCGTCGGACTTGTCACCGGATTGCAGCTTGGTCAGCAGGTCATAGGCCACCATGCCGTTGCGCACGCGCAGTTCATGCTCACTCTTCAGATCCTTCAGACCGGTCACCTGGCCGTCCAGGGAACGGGTCGCGATGATGCCGAGGGCATAGGGGATCTTGATGGCGTAATCGGTGCGCATCTCTTCCTGATTCGGGATGCCGAACAGGGTAAAGGAAGCCGGTGCCGGCTCGGTGTTCCACTCCGCCTCGATGGCGGCCAGTTTCACCTTCTGCACTTCACCCGTCTCGTAACCGGACTCGTCACCCAGGATCAGCACGGACAGGATAGAGGCCATGCCGAACGCGGCCGCGATGGCGAAGGAGCGACGGGCGAAGGCCACATCACGACTCTTCAGCAGGTAATAGGAGGAGATACCCAGCACGAACATGGCACCCGTGGTGTAGCCAGCCGCCACAGTGTGGACGAACTTAACCTGCGCAACCGGGTTGAACACCAGATCGGCGAAGCTCACCATCTCCATCCGCATGGACTCGAAGTTGAACTCGGCACCGACCGGGTTCTGCATCCAGCCGTTGGCGACCAGGATCCAGAGGGCGGAGAGGTTGGTCCCCAGCGCCATCAACCAGGTGGCCGCCAGATGCTGGCGCTTGGTGAGGCGATCCCAACCGAAGAAGAACATACCGACGAAGGTGGACTCCAGGAAGAAGGCCATCAGCCCTTCGATGGCCAGCGGGGCCCCGAAGATGTCGCCGACATAGTGGGAGTAGTAAGCCCAGTTGGTACCGAACTGAAACTCCATGGTAAGCCCAGTGGTGACCCCGAGGGCGAAGTTGATCCCGAACAACTTGCCCCAGAACTTGGTCATGTCCCGGTAAACAGAGTTGTTGGTCATCACATAGACAGACTCCATGATCGCCAGAATGAAGGCCATTCCCAGCGTCAGGGGTACAAACAGGAAGTGATAAAGGGCCGTCGCGGCAAATTGGAACCGCGATAGGTCTACCACATGCTCAGCAATCATGATGTTTCCTCACCGATTATTGGCACGGCTATTTTAAGTTTTAAGGACAAAGCTTCCATTGGAAGTCCCCGAATGGCCGGTCACATCCCGGTTGACACCGGTGACCGGATTCGACTGCCACCACATTAACAACAAGGCAATATACAGGAACAAAAAAAGCTAATGTTTAACATTTAATAAACAAGAACTGTAATTCCATTCCCGCCTATAATGACCGCCGTTTTATATCACCTTTATTTGATTGAAATCAATGTAAAACCATCATCAATACATGCCTTTTCAAGGCAACTTACCAACGGGTGCAGGTTAATTTTGAGAGCTTGTTCACAAAAAACACCTATCTGTAAATGTTTGATTTAAATCAATTTTAGATGAATCGATATTAGTTTCAATTCTGTTAAAAGAATAGTGTGGCGGGGCGATTTCATTCTGTATTTCCCAATCTGAACCACCCGCGGCAATTCCAATTTAAAACCAACAAAAACACATGTTTATGCTTATTGGACCGGCTACCATATCAATTACTTTATCTAATCCGAAACAGGTAAATTTTCTTGTTTGCCCGGCCCGGAAAGAGCTCCTACAATGCGCCTCGCAGTGAGGGTACGCCCCTGAGTACAGGCCGGTCATTCTGGGTTCCCGGTATGTATTCGATGAACATCTCGAACCTGTTTGTTGGAATTTAAGATGAAAAAGTTTGTTGCCAAGACCATTCGTTACTACAAGCTTTCGTTCGTTCAGCTCTATCAAATGAACCGACTCTGAAGCCTCGCGACGGCTCCTTTGTGTTTTTCCGGTCTGTCTCTGGACACTCTCACTGTCTGTGAACATCCATCCTGAATTGTCTTTGCCCACCCTGCTCAGCGGTGGGCTTTTTTTTGTCAGAATAGTAAAAAACCGCCCCTGGAGGCGGTTTTTTGTTCAATCAGCTGTTTTTATCCCTCATCGGGCCGTTGCAGGCCGAAGTGAGCATAGGCTCTCGGGGTCGCCAGCCGCCCTCTGGGCGTGCGCTGCAGGTAGCCCTGCTGGATGAGATAAGGCTCAAGCACATCTTCTATGGTGTCTTTCTCTTCGCCGATCGCGGCCGCCAGGTTATCGAGGCCGACCGGGCCCCCCATAAACTTGTCGATGACAGCCAACAATAACTTGCGGTCCATGAAGTCGAAGCCCTGATTATCCACGTCCAGCATGTCCATGGCACGGGCCGCTATGGGTCCATCAATCCGGCCATCGGATTTCACCTGGGCGAAATCCCGTACCCGCCGCAACAAACGGTTAGCAATCCGCGGCGTACCCCGGGAGCGGCGCGCCACTTCCAACGCCCCATCCCCCGACATCTCGAGCCCGAGGCAACGGGCGCTGCGCGCGACTATGTCGGTGAGATCCTTGACGTTGTAGAACTCCAGCCGCTGGACGATACCGAATCTGTCCCGCAGCGGGCTGGTCAGCGAGCCGGCCCGGGTGGTGGCGCCGATCAGGGTGAAGGGAGGCAAGTCCAGCTTGATGGAGCGGGCGGCAGGCCCTTCCCCTATCATGATGTCGAGCTGGTAATCCTCCATGGCCGGATAGAGCACCTCCTCCACCACCGGGCTGAGACGGTGGATCTCGTCGATGAACAGCACGTCGTTGGGCTCGAGGTTGGTGAGCAGCGCCGCCAGATCCCCTGCCTTCTCCAGCACCGGACCCGAGGTGGTCTTGATGTTGACCCCCATCTCGTTGGCCACGATATTGGCGAGCGTGGTCTTGCCAAGGCCGGGCGGGCCGAAGATCAGCAGGTGATCGAGCGCCTCCCCGCGCTGACGCGCCGCCTCGATGAAGATCTCCATCTGGGCGCAGACGGGATCCTGACCGGTGTAATCGGCCAGCTTCTTGGGCCGGATGGCCCGATCGATGACCTCCTCCTCGCGGGCGGCACCGGCCGAGATAAGACGATCCGCTTCAATCATGCATTACCCCACGCACACCGAAGATCGAGACAGGGCGAGCCGCTTGATTCATGTTCATCCTCACACCAGGCTACGCAGGGATTCACGGATGATCGACTCAACCGACATCCCCTCCTTGGCCACCTTGCTGACAATCTGGCTCGCCTGCTGCGGCTTGTAGCCGAGTGCCACCAGGGCGCTGGCGGCCTCTTCGCTCGCATCGGGGGCGCGCAGCTGGCTCTCCTGGGCGGGCAGACTGATGGTGGCGGGCGAGAACAGATCGTGGCTGACCCAGCCCTTGAGGCGGTCCTTCATCTCCACCACCAGCCGTTCGGCGGTCTTCTTGCCCACGCCGGGCAATTTAACCAGGGAGCTTATCTCCTCGCGCTCGACGCTCAGCACAAACTGGGTGGCGGTCATGCCGGACAGGATCGCCAGCGCCAGCTTGGGGCCGACCCCATTGGTCTTGATCAGCTCGCGAAACAGCGCCCGCTCCTGCTTGTGGTTGAAGCCATAGAGCAGCTGGGCATCTTCCCGCACCACGAAATGGGTGTGAATGGTCGCTTCCTTCCCGAGCTCGGGCAGATCATAGAAGCAGCTCATGGGCATCTGTACCTCATAGCCCACGCCACCCACCTCGAGCAACACCTCGGGGGGATTCTTCTCAATCACAATGCCTCTCACGCGACCAATCACGACATCTCTCCTCAACCAACACAGCCAGCCATAAAGTAGCGCCTAGCTTAAATAATTACTGGATAAGTATCCAGCATACTGATGACAGTGTCTGCCTCTGGCCGCCATATAAGGCCAGGATGACGACGACCCGGCCGCATTTAGTCACTTATTGAAGATAGAAAATCGCGTTAGGATATGGACCCATGTTAAAATCCGGCCCTTGAAATTTTCCAGGGTCCAGCGCCCGAACTAGCTAAGGTCTACCGCGATGCGTACCAGCCAATATCTGCTTTCCACTCTCAAGGAAACCCCCTCCGACGCGGAAGTCGTCAGCCATCAGCTGATGCTGCGCGCCGGCATGATCCGCAAACTGGCCTCCGGCATGTATGCCTGGCTGCCGTCCGGCCTGCGGGTACTGAAGAAGATCGAGAACATTGTTCGCGAAGAGATGAACAATGCTGGTGCCATCGAAGTCTCCATGCCGGTGGTGCAACCGGCCGAGCTGTGGCAGGAGTCCGGCCGCTGGGACGATTACGGCCCCGAGCTGTGCCGTCTGACCGACCGCCACAACCGTCCCTTCGTGCTGGGCCCGACCCACGAAGAGGTGATCACCTCGCTGATCCGCTACGAGGTGAACAGCTACAAGCAGCTGCCGCTGAACCTCTACCAGATCCAGACCAAGTTCCGCGACGAGGTGCGTCCCCGCTTCGGCGTGATGCGCGGTCGCGAGTTCCTGATGAAGGATGCCTACTCCTTCCACATCGACAAGGCCTCGCTGATCGAGACCTACGAGCGGATGCATGCCGCCTACTGCGCCGCCTTCACCCGCATGGGCCTGAACTTCCGTCCGGTGCAGGCCGATACCGGCTCCATCGGGGGCACCGGCTCCCACGAGTTCCAGGTGCTGGCCGAGAGCGGTGAAGACTTGATTGCCTTCTCCGACAGCTCCGATTACGCCGCCAACATCGAGATGGCCGAGGCGCTGGCACCTGCCGGCGTGCGCGCCGCCGCGACCCAGGCCCTGACCAAGGTCGCCACCCCGGCCGTCCACACCATAGATGAAGTGGCCGCGTTCCTGAGTGTGGCGCCGACCGCCATCGCCAAGACCCTGTTGGTGCTGGCCGAGGCGGACGAGCACGGCCAGCAGGCGGTCATCGCCCTGGTGCTGCGTGGCGACCACGAGCTGAACGAGATCAAGGCCGAGAAGCTGCTAGGTGTCGCCAACCCGCTGACCTTCGCGAGCGAGGAGCAGATCAAGGCCGCCGCCGGCTGTGATGCGGGCTCCATCGGCCCGGTCGGCTTCAATGGTCGCATCATCGCCGATCGCAGCGCCGCCCATCTTGCCGATTTTGTCTGCGGCGCCAACGAGACCGGCTTCCACCTGACCGGTGCCAACTGGGATCGCGACATCGCCACTTATGAAGTGGCCGATCTGCGCAACGTGGTGGAAGGCGACCCCAGCCCCTGCGGCCAGGGCAAGCTGCTGCTCAAGCGCGGCATCGAAGTGGGCCACATCTTCCAGCTGGGTACCAAGTACTCCGAGGCCATGAAGGCCAGCGTGCTGAACGAGGGCGGCAAGTCCGTCACCATGGAGATGGGTTGCTACGGCATCGGGGTCTCCCGCCTGGTGGCCGCCGCCATCGAGCAGAACAACGACCAGTACGGCATCATCTGGCCGGAGGCCATAGCCCCGTTCGAAGTGGCCATAGTGCCGATGAACATGCACAAGTCCGAGCGCGTCGCCGAGCAGGCGCAGCAGTTCTACGCCGAGCTGAAGGCCGCCGGCGTGGACGTGCTGTTCGATGACCGCAAGGAGCGTCCGGGCGTGATGTTCGCCGACATGGAGCTGATCGGTATCCCGCACGCCATCGTCATCGGCGATCGCGGCCTGGACAACGGCGTGGTGGAGTACAAGTGCCGCCGCTCCGGCGAGAAGCAGGAAGTGGCGATCGCCGACATCGTCGCCCTGCTCAAGGGCAAGCTGGGTCGCTAATAGCGCCTGCTAACTCTGCTTTTCGTTTTCGATAAAAAAGCCCCGAGTGTGAATTGCACTCGGGGCTTTTTATATGTTGCCTGTCTCTGCTGCTCATCACAAACACAAGGCTCCAGTTGTATCGCGATATTGCGCTGTACATGAAGTAGCAGATTTCCTAGACTGACGTTCTTTATCCAGATTGCCCGAGAGATTATGTCCAGCGCCTTAGCCAATACCGTCGTCGTGCTCGATTTCGAGACTACCGGGCTCTCACCAGGACAAGGTGATAGAGCGATCGAAATTGGCGCCGTCCGGATTGAAAACGGCCATATCAGTGAACGTTTTTCGGCGTTGATGAATCCTGGCTTTAACGTCAGCAGCTTTATTGAGCAATATACCGGGATCAGCAATGCCATGCTGAAACAGGCGCCACCTTGCGGGGAGGTGATGGCGGACTTCGTCGAGTTTATCGGTGATGATAATCTGGTCGCCCATAATGCCTCCTTCGACAAGCGCTTTCTGGATGCTGAAATAGAGCGACTTTCGACGCACTATCCTGGGCAGTTCGCCTGCTCCTTGCTGCTGTCGAGACGGTTATTCCCCGAGGCGCCGAACCATAAGTTGGCTACCTTGGTACAGTACCAGAGCTTACCCAATGACGGGGTATTTCACCGCGCACTGGCGGATGCCGAGGTGACGGCGCACCTGTGGCTCGCCCTGTTAAAGGAATTAGAGTGCCGGCATGGCATTATCAACCCTGATTTTGAATTGCTGCTAACCCTTGGCAAAAAATCAAAGCATGCAGTTCAGTCCTTCCTGCAGGGATATGCGGCTAAAAAATGATAACTTCAGGTACGATTAGCTAATCTCCACCAGAAGTTAAATATGATTCTGCATGGGACTGGATATACGTTTATTATATTCTAAACATTAAATACTGGAGTAGTAAGTAGCGATAACGCATTATAAAAATCGGTGCTTTTGTCATTTCACTCTAAACATTTATTTTTACATGTTGATAATGCCAACCTTAATTAACACATTGGATTGTCGGCCTTAAAATATATCCATCATTCCCACATCCAATTGCACAGCATATTACCCATGCCCCGCTGGCGATGCCCCAGAACATCGGCGATCGCGGCCTGGACAACGGCGTGGTGGAGTACAAGTGCCGCCGCTCCGGCGAGAAGCAGGAAGTGGCGGTCGACGACATCGTCGCCCTGCTCAAGGGCAAGCCGGGTCGTTAATACCGCCGCCATGCGGCAATAAAAAAGCGCGCCAATGGCGCGCTTTTTGTTGTCTGCCTGCCGGGAAGGCGAGGCGGGGCTTACTCGTTGCGACCGATGAAGAGATCGGTCACATGGCAGCTGCTTCTGGCTTCCAACGCATCCAACATATAGGCGGCGGCGTCTTCCGGCGTCATGAAGTTGCTCGAGTCCACATGGGAGGATCCATCCCAGAATTCGCTGCGGATCCCGCTCGGATAGAGGTTCACCAGTCGCAGCGGAGAGCCCTTGAGTTCGGCCCGCAAGGACTCCAGGAAGCCTCGCATGCCCCATTTGGAGGCGCAATAGAGGCTCTCGTTGGCCTTGCCGGTCTGCGCCGCGGAGGAGAGCACGTTGGCGAGCACGCCGCCCTTGCTGCCGATGAGGCGCACCGTCTGCTGGGCCACCAGTATGGTGGAGATGAGATTGCTCTCCACCACCCGGCGCACCTGCTCGGCGGTGTAGACGCCGACCGGGCCGAATTCGCCCACGCCGGCACAATGAATCACCAGATCCGGCAAACCACCCCAGGCCACAGCAGCGGAAAACGCCATTTCCACCTCTTCGTGGTGGGCCAGATCGGCGGCGATGCCGACCACCGCGCGGCCAAGCAGCCGCTCCTGCTCCTGCAGCTTCTGATAACGGCGCCCCATCATGGAGACCCGATGACCGCGCTCAACCAGTCCGATTGTCAGCGCGCGTCCGAGGCCGGAGCCTGCGCCAGTCACTATGATGTGGCCCATTATATTGTCCTCGTCACATGCCGATGATGAAGTCCATCATCATGTTCCGTCCGATCAGAAGGTGAATTCACCACCGATGAACCAGCCGTCGATGTTCTGATCGACCTTGTCGAAGTCCATCTCGGCTTCACGCCAGCCCGCACGGATCTTGAGCGGCAGGGAGGTAAACTTGTAGGAACCACCCAGACGGTAGTCGTAGTTGTCGCCATCCTGCATGCGCAGATCGCCGAAGGCGGCAAAGCCGGTCCCCGGGATGCGCACTTCACCACCGGTGTAGGCCATCAGCACGTCTTTGTCATAGGAGTAGTGCTGGGTGTTGAAGTCACCATCGTAACGACGACCGGTCAGACCCAGATCGAGCTGGAACATGTCGTTGTTCATCAGGCGGTAGTAGAGGCTCAGATCATAGGCCAGCAGATCGTTGTTGAATGCGCCGCCGCTGGTGCTGAAGTCGGTCATCTCGAGCTTGGCATTGGGCAGCAAGATGATGCCGTGCTCCAGTTGCAGGTAGCCGCTCCAGTTGTAGTTGTCGTCATAGCTGCCATCGGCATCGACACCGCTGACCTGGCCGCTCCCCTGGGAGTTCCACATGTCGGCGCCAACCGCGAAACGCCAGTCATCGGCGGCCATGGCTGCATGGCTGAACAGGGCCAGCATGCTGCCGGCAATCAAAGTCTTTTTCATCATATCGCTCCCTAATGGACTGGAAAGGCCATCATTTTACCCAGTGTTTCGGGAATACCTAGAGTAAAAAGCTGAACACGCGTCCATTAATGTCAGTGCTGCATGCCTTTCGTCGGCTCAACCGGCTTCACCGGCAGGCTCAGAGTGAGGCTCTGGCCATCGTCCAGAGTCAGGGTCAGGGGGACAGGGACGGCCTGCGAGAGGTCGCGCACCTCGAACAGCATGATGTGGAAACTGCCGGGTTTGAGGGCGACCTCGCCCTTGGCCGGGATCTGGATGCCATCGACCTGGCGCATCTTCATCACCCCGTTTTCGTGCAGATGGGTGTGCAGCTCGGCCCGTGCGGCCTCGGGGGAGGAGACGGCGGTCAGGGTCACCGGCTGGTCACCATCATTCTTGAGCACCATGAAGGCGGCGGTGTTCGGGGAGCCGGGGGGCAGCAGGCGGACATAGCCATCGACGGCCTCGACCTTGGCCAGGGCGGGGGCCGCCAGACACAGGGTCAGGATGGAGTAGAACGCACGTTTAAACATGGTTGAAATCCTTTTATGATGTTGTCAAACGAAGCGAAGCTTACCCTCAAGAGAGGGCTTTGACAGCCCCCGACAACAAGGATTCAGACATGGCCCTCACAATTCTGGCCGAGCAGCAGGATGGCTTGCTCATCCTGACCCTCAACCGGCCGGACAAGCGCAATGCCCTCAACACCGAGATGTATCTGGCCCTCACCCAGGCGCTGCAGCAGGCGGCGCTGGACGAGCGGGTCCATGTGCTGTTGTTGCAGGGGCAGCAGGATTGCTTCACCGCCGGCAACGATCTCGCCGACTTCGTCGGCAAGTCGGCTCTGGCAGCGGACGATCCCATACTGCAATTCCTGCACACCCTGGCGGATTTCCCCAAGCCTGTCATCGCCGCCGTCGCCGGCCCGGCGGTCGGCATAGGCACCACCCTGCTGCTGCACTGCGATCTGGTCTATCTGGCACAGAATGCCCGCTTGCAGTTGCCGTTCGTCGAGCTGGGGCTGGTGCCGGAGTTTGCCTCCAGCCTGCTGCTGCCCCGGGCCATCGGCCACCTGAAGGCGGCCGAGCTGTTGCTGCTGGCGGAGGCTATCGATGCCGCGGAGGCGCTGCACCTCGGCCTCGCCAACCGGGTGCTGGCGGTGGATGAACTGCTCCCCTTTGCCAGAGCACAAGGGCTGAAGCTGGCGGCCAAGCCGCCGAAGGCGCTACAGAAGAGCAAGGCCCTGCTCAGGCAGGAGCTCAAACAGGCGGTGCATTTCGTCATCGATCTGGAGGCCCGCGCCTTCTCCCTCTCCCTGCAGGGGGAAGAGGCTCAGGAACGCATCGCCCACAAGCTCAGGCGCACAGCCGCTAGTTGAGGCGGAAGCGGCCGATCAGCTCGCAGCCCTGCACCTTGTCCTGCAGCTGGATCAGCCTCGCGATCTCGGGATTGGGGTGGCGCTTGAGGAAGGAGAGCAGGGCGGCGCGACAGCAGCCCAGCTCGCTGATCAGGCTCTCGCACTCGCGGTTGGGACATTGCGGCACCAGGGCGGTGACCAGCTCGGAGGCGAGCTTGAGGTAGCGCAGCTCGTAGGCGGGCTCTTCCATGGCGCGCCAGAAATCGGCCAGCCGGTGACAGGTGGCGACCCGCATGCTGGCCAGTTCGTCCAGATCGCCGGACGCCAGCTCATACACCTCGCCAAGGGCCTGCTGATAGAGGCAGATGGCCGCCCCCAGTGCCCCCTTGCCGAGGGCATTCTCCGCCTCCAGCATGTAACGCTGCCAGTTGTGATTCGTCATCTTCCTCTCCTCTACCGACATGAGTGGAGCCTGTATCATGGCCAATTGAGAATAAATATCAACCAGACCCTTTGTGCAGGTTTTGACCACTTCTGCCCCATCGACTTGGCATCGCCCTCCCCATCCCTTACCATCTGGCCTCTTCTGTCGGGAGCCCCTTCCTCATGCAAAAACCCCGTTCATCCCAGGCGCTGGGCTGCTCCACCCTGTGCGTGCCCCGCCTGCAGGTCTGGATCTATTAGCTGCGCCGACTCGCGCATCCAATCCCGATCCATTCAACGAGGAACACAGCAATGACCATCTGCCAACACTGGTCGCAGGTCGAATACCTGCATCTGACGGTGACCAATCCCAACATCTGCCTCAAGGGGCGACACAGCTACTACTCGGGAGCCTGGGACGGTCCCTTCGAAGAGGAAGTCGTGCGCTACCTGCACGGTGACCGCTGGAGCCGCTCGGCCGACACCGGCTGGGAGCCGATCTGGCACATAGACCGGCTCCATCTCGGCGACTATGTGCAGATAGCGGCCGGGGTGAAGATCATCATGGGTGGCAACCACACCCACAACCCGGCCTTCATCAGCACCTATCCCTTCGCCACCCCGGAGGCCCTGCAACGCAGCTATAGGCGTGCCGGCGATACCCGCATCGGCAATGACGTCTGGATCGGCATGGAAGCCATGATCATGCCGGGCGTCACCATAGGGGATGGCGCCATCATCGCCGCCCGCAGCCTGGTCACCCGGGATGTGCCGCCCTATTGCGTGGTGGCCGGCTCCCCCGCCAGAGTGATCCGCCAACGCTTCCCGCAGGACGAGATAACCCGGTTGCTGGCGCTGGCCTGGTGGGATTGGCCGGATGAGCAGGTGCAGGCCCTGCTGCCGCTGATCCAGCAAGGAGAGGTGGCGCTGCTGGAACAAGCTGCCGCCCGCTGGCAAGGTGTCAGCCAGGGAGAATAAATGCGGGGCGCCAGGCGCCCCGCATCAGTCCCATTCTTGCCCCTGCTTTAGCTGCCACTGCGCGGCGGGTTGAGACGGCACTGCTTGCCGGGATAGCCCGGCAAGCCCTTGGCCTTGTCATTGCACGCCAGCCGCTTGGCCTGGGCGAGGCGATCCGCCAGGTTGGCGGCATTGACCGGCAGCCAGTCCATCTGCTGGCCTAGCCAGCTGGCCCAGGCAAACTCGACGAAGTAGACCTGATCCTTCTTGCTGAAATAGCCCGCATCCTGCAGCAGGCCCGCCAGGGTACGGTAGGGGTAATCCGGCAGCTCGCCGATGTGCCTCGGCAACTGCTGCGGGGTCAGCGGCTGGCCCTGCTCATCCTTCAGCCAGGCCCAGTGGTGATTCTGCATCTGGCTCCAGAAGCTGGCCTTGTCCTGCAGCCGGGCGATCACCTTGACCCGCGCCCGCTTCACCCCTTGCTGCCACAGCGCCTTGCTCAGGTGGTGCCTGTCCACCAGCCAGTAGCCGCCATCGGGGGCGATGACGACGGGGATCTCCTTCTTCTTCATCAACTTGTCGAGCTGCTCTGCACTCTTGTCGGCCAGCTCGGCCTGGGTGCTGTCAACCTGGATCTGGCCCACACCGCCCTGGGTCGGGTGCAGCTGATCCAGACTGACCTCGCACCAGCTGCCCACCTGGCTGGTGCGCTCGCAGGGCGCCAGCGCCCAGGCACCCTGGCTCAGTAGGCAAGCCAGCAACATCCATGCTCTCATCGTTCACTCCTCTTCCCGCGCGCGGCGCGGGGACAAATAAGGCGCCATGAGGCCCCGGATATCAGGGGACTCAGGCTGGCGGTCTGACCAGCAAAGGGGATATCATAATTTCCCATCTGGCGGCGATCATTTCTCGCCGAGTTTTCTCCCCGCTTCACACAATTTGAAGGATCAACCATGAAAGGATGGAGTCCCCTGCTGGCCCTGCTTGGCGCCGCCTGTGTCCAGGCCGCCGATGTTCCCCCCGGTACCCAACTCGCCGCTGAGCAGGTGGTCGTGCGTCATCTCAAGGACGAGCCGACCAGCCTGAGCCCGCTCAAACTGGTCGGGCTGCCCGAGCTGCAGGTGCTGCGGGATCTCTACGAGGGGCTGCTGACTCAGAGGGCGGATGGCAAGGTGCTGCCCGGGGTCGCCGAGCGCTGGGAGAGCGAGGATAATCAGCTGTTTACGTTCCATCTGCGGCCGGATGCGCGCTGGTCCAACGGGGATCCGGTGCGGGCCGCCGACTTCGTCTACGGCTGGCGCAAGCTGGTGGATCCCAAAGAGGCCGCCACCTTCGCCTGGTTCGCCCAGCTGGCCCACTTCACCAACGTGGACGAGATAGTGGCGGGCAAGTTGGCTCCCGAGGAGCTCGGGGTGGAGGCGCTCGACGACCACACCCTGAGGGTCAGGCTCTCCCAGCCGGTGCCCTACTTCCTGAGCCTGCTGACCCACCCCAGCCTGTCGCCGCTGCATCGGGCCAGCATGGAGCAATATGGCACCCAGTGGACCCAGCCGGGCAAGCTGGTCGGCAACGGTGCCTTCGTGCTGAGTCACCGGGTGGTGAACGAGAAGCTGGAGCTGACCCCGAACCCCTACTACTGGGATCGCGCCCACACAGTGCTGACCAGGGTTACCTTCGTGCCCATCAACCAGGAGAGCGCCGCCACCAAGCGCTACCTGGCGGGCGATCTGCAGATCACCGAATCCTTCCCCAAGGAGCTGTACCAGAAGCTGATGAAGCAGATCCCGGGGGAGGTCTATACCCCGGAGCAGCTCGGCACCTACTACTACGCCTTCAACACCCAGCAGGCACCGCTGAACGATGTGCGGGTGCGCAAGGCGCTCTCCTACAGCATCGATCGGGGGCTGATCGCCAACAAGGTGCTGGGCACCGGCGAGAAGCCGGCCTATCACTTCACCCCGGACGTGACCGCGGGCTTTGAGCCCGCCGCCAACCTGCTCTCCAGCAGCAGCCAGCGCGAGCTGGACGAGAAGGCCAGGGCCTTGCTGAAAGAGGCGGGCTACGGCCCGACCAAGCCACTCAAGCTGACCCTGCTCTACAACACGGCGGAGATCCACAAGAAGATGGCACTGGCCATCGCCAGCCTGTGGAAGCAGAAGCTGGGGGCCCAGGTCGAGCTCACCAATCAGGAGTGGAAGACCTATCTCGACAGCCGCCAGAGCGGCCAGTTCGAGGTGATCCGCTCCTCCTGGGTGGCCGATTACAACGATCCCTCCGCCTTCCTCGGCCTGTGGGGCTCCCACCACAGCGGCAACATGGCCCGCTTCGCCAACCCCCGCTACGACGAGCTGCTGGCCCTGGCGGCCAGGAGTCAGGATGAGCGCGAGCGGGCCCGGCTGTTCGATGAGGCCGAGGCCATATTGCTGGATGAGGCGCCGATCGCCCCCATCTACCAGTACACCAATGCCCGGCTGATCAAGCCCTGGCTCAAGGGCTACCCCATCAACAACCCGGAAGACGTGGCCTACAGCCGCCAGCTCTACCTCATCAAGCACTGATACGGAACGGGGCCAGCCCGACTGGCCCCATTTCGGCATTGTCCCGATCCCCGCTCTCGGCATAAAATGCCGCCCTTCTGACTCCAGCCGGCCACCCGTCCCCATCCGCTATGCGTGTTCTCCTCCTGCTTGCCCTGTGCGGCGCCCTGCCCGTCCAGGCGGCCAATGAAGCCGAATGTCGACAGGCCTTCACCGAATGGATGCTGGACCAACAACAGCAGTTCAGCGATCGCAAGGCCAGCAAGATGGAGCGGCGCAAGGCCGAGCGTGCCATCGATCAGGTGCGCGAGGAGTTCGCCAAGCGGGAGAGCTTCTGCCAGGCCATGGCCTGGGTCGCCCGCGATCAGGACAGGGATCCCCGCTTCAACCCGAGGGCCGGCGAGATCCACGACTTCAGCCAGGTGCGCTGAGTTCCCGGCCCGCGACCAGTTCCCTCCATCGCGACAGCGGCGGCTAACCCTCTCCCACCGGCGCCCCCTTTTAACCATCGAGCCAATGCCTGAGTCGGCACCCAACGGTGCGTCCATGCTCCTCCTGTACCGTTCACTGCCCTAACAGCCGGACTCGACCACACCGCCCCTCTCCGCACCGTTCACTCCCCCCACAGATCCCACTCTACCCATATGGGGCCTTTCATTTACTTGTAACAAAAATGTAAATGAAATGACCTCTATGCCCGCCATAACAGTCAGTTTCCACCGTGCCTCAACCAAAAGGACTTCATGATGCATAAGACCCTGAGTTACTCCGCCCTGCTGCTGGCCTGCCAGCTGCCGTTGCAGGCGCTGGCCGATACCGACGTCTACCTCACCAACAACGGCCCCGAGCCCTTGCAGCTGGAGATCCGCCAGAGCGGCAGCGGCCAGTTGCAACCGGGCAGCCAGTGGACTCAGCACAGGACAGAGCTGGGCCCCTGGGAGAGCGCCATGGTGCTCAGCTTCAATCGCTACGAGGGGGTGAAGGCGGGCAAAAACTATCTGTTCGAGACCCGTGTCACCACCGCCGGCGGCGACACCTATCGCCTCAACCAGCTGATGGAGGGTACCTGGTGGAACACCACCTTGCAGCACGGCGGTGAGACGCCGACCGCCAGCTCCGGCTGGCAGAGCGATCGCATCCTGCATCGCACCCAAGGCCCGCAGGAGCTGGCCTTCGCCGCCAAGTACACCGGCCGTTACGACGATCTGCACTATATGCTGACGCCCGCCCGGCAAGAGGAACAGCCGGAGCCGGCGGAAGACAAGCTCAAGGTGGCCAGCTACAACGTTTGGGCCCTGCCGGTGATCGCCGCCAGCATAGGCGAGCGGCTGACCCTGCTGCCCGGCTATCTCAAGGGCTATGACGCCCTGCTGCTGCAAGAGGTGTTCGATGGCCGGCGCGAGGGCTTCCTGCAGGCGCTGGCGAAGGAGTATCCCTACCAGACCAAGGTGCTCGACAAGCCGGGGATCAACATCCACGACGGCGGCGTGGTGATCGTCAGCCGCTACCCCATAGTGCGCGAGGCCCAGCTGGTCTATCCCCAGTGCACCGGCACCGACTGCTTCGCCGACAAGGGGGTGATGTACGCCGAGGTGATCAAGGGCGGCAAGGCCTGGCACCTGTTCGCCACCCACACCGCCAGCTTCGACACCGACGAGGCGAGGCGGCTGCGCCAGATCCAGTTCGGCCAGATCCGCAGCCTGGCCGCCAGCCTCCAGATCCCGGCCACGGACACCGTCATCTACGGCGGTGACTTCAACGTCAACAAGCGCAAGTTTGCCGACGACTACGCCAACATGCTGGCCAATCTGAACGCCCATGCCCCCGCCTATGGCGGTTACACCGAGGCCACCTTCGATCCCAGGCTCAACCCCTACGCCGGCGGGCCCCTCTCCGGCGGTGCCAACGTCGAGTACCTGGACTATCTGCTGGTGAGCCGGGAATACGGCGCCGCCAGCCACAACCTCAACAGCGTCTGGATCCCGCGCAGCAGCGATGGCAGCCTCTGGCCCGCCAGCAACCTCTCCGATCACTTCCCGGTCAAGGGAGAGATAGCCCGATGAAACGCCGCCACGGGATCCTCGCCCTGGCGGTCCTCTCGCTGTTGCTGCTCACGCTCGGCCGGCAGGATGAGTCCGGCTCGGCGGCGGCAGCCTCCCAAGCAGGGACGCCGCCGGCGAGTGCCAGCCCGCCGCAGCCCGTTCAGCCGGGGGTCGCCGCACATGACGCCACCGCCACCGCGGCCACTGGCGCCACCAAGGCCCCCCAGAGCTGGCGCGCCATGCCGGAGGGGATGAGCCAGCAGCTCGCTGGCGACATCGCCGACAGCGACCAGCCACTGGCCGAGCGGTTGGCCAATCTGGCCGGCGTGGAGTCGCAGTGGCTGAGCGAGGGGGAGAGCCTGACCCTGTTGCAGGGGCGCTACGCCGAGGTGCTGGCGCAGCTGGCCAGCGATGGCGAACAGCTGAGCCTGGCCGAGCGACTGGCCGCCCTGACCCGGCTGCAGGACGAGTGGGCGGCGCAATACCCGGATCTGGCGGCGGATCTGTTCAACCCGGATGCCCGCCTGCAGCAGGCGCGTCAGCTGTGGGGGGACGAGGAGCTGGAAACCCTGGCGCGCCACTTCCTGCCCGCCGGGCGGGCCGAGGCCAGCCTGGCCTTCGCCGGGGCGCGCCAGCAGCAGCTGGATCAACGCAGCCGCTATCAGCTGCAGCTGGCCGAGCTGGAACAGCAGCTCGCGGCCAGTCAGGGGGCCATGGACGACGAGCGCTGGCAGCAGCACAGGGAGCAGGTGCTTGGCCAGTTCAGGCGCGACTTCTTCGTCCAGGAGCAGGGCCGCCCCCGAACGGATTGACGCCAGGCTGACATCACGGTCCGGCACGCAGCAGACACGAAAAAGGGCCCGCTATGGGCCCTTTTCTTGCTCAATCGCCTCAGGCCAGCGGGTAGCTGGCCGCCAGCCCGTTCTCGCAATGCCAGTTGGCCCACAGCTTGTCATCGCTGCCCATCTGCAGGGTGGCGAAGTTGCGGGTACGCAGGTAGAGGGTGGCGCCAAACGGCTTGATCAGCTCGGTGCGGATCAGCCGGCTCTCGTCGAGGTACTCGGGCTCGTCGTTGGTCATGGCGAGGATCCCCATCCACTGGAACTGGGTCGGGCAGGGATGCACTATGCCGGAGGAGACCAGCTGGTGCACATTCATCACTCCCTTGCCCACCCGCCTGTCCTGGATCACCCCGAGACAACCCACGTGCACATCCCCCGACAGGATCAGGGTTCTGGACGCCCCCTTGTCGGCCTTGCGCCGCTGCTGGGCGTTGTCCAGCAGTCGCATGATGAGGCGGGCCCGCTCCCCCTCGTGCGCCTTGGCGCGCCAGTGATCCTTGAGATCGTCGGTCAGCTCCTCCTCCCAGGGGGTGGCATCCAGCGCCGCCTCGGTGAAGGAGAAGTCCCGATAGACCACCGGCACCCCCGCCATCACCAGCAGGTGCCCCTCGCTGCAAGCGGCCAGCGCCCCGTTGACCTGATCCCACTGCCCCCGGCTCATCACCTGGCTCTGGCTGCGGGTCGCCCTGTTGTCCAGCGCCAGGATCTGATAGCCCCTAAAGGTCAGCCGCCAGGAGTGGTGACTCAGGTTCGCCGGATCCAGCAAGGATCCATTGGCGCCGGAGCGCAGCTGGAACAGCCGGAAATACTTGGCGGCGGCGGCATAGATGGCCTGATAGACCTCGCAGCCCTGCAAGTCGGCGGGGTAGCTGCCCCAGCCATCGAAGATGTCGTGATCGTCCCACATCATGGCATTGGGCACCCGGGCCAGCATGCGCGCCACCTCGGGGCGGCCCCACTGCTTGCAGTAGAGCTCGCAATAGAAGCGGTCGAGCTGCTCCTCCATGGTGCGGGTCGCCTTGCGTTTGACCTTCTCGGTTCTGTCCAGCTCGTTCCAGGCCTTCAGGGTCGGCACCGTGGTCCAGAGGGAATCGGCATAGACCTGATCCCCGCCCATCAGCAGCAGGGAGAAGGGATGCGCCTGGTGTTCGGCGGCAAGCTTGTCCCACATGGCGTAGGGCTGGGGGGTGGAGGTGAGCAGCTTGAAGTCGGAGAAACCGTTGCAGGAGGCATAGCCAATCAGCACCTGATCTTTCAGGCCCGGCAGATGAAACTGCCACTGCTCAGCCCCGGCCAGATCCTGGGCGGGCACCCCATCCAGCAGGATCTCGTAGCCGATGGTGCTGGTCTTGGCCTTGGCGGGCGCCGACCAGAGCGCTCGCCAGAAGCCGCCTTTGGGGGTATCCGCCTGCTTGCTGGCGGCCAGCAGCTTGCCATTGACTCTGACGTCAGCCGCCTTGCAGTCCGCTCCCGCCAGAAAACAGATGCTGTATTGTGTGTCCGATTCGAGCCCCAGCAGGGGGCCCATTACCAAAGTCGTCATCGCTTATCCCTCCATGATTTCACCCATGCAGCATAGCGAAACAGGCGTCCTTTGATACTGACCAGCTGGGAGGCGCGCTATCTCAGGCGGTAGCGAGCGGCATCACGCCTTGCCCTTGAACTGCTTGACGCTGCGCTTGTTGGCGGTGCGGCGATTCGCCTGCTTGTCTCTGGGGGCGCGCTTGCCCTCCCCGCTCGCGGGCTGGTCGGTCACCGGGAAGCCGGTCAGTTCGGCCAGCGCCAGCTCACGGCCGGTCAGGGTGCGGATGGCGGCGAGGGTCTCGGTCTCGCCGTGGCAGACCAGGGACATGGCGAGCCCCTTGCGCCCGGCGCGGGCGGTGCGGCCGATGCGATGCACATAGACGGGGGCGCTGGCGGGCAGGTCCAGGTTGATCACCACGGGCAGCGCCTCCACATGGATGCCGCGCGCCATCAGATCCGTGGCCACCAGCACCCGCACCTTGCCCGCCTTGAAGTCGGCAAGCGCCTGCTCCCGCACAGCCTGATCCTTGTCGCCATGCAGGGCCGCCACCGCTATACCCGCCTTGGCGAGCTTCCTGGCCACGCCGTCGGCATCGTCCCGCGCGCTGATAAACACCAGTACCTGAGGCCAATCCTGCTCCTTGAGCAAGCCGATCAGCGCCGGCACCTTGCCGCTCTTGTTGACCAGATAGAGCCGCTCCTCGATCTCGCTCACCAGGCCGTTGAGCGGATCCGCCTCGATGCGCACCGGGTTCGTCAGCAGACCGGTGGCCAGGCTCTCCAGCTCGGTTGGCAGGGTGGCGGAGAACAGCAGGTTTTGCCGCTGCGCAGGCATGGCGTTCATCAGCCACTGGATATCGGGCCAGAAGCCCATCTCCAGCAGGCGATCCGCCTCATCCAGCACCAGCGCGCGCAGGTTGCTCAACCCCAGCAAGCGCTGGGCCAGCAAGTCGCGCAGCCGCCCCGGGGTCGCCACCAGCAGTTGCGGCCCCAGCGCCAGCTCGGCCTGTTGCTGCTCCTGCGCCACCCCGCCACACAGGGTCAGGACACGCAGCCCCAGCGCCTCGGCACCGCCCTGCAGCGCGGCGCTCACCTGGGTGGCCAGCTCGCGGGTCGGCACCAGCACCAGTCCCTGCACCCGATCGGAGGCCGGATCCAGCCGTTGCAGCAACGGCAGGCCGAACGCCAGGGTCTTGCCGCTGCCGGTCTGGGCCAGCGCCAGCAGATCCTGCCCCGCCAATGCAACTGGTATTGCAAGCTGCTGGATGCGGGTCGGGGTATGCAAGTCGGCCGGCAGGGCGGCCAGCAGGGCGGGAGCTAGGGCGAGTTCGTTAAAGGTCATGGGCTAGGCAGGCATCGGCTGAATAAGAAGTGGGAGGCGAAGTCTAGCCAGACTGCCCTGATAAGTAAAAGGATGGTGCCGACTCCGGCGCCGCCAGGGGTCGTGGGGGCTGGATAAAGAAATGGGGGCGAACTCCCCGCGCCAGAAATAAAAACGGCCTGCGCCTGTGATGAAACAGGGCAGGCCGTCGGGCAATCAGGCTAACGAGATTACAGCACGGCCAGGGCGGCGGCGTAGTTCGGCTCGTCGGCGACTTCGGCTACCAGCTCGCTGTGCAGCACCTTGTTGTGCTCGTCCAGCACGACGATGGCACGGGCGGCCAGGCCAACCAGCGGACCGGAGGAGAAGGCCACGCCGTAATCCTGCAGGAAGGAGACGCCACGCATGGTGGACAGGCTCACGACCTTGTCCAGGCCTTCGGCGCCGCAGAAGCGGGACTGGGCGAACGGCAGATCGGCGGAGATGCACAGCACAACGGCGTTGTTCAGGGCACTGGCCTGCTCGTTGAACTTGCGCACCGAGGTGGCGCAGGTCGGCGTATCGACGCTCGGGAAGATGTTCAGGATCTTGCGCTGACCGGCGTAGTTCGCCAGGGTCACATCGGACAAGTCTTTGGCAACCAGGGAGAAGGCCTTGGCCTGCTCACCGGCGACGGGGAGGTGACCGGAAACGGAGACGGGGTTGCCTTGCAGGGTGACGGTATTGCTCATGTTGTGTCCTCTAATTATCTAAGGGGGATCCAGGCTCCCAGTATAGGCCCAGCCGGACGGGACAAACACCCGCCAATAAGAGGGATATGTCCCGTTCGGCTCAAGTCGACTTACCCTCACCACAATAAGAGCGGGATATATCCTCATCCCCTGACTGGCAAACCGCCTCCCGAACAAGAGGGGAGATTGGGGCTTGACCTTGGACTAAGCACCAAGGTTTACACTCCCCTCAGTTTTCAGCGCTCCCGCACCGACGGGATCCACTCAAGAGGGATTCACCATGAGCAAATCCTGCTGCAATCATCAGCACGCCGCAGCCCCCATCAAGGCCGTCAACAAGGCCGTAAATAGGGCAGACACCGGCCAGGCCCAGCATCGGCACGACAGCCACTGCTGCGACCAGGTCGCGCCGGTCAGCGCCTGCGCCAGCCCGGCCCCCCATGATCATCAGGATAAGGGGGCGAACGAATCGCCCGGGGATGACGAGCCCCCCCGAGGAGGCTGTCACGGCCAGGGCTGCTGCAGCCCGTCTCCCTCCCACGACCATGAGCATGAGCATCATGCCCATGCCGAAGCGGCCGAGGCGGCCGAGGCGAGCGAGCCCTTGAGCGCGCCGGAACAGCACAGTCGCCGCCACAGCTGGCAGGTGCTGGGGATGGATTGCCCCAGCTGCGCCCGCAAGATAGAGACCGCCGTCAGCCGGGTCCCTGGCGTGCAGCAGGCGCGGGTGCTGTTTGCCACCGAGAAGCTGGTGGTGGATCTCGCCCCCGAGCTCTCCCCCGATCCCGTCACCGCCGCCGTGCTGGCCGCAGGCTTCCGGCTCAAGGGCGAGACCCGGGGCAAGGCGGCCGAAACCCACCGCAGCCCGGTGATGAGCCTGCTCGGCAAATATTGGCAGCCGCTGTCCCTGGCGGCCCTGATGCTGGTGGCCGCCCTGCTGCCGGCCCAGATCGGTCAGCCGTTGTTTATCCTGGCGACCCTGTGGGGACTCTGGCCCGTCGCCCGCAAGGCCTGGGCCCTGACCAGGAGCGGCTCCCCCTTCGCCATCGAGACCCTGATGACGGTGGCGGCGCTCGGCGCCCTCTTCCTCGGCGAGACCGCCGAGGCGGCCATGGTGCTGCTGCTGTTCATGCTGGGGGAGCACCTGGAGGCCTATGCCGCCGGCCGTGCCCGCGCCGGCGTCACCGCCCTGATGGCGCTGGTGCCCGACAAGGCGCTGCGCATTCGCACTGTTCTACAAGGTCAGGCACAGAGTGAAGTACGGGAGGAGGTCGCGGCCGACGAGCTGCGCCCCGGCGACATCATAGAGATAGCCCCCGGCGCCCGCCTGCCGGCGGATGCCCGCCTGCTGGACGCCCTCGGGGCCTTTGATGAGAGCGCCCTGACCGGTGAATCCATCCCGGTGGAGCGCCGTCAGGGCGACAAGGTGCCCGCCGGCAGCCTGGCGGCGGATCGGGTGCTGCGCCTGGAGGTGGTCTCCGAGCCCGGCAACAACGCCATCGACCGCATACTGCACCTGATCGAGGAGGCCGAGACCCAGCGCGCGCCCATAGAGCGCTTCATCGACCGCTTCAGCCGCTGGTACACCCCGGCCATGATGCTGGTCGCCCTGCTGGTGGTGATAGTGCCGCCGCTCGCCTTCGGCCAGAGCTGGGACGAGTGGATCTACCGCGGGCTGGCGCTGCTGCTCATCGGCTGCCCCTGCGCCCTGGTGATCTCCACTCCGGCGGCGGTGACCTCCGCCCTGGCGGCGGCGACCCGGCAAGGGGCCCTGATCAAGGGGGGCGCGGCGCTGGAGCGGCTGGCCCATGTGGACACGGTCGCCTTCGACAAGACCGGCACCCTGACCCTGGGCAAGCCGCAGCTGACCGAGCTGATAAGCCTGGATGGCCGACCAGAGGCCGAGCTGCTGGCACTGGCCGCCGCCATCGAGCAGGGCTCCCACCATCCGCTGGCCAAGGCCGTGGTGGCCGCCGCCAGCGAGCAGGGGCTGACCCTGGCCGCGGCAAGCGAACTGCGTGCCCTGCCGGGCATGGGGGTGGAGGGACTCATCGACGGCGCCCTCTGGCAGCTGCTGGCCCCGAGCCGGATCCCTAGCCTCGACGAGGCCATCAACCAGCAAGTCAGCCGCCTGGAGGCACAGGGCAAGACGGTGGTGGTGCTCTGTCAGGCGGGCTCGGCGCCGGTCGCCCTGCTGGCGCTGCGCGACCAGATCCGGCCAGACGCCGCCGCGGCGCTGCAGGAGCTGAGGGCGCTGGGGCTGCAGAGCATCATGCTGACCGGGGACAACCCCCGCGCCGCCGAGGCCATCGCCACCGAGCTCGGCATGGGCTGGCGCGCCAGCCTGCTGCCGGAGGGCAAGGTGGAGGAGATCGCCAAGCTGGCCGAGCACCGCAAGGTGGCCATGATAGGGGATGGCATCAACGACGCCCCCGCCATGAAGCGGGCCAGCATCGGCATCGCCATGGGCGGCGGCACCGACGTGGCGCTGGAGACCGCCGATGCGGCCCTGACCCACAACCAGCTCGGCGGCCTCGCCGCCATGATCCGGCTGTCGCGCTCGGCGCTCGCCAACATCCACCAGAACATAGCGCTGGCGCTGGGGCTCAAGGCCATCTTCCTGGTCACCAGCCTGCTCGGCATCACCGGGCTCTGGATAGCGGTGCTGGCCGATACCGGGGCCACCGCCCTGGTCACCGCCAACGCCCTGCGGCTGCTGCGCAAGCGCTGATCCTCGGCTCCAGCCAAACACCAAAAGCCGTCACCCCGGGGTGACGGCTTTTCTCTTTTCCCCTCTCCCCTGGCACCGGCGAAGCAGAACCTGCAAAGAAAAAGCGCGGCTGCCCTCTGGCAGTCGCGCTTTGTGATTACTCTCTCGGCTTATCCCACCCTTGGCGAGGTGGAATTCAACCCTGGGCTGCCGAGCCAGCCCAGGGCTCGATGGGTCTCCTTACTTGGCGCTGCACTCCTGAATGACCACGGTACCGGCGCTGACCCCTGCCGGGTCAACCTTCACCAGCACGCTCCACAGGCCTTGCGGCAGGGTGATGCTGTTGTTGGAACTCCCCGGCTCGGAGAAGGCGAAGGGGTAACCCGTTTCGGGCTGGACGGCACCGCCACCATTGAGCAGGTACTCCTTGCTCCAGTCTTCGTTGGCAACCTTGAACTCTGTGGTGCCCGCATAGCTGAACGCGGTCTGATAGATGGCGAGTGCGCCGTCCATCCCCTTGTAGCTCAACTGGTACTGAGGCTGGGCGTTCCAGCCGGACAACTCACCCTTGACGAACAGGTTGTAGCCGAGCGGATTGCCCGCTACGGTATCCAGCACCTTGCAGCTCTGCACCGGCTCGGTGAAGCTGACGCTCAGGCTGGGCTTGTCCTTGTTCATGGCGGTAAACACGAACTTGTAGGTGCCGGCCTTGTCTGCATTGAACGGCAGATCCCCACCGTTGGCACAGAGCCCGCTGATCTGGCCCGTCGCCAACTGATCGGTATCGCTGCATTTGCCGTAGTTGATCGGTCCGCCCCAGTCGCTACCGGCGATCTTCACCTGAGTCATCCCCAGCTGATCCGCCGTCACTTCGGTGGTGAACTCGTAGCTGAAGTTGCCACCGAAGTTCATCTTGTTGACCGGATCCCACTGGTTCAGGAAACCGCGCACGAAGACCTCGGTATCACCGAAGGGTGGCACCGTGCTCAGATCCGTCTTCTTGCCCACCGGCAGGCCCGCGCCCTGGGCACCGGCCTGCGGCTTGACGAACACGGCGGCCGACCAGGCCCCCAGCGTCAGCTGGCCGTTGTCGAACGCGGCGCCACTGGCGATGCTGCTACCAGCGTGATGAGCGCTGCTCAACACCATGCCGGCGAGGTCGATGGGCTGATCCTTACCGTCACGGAAGTCGCCGATACTCTGGCTGGCGTTGGTGGCGTTGATCATCACCACCAGGCCGTCGATGGCCGGGTCCAGATCCGCCCCTGCGCTCGCGCCGTCATCCACCGACATCACTATGAGGCCCGGGATCTGATCCGGCCCGGTATTGCGGAAGTCGACCCGCTTGATCACCTCGGCACCGCTGCCAAGACGCAGCAGACGGGAGGATTGACGCAGCTCGGCCAGCTCCTGGTAGAAGCCCAGCATGCGCTCCATGTCAGCCCCGCTCGGCTTAACGTGCTGGCCGAGCACCTGCTCGATCAGCGGATAGTTGTCACCATCCTTGTCCTTGCGCGGCAAGCCCTTGTCGAAGTTGTTGTCGACCTGGGTGTAATCGACCCGGTTGTACCAGTCACCGGAGTCGTAGCTGTCCCGCTCCATGGACTTGGAGCGCAGCAGTTCGCTGCCGGCATGGGTGAAGGGAATGCCCTGCCCCAGCATGGCGGTCGCGAGCGACACCCCCTGCATCCGCACCAGATCGGCCCCTGCCGGCGCCTTGTAGACCAGGTTGTCGAACAGGGTCTGGTTGTCGTGCTTGGAGACATAGTTCTGGATCTCGGTCGGATCCTGGGCATAACCGGCGGGCTGGCCGTTGTAGTCGATGTCAGCCCCCTTCTTCGGCATGCCGTCCTTGTCGGTCAGCACGAACTCCTTGAGGTTGCCGGCCATGCCGAGGCGAACCAGATCGGACTGGTGCAGCGCGGTCGCCAGATCGACGCCGTCCACCTCGTTCGGATCCACGAAGGCGCCGTTGCCGAAGCCCTGGGTCTTGCGAATGAGATCGCCGCCATCGAAGGGGCTGCCGCCACGGACCGCATCCCGCAGCCGGTCGGAGAAGGAGCCGATGCCGGTGCCGCCCAGGTGTTTCTGGGTGGCCTGCACGAAGCGCTTGTCATCCTGCACCTCGCCGAAGTTCCAGCCCTCGCCGTAGAAATACATCTCGGGGTTGACCTTCTTCACCTCGGCCAGCGCCTGCACTATCTGATCCTTGGGATGGTGACCCATCAGATCGAAGCGGAAGGCATCGATCTTGTAGTCCCGCGCCCAGGTCACCAGGGAGTCGTCGACGAGCTTGGCGAACATGGCGTGTTCCGGCGCCGTGTTGGAGCAGCAGGTGGAGTTCTCGACCGAACCGGTCTCCGGGTTCAGCCGCTGGTAGTACCAGGGCACTATCTTGTCGAGCACCGACTTGGCGCCGAGCCCGGCCTCGTTGGTGTGGTTGTAGACCACGTCCATCACCACGTTCATGCCGATGTTCTGCTTGATGGCCTGCACCATCTCGCGGAACTCCTTGATCCGGGTCGTTCCCTCCGCATTGGTGGCGTAGGAGCCTTCCGGGGCGGTGTAGTGATAGGGGTCATAACCCCAGTTGAAGGAGTCCACCCCGCGCAGATAGCCATACAGCTCCTGCACCACGGGGTTATCCTTGCTGTCCACGCTCTGCAGCTCGGTCAGCACCGATTCTATGGTCTGGCCGCCGCCACAGTGGCTGGCGAACTTGGAGTTCTTGACCTCGGCATTCACCTCGCACAGCTTGCTGAAGTCGTCGCCGATGTTGGCGACCTTGGCCGGATCTTCGTTGATGGTGGCGATGTCGAACACCGGCAGCAGGTGCAGGTGGCTGACGCCGCTCTTGGCCAGGGCCTTCAGGTGGGTGACCGGCTTGCTGTCGCCGTCGGTCAGCCCCAGGAACTTGCCTCTATGTTCCGGCAGGGTGCTCTCATCGTTGCCGGTCAGATCCCGGACATGGGCCTCGTAGATGGTGATGTCGGCCGGGTTCTGCTGGCTGTGGGGCGCCTTCAGGCTGTCCCAGCCCGCCGGCTTGAGGGCCGGATCGTCCAGGTCCACCACCTGGCTGAACTCGGAGTTCATGGCGAGGCTCAGGGAATAGGGGTCGGTCACCTGATAGGATTCCAGCTTGCGGCTGAGGGGGTGATAGACCTCGATGGCGTAGCGGTAGTACTTGCCCACCAGATCCGCGCCGCCCTGCAGGCTCCAGCTGCCGCTGGCCTCGTCTTGTGTCATGGCGCGCTCGCCGAGGGACTGATGCTGCTCATCGAACAGCGCCAGCTTGACCGACTTGGCGGTCGGCGCCCACAGCCGGAAGGTGACGTTGCCACCCTCGACCATGGCGCCATAGCTCAGCTTGGTGGCGGCCTCGGCATAGACTGCATCCAGGGCGCCGGCGCTCTGCACCAGGGTGGCCCCCTGCAGTATGCCCTCGGCATCGGTACCGATCGCTACCAGCTCACCCTTGAGCAGGGGCTTGAGATCCTTACCGGCAGGCAGGGCGAAGGCGGCGGCATCCTTGAGGTGCGGATACTTGGCCTGCTGCTCGGCACTGAGACTGGTCGGGGTCAGGCTGAGGTAGGGGAAGTCGAACACCCCTTCCGCATTGGCCTTGATGGTGCCGGACTCTGTGTAGTAGAGCCGCACATGGGGTTTGTCCTTGCCCCCTTGCCAGATCAGGGTGTTGCCGTCGATCAGGTGGGCGCTGGCCCCGGCCACGCCGAAGGCGGCGCTGAAGGCCTCGGCACGGCTGCCAAAGATCTCGCTCTTGCCCGCGACTATGGCCACGGTGCGATCCGGATGCTCGCTGAAGATCACCTTCATGTCGGCACCGGTCAGGTTCGCCATATCGCCGTTGCGGGCGATGAAGTTGATGCAGCCTTCCATCTTGGCGAGCGGCACCACCCAGCTGGGACCGAAGCCGTCCACCGCCGCCGGTGTCTTGCTGGCGTCATCCCAGCTCGCGTTCAGGCCGCTGTCGGCGGTGGCATTGCAGGCATCGTTGTTCCACAGGTGCAGGCTGTGGCCGGCGAAGGGCCCTTCGATGCCGCGCGCCGCGCCGGTCTGGGTGTCGACCAGGGCGATCACCGCCTGATCGGGCCCGGCCACCAGCTGCTCGGCCGGAGGCTGTACATTGGGGAGGCGGGCGACGGGCCCATCCTGGGAGGGTGGAGTGGAGGGCGAGGAGCCGTTGTCATTACAGCCAGACAAAAGCGCGAGCAGTGAGGCTGTTACCAGCGCCACCTTGGTCTTTTTCATATCCATTTTTTTATAATTCCCGCTGTAGTTAGTCTCGATATTCGAGTACCCGGTCGCAGCCGAGCGGTGTCATATTAGTCAGCGGGGATTGTTGTAAATGTGAGCAGGCAGGCAAAAAAAACCAACCAGTTTCAACAAGATAACGTTTTCATAACGAAAATTGGAGCGAGCTCACAGACTTGGGGCGATATTCACCCCATCACTTGGGAGAACCCCATGACGCAGGAAAAACCAATTTCCGATCAACTGGATACCGAGGGTGATGCAGATGACGCGAATCGATGAGCAAGCGAGGCGACTGGATGAGGAGTATCAGGCCATCAGTCAGCTGTTCGATCAGTTTTGCCAGCAGGCCGGGGCGCTCGCCGAGCAGTACCGCTTCTTAAAGTGGCCCGACTACGAGGAGACACCGCCGCGGATCCGGGCCTTCACCCTGCTGGGGGAGCCGCGCGAGCTGCGGCTCCATTGCCAGCCGGGGGAACACGGCATCCTGCACGGCATCATCCAGATCGTCGATGAGGAGGAGCAGCTCCACGCCAGCCTGGGATTCAGGGCCGACGGCCATCTGCTGCTGGAGTCGGGCCGCCTGCTGGACAACCCGCCCGGGCTGCTGCTCAAGCTGCTGATCGGCTCCATCTGGAAGGATAAGCCCTCGGCAGCCACCAGCCAGCCTCACTGAGCCGGCGCAGCCGCCGCGCCTCAGCCCTGGGCTATCTCTATGGTCACATGGACCAGCTCCTCGTGGATGGCGAGCCGCTCGCGGATCTGCTGCGGCGGCACCGGCTGTGCCATCCGCAGCGACAGCACGCAGGCATACTGCTGCTGCCCCACCCGCCAGACGTGCAGATCGCGGATCTCCGCCGCCGGCCCCTCGGCGATCACCTCGCGGATCTCCGCCACCAGGGGGGTATCCATCTCGGCATCCAGCAGCACGCGACCGGTGTCGCGCAGCAGGCCCTTGGCCCACAGGGCCACCAGCACCGCGCCCACTATCCCCATCAGGGGATCCAGCCAGTCGGCGCCCCACAGCATGCCGCCCACCAGGGCGAAGATGGCCAGTACCGACGTGGCCGCATCGGCCAGCACATGGAGATAGGCGGCCCGCAGATTCAGATCATGATGAGCATGGCCGTGGTCGTGATCATGGTGACCGTGATGATCGTGGTGATGATCATCCTTGAGCAGCCAGGCACAGGCCAGGTTCACCAGCAGACCGAGCAGGGCGATGCCGATCGCCTGCTGATAGTGGATCGGGCTGGGATCCAGCAGGCGGGTGACCGACTCGAACAGCATCAGGCCGGCCACCCCCACCAGCAGCAGGGCGCTGGTGAAGCCGCCAAGCACCTCTATCTTCCAGGTGCCGAAGCTGAATCTGTGATCCCGGGCGAAGTGGCGGGCGGCGCGATAGGCCAGCACCGAGAGACCGAGCGCCAGCGCGTGGGAGCTCATGTGCCAGCCATCCGCCAGCAGCGCCATGGAGTTGAACACCCAGCCCCCCGCGATCTCCGCCACCATCATGATGAGGGTGAGCAGCACGGCCCAGCGGGTCTTCTGTTCGGCCAGCGGATTCCCTTCGTGCACGACGGGTTGATGGCAGTGGAAGCTAGCGACGGATGACATGAATTTCTCCTGAGGGCGACAATACAATATACTATACCCCAGTATAGTTTTATCGCGCGAGAGGATCCTGCATGTCACACACGGTACACAACAAGAAGAAGCTGCTGGCGCGGGTACGCCGCATCAAGGGTCAGACCGGCGCGCTGGAGAGTGCGCTGGAGCAGGAGACCGACTGCGCCGCCATCTTGCAGCAGATCGCCGCCATCCGCGGCGCCGTCAACGGCCTGATGCTGGAGGTGCTGGAGGGTCACATGCGCGAACATCTCGGCGCCGAGGAGGCCACCCAGGCCGAGCGGCTTGAGGATCTGGATCAGGTGGTGCGGGTGCTGCGCTCCTACCTGAAGTAAGGGCTCCCCTGCCTGCTTGCCATAGAATACTGTCGTCAAGCAGGCTGGGCGAAGCCGTTTCAGACTTGAGCCCTCGCCCGCTTTACGCCATGATGACCGCCGATCGTTGATCGCCTTACCCTGGATTCCATTTCGCAAGGACCCCCCATGTTTGAACACGTCGATGCCTATGCTGGCGACCCCATACTGACGCTAGTCGAGACCTTCCACAAAGACACCCGTGAGCAGAAGGTGAACCTGGGGATCGGCCTCTATTACGACGAGCAGGGCCGCATTCCGCTGCTGGCCTCGGTGCAGCAGGCCGAAGCCCAGCGTGCCGCCGCCCCGGCGCCGCGCCCCTACCAGCCGATGGAAGGGGCCGCCAACTACCGCAGCGCCGTGCAGCACCTGCTGTTTGGCGCCGACCACGAGGCGGTCAAGGCCGGTCGCATCGCCACCATCCAGACCATAGGCGGCTCGGGTGCGCTGAAGATCGGCGCCGATCTGCTCAAGCGCTACTTCCCGAGCTCAGAGGTGTGGGTCAGCAATCCGACCTGGGACAACCACAAGGCCATGTTCGAGGGGGCCGGCATCAAGGTGCACGACTACCCCTACTACGACGAGGCCAGCGGCGGCGTGCAGTTCGAGGCCATGCTCGACTGCCTGGCTAGCCTGCCCGCCAAGAGCATAGTGTTGCTGCACCCCTGCTGTCACAACCCGACCGGGGTGGATCTCTCCCGCGCCCAATGGGACCAGGTGATCGCGCTGGTGGTCGAGAAGAACCTGATCCCCTTCATGGACATCGCCTATCAGGGCTTCGGTGACGGGCTGGAAGAGGATGCCTACGCCATCCGCGCCATGGTGGCCGCCGGCGTCAGCTTCTTCGTCAGCAACTCCTTCTCCAAGAACCTCTCCTTCTACGGCGAGCGCTGCGGCGGCCTGTCGGTGATCTGCCAGGATGCAGAGGAAGCGGGCCGGGTGCTGGGCCAGATGAAGGCGACAGTGCGTCGCAACTACTCCAGCCCCCCCACCCACGGTGGCCAGGTAGCCGCGGCCGTGATGAACGACGCCAAGCTGCACGCCCTCTGGGTGGACGAGGTGAGCGAGATGCGCACCCGCATCAAGGCCATGCGCCAGAAGCTGTTCGAGGTGCTGAGCGCCAAGGTGCCGGGCCGCGATTTTGGCTACTTCATCAGCCAGCGCGGCATGTTCAGCTACACCGGCTTCAGCCCGGAGCAGGTGGACAGGCTGCGCGAGGAGTTCGCCGTCTATCTGGTGCGCTCGGGTCGCATGTGCGTGGCCGGCCTCAACAGCCGCAACGTCGATTACGTGGCCGACGCCATGGCCGCCGTGCTCAAGGGCTAAGCCTTCAGCCCCGCTTCGGCGGGGCTTTTTGTTTCCCCTCTCAGCCTTTTCTCAGGAGTTCCCATGGATCTGATCGCCCTCTCCCATCCGAGAGCACGCCATCTGGTCGCCCCGCATCCCTTGCCCGCACTGGTCTCGCCTCAGGAGGTTCCTTGGATCTGATCGCACTGTCCCGTCTGGGGGGACGCCATCTGGTCACCCTGCATCTGCTGCTGGACAGCCGGAGCGTCACCCGCACGGCGGAACGGCTCTGCACCACCCCCTCCTCCGTCAGCAAGACCCTCAACCAGCTGCGGGATCTGCTGGGGGATCAGCTGCTCTACCGCCAGGGCAACCAGCTGCTGCTCACCCCTTTCGCCGAGCGGCTCGGCCCCAGTCTGCACCGGCTATTGAGCGAGCTGAACGGCCTCACCAGCCAGGGCGGCTTCGATCCCGCCAGCTGGCAGGGGGAGCTTAAATTTGCCCTGCGCGAGAGCGGCATGGTCTGGCCCATGGGCCCCATTCTGGGTCAGTTGATGCGGGAGGTGCCAGGGCTGGTGCCCGTCGTCTGGAACAAGGATGAGCGGGGGCTTGAGGCGCTGGCGGCGGGCAGGCTCGACTTCCTGATCCTGCCCCATGATCAGAGCCAACCCCTGCCCCGCCAACCCGGTCTGGTATGGGAGACGCTGCGGGAAGACCAGCTGGTCTGCCTGGTGCGAGAGGGCCATCCGGCCCTCACTATGCCCTGGGATCTGGATGCCTACCTGAGCTGGCGCCACATCGCCATCCGCGATACCGAGCTGGCCAATCCCTTCTTCGAGCAGAGCCTGGCCCAGCTGCAGGTCAGGCGCCGGATCGGCGCCACCCTGCCGGATTTCGGCGGCGCGGCGGCCCTGCTGGCGCAGAGCGATCTGATCCTCACCGCAGTCAAAGGTTGGGCCGAGCAGGCCAGGCTCCCTGGACTGGTCGACCTGCCCGTCCCCTTCGACTATGGCGCCGTGACCCACAGCCTGGTGTGGTACGGCCCGGCCGGGGAGGAGCCGGCCCGCCGCTGGTTCCGGCAACGGATCCTGCAACTCGCCCAGGGGTTGGCCTGATACCGACAGCGCGCCGGCATAAGCGGCCTCAGGGTTTCTTGGTATAGATGGGGCTGGGGAAGGGAGAGACGTTGTTGCCCAGCTCTGTGATGCGGGCCGCCCCCTGCTTGCGCACCTGATCGATGCGCAGCACCTGGTGCATGGGGATCAGGGTGCGATTGACGTCGACAAACTCGCTCTTCAGCTTCTCGTGGCTGGGATCGACGATGAGCGCCGTGTGGTTGTCCCACACGAAGTTCGCGATCTCGATGAAACCGAACAGCTGACCCTGGTTCACCTCCCTGACATAGACCTCGTAACGCTCGTTGTGGCAAATAAACTGCACTCGGTATAAGGCGCTGGCTTCACTCATGGGCATCTGTTGATGGTGGACGGTTTTCCCATTCTAGCGGCCACTTCCCACGCGCCCTATAGACGAAGTTCACAGTTGCGTCATATCGAGTCTCAACACGACTCAGCAGATCGCCGGCAGAGCGACGGGGCCCAATCCCTTGGCGATCAGTGCCTTGGCGAGCGACTCCAGCTCGGGGCGCGCCGCCTCCGGCCAGTCGAGCGCCCCACCGCGTACCCCGTGCCGACGAAAGCCATTGAGCCGGATGGGCACAGCCCCCAGGCCGTGCAGAAAGCGGGCGAGCCCCTCGTCCAGCTCGCCGCTCCCGTCGAGAAAATCGCTGCGCCCCGGCACATGCAGCAACCGCAGCTCGGCCAGCTTGCCCCGGCTTGCCAGCAGCTGCAGTGAGGCCAGTACCCGCTCGCGGCCCTGGCCGGTCAGGGCATGGTGCACAGAGTCGCGCCACCCCTTGAGATCGATCATGGCGCCGTCCAGCACCGGCAGCAACCGCTGCCAGCCGGTCTCGGCCAGGGAGCCGTTGCTGTCGAGCAGACAGCTCAGATGAGCGAGATCCGGCGCCTGCTTGATGGCAGTGAACAGCGCCACGACGAAGGGCAGCTGGGTGGTCGCCTCGCCGCCGGAGACCGTGATGCCACTCAGCAGCGGGCCGTAGCGACGCAGTTGGGCCAGCACCTCAGCCACCGACATGGACTCGGTCTTGGGGCTGGCCTGGCGCGGGCAGCCGTCGAGGCAGCGATCGCAGTGGGTGCAAAGATCTTGCTGCCAGCTCACCCGCCCCTGGTGCAGCCTCAGGGCGCTGCTCGGGCAGGCGGGCACACAGTCGCCGCAGTGATCGCACAGCCCTATGGTGTGGGGGTTGTGGCAGCCAGGGCAGCGAAAGTTGCAGCCTTGCAGGAACAGCACCAGCCGGTTGCCCGGCCCATCCACGCAGGAGAAGGGCAGCAACCGGCTGACGATGGCGGTACGAGTCATCGAGCCTGACTCAATAGTCACAGAGGCTGGCTTCGAGCCCCACCACCCGCGGGGCGCGCTGGCGAATGCCGGTCAGCTCGCTCGCCTCGGCGCCGAGGCAGGTGGTCTGCAGCCGGGAGCCGTCGGTCGCGAAGCGGGCCAGATCACTCTTGCGGATCATGTAACCCGTGACCCGCACCAGATCGCTGTCCGCCACGTTGGCGCTGAACTCGCGCATGCCGAGGGCGAAGGCCCCCTTGCACAGTTGCAGCAGGGCTTGAGGGTTCTGACGGATGGTGGGCTCCAGGGTCAGGATCTCGCTGATGCCGGAGCCGTAGAAGCTGTGGTGGGGCGCCAGCGCCAGCACGTGGCTGGCGGGATCCGGCTCCTCGCCATAGGGGATGCGCACACCGGGGGTCACCCCGCGATCCAGGCTGAGGCCGCCCTGGGCATGGAGCAGGGCACGTCCCCGCCAGGCGTGAGGTTGCGGCGCTCCGGTCACATGGTCGGAGAGCGCCGCCGAGATGCGATGGCCGAGCCGGTTCGCCCCCTCGTCATGGCCGTAACGCCCCACCAGCCCCTCCTTGCCCAGCAGGATGTTGACCGCCTCCGCCATGCCGTAGATGCCGAACATGGGCACGAAGCGCCCCTCTTCGAGCAGCCCCTCCTGCACCAGGAAGCTGTCGAAGAAGCCGGACTCCTCGTGCAGGAAGGCGGCCCGCGCCGCGATGAGCCGGGAGGCCAGCTCGCAATGGTGCGGCAGCCACAACTCCAGGAAGTCGTCGATGCCGGTGCTCAGCTCGGCCACCCGCTTGAGGGAGAGGCGCACCAGGGTGTTGGCCCCGCCCGCCTGGGGCAGGGCGTTGTAACAGCTGACGATGCCGAAGCCACGCTCGTCGAAGGTGTCGCGGTGCAGCGGGTAGTTGACGATGTGCGGCTTGCTGCACTCGGCGATGTTCCGCACCGCCTGCAGCAGCAGGCTGTCCGGGGTCCAGGCGGGATCGTGGAACAGGCTGAGGTTCGGCGCCACCTGCTGGAGCTCGCCGTCGATGCGCAGGATCAGGCGGCAGAGCCGGTTGTCATCCGGGCCTATGTTGACGTGCATGAAGGCATCCGGCAGCACCCGGTCCAGATAGATCCAGAACCCCTTCAGCTTGCGATAGAGCGCCTCGTCATCCAGCGTGCCGACGAAGGGCAGCAGCAGGTGATCCAGCCGTCCCAGCCAGACCGGCATGCCGGTCACCGAGGGCACGTGGTGGTAGAGGATGCGCAGGGCATCGAGCGCCTCGTCGAAATCCCGAGGCGGCGCCAGCTCCAGCCAGGCCGAGCCCTGACTCAGGAACTTCTGGTAATCCGGCAGCACATAACGCGGCTTGTAGGGAGCGTGCCCCTCGAACATGTCGCAGAGCACGCCCTGTGCCATCGCCTCGGCCACCGCCGCGGGCAGCTCGGGATAAGGCAGCGCATTCTCGGCGGCCAGGGCCAGGGCGTGGCTCTTCTGAGCCGGAGAGAGCAGGGGATCGCGCACTATGCGCTGGCAGGTTGCGGTGAAAGACATGGGGGAGCTCCTTGGCGGATAGTCCCTAAATCCTTACACTTGAGAGGCCTTTTTTGAAGTGACATTCACAACATAACGGATGTCATAAACAGACATCCGTTATGCGGGATCACGCCCTAGCCCAACCAGGGCAGCATGCTGGCGAGCCCACCCTGCCAGCGCAGCAGGAAGAAGCCCCCCATGCCGATCACGACCACCAGCAGGGTCGGCAGGCGCAACAGGGTCAGGGCCGTCACCAGCAGGATCGCGGCCAGATAGTCAGGATCCCAGTCCAGCCCCTTGCCCGGCTCATAGCTGAACACGATGGGCAGCCAGATGGCGGTCAGCACCGACTGGGCCGAGAAGCTGAGGAAGGCTCCCATCTCGGCGCCCGGCTGATAGCGGGTCAGCCGCGAGAAGAAGGCGAAGCGGTTGAAGAAGGTGATCAGGGCCAGCAGGCCTATCATCAGCCAGCTCATGGTCATCTCCTCATCCGGTGCAGCACATAACCCACCAGCATGCCGGCCAGCGCCGAGATGATGATGTAGACCTCCGCCAGCAGCGGCTTGGTGAGCAGCGCCGTGCCGCCGCTCACCACAGTCGCCGCCACCATGGGCAGGTTCTTGAGGGCGGGTATGGTCATGGCGATGAAGGTGGCGGCGATGGCAAAGTCCAGCCCCATCCGATCCAGCCCGTCTATGTACTGACCGGCGGCGATGCCGAGCAGGGTCGCCAGGTTCCAGAACAGGTAGAAGACGAAGCCCGCGATCAGCGCATAGGCGGGATTGAAGCGGCCCTGACGCTCCCTCTCCTTGAGCGCCACCGCGAACATCTCGTCGGTCAGGAAGAAGGCGAGGCTGGCGCGCCAGCGCAGGGAGAGCGGCAGCACGTCCCGGCGAAAGGTGAAGCCGTACAGCAGGTGCTGGGAGGTGATGACGAAGGTGGAGCCCACTATGGGCAGCAAGGGGGTGCCGGCCCCGAACAGGGTGGTGGCCGAGAGCTGGGCGGCGCCGGCATAGACCAGCAGCGACATCAGCTGGGCCTGCAACGGGCTCAGCCCCACCTGCAGCGCCAGGGCACCGCACAGTATCCCCCAGGGGATGACGGAGATGGAGAGGGGCAAAATATCGAGGGAGGCACGCCACCAGAGCGCGCGGGTACTCTCGGGCGCGGGGGCGCTCGTTCCTGACATCATGGGATCATCCTTGTTACATCCACGGCGAGCCGGAAAAACTAGCACGGTGCAGGCGGGGATGTCACGCCATCGTCAGGGGGAAATGACACGCCCGCGCGATGGCGGGCGTGAGGAACCGGGATCAGGGCTGGATGATGATGGGGGTGCCGGGTTCGATGGCGCTCCACACCTCGTCCAGATCATGGTTGAGCATGGCGATGCAGCCGTTGGTCCAGTTGGACGGCTGCAGACGACGGTTGCCGATGTCGTTGCGCTGACCGTGGATCATGATCATGCCACCGGGATTGACGCCCTTCTCGTTGGCCATCTTGATGTCATCCAGATTCGGGTAGTTGATGTGGATGGCCTTGTAATAGCCGGAGTTGGTCTTCTTGTAGTCGAGGATGTAACGCCCTTCCGGTGTGCGCTGATCCCCTTCCCGCAACTTGTGTCCCTTCGGGGCCGGGCCCAGGGCGATCCAGTAGCGTTTGACTTCCTTGCCATCCTTCATCAGGGTCAGGCTATAGCTCGACTTCTTGACCACTATCATGTCGGCAGACAGGGTGGCAAAACTTAAGGCGGGCCACAGCCCCAGCAAACACAGTAATACGGCTCTCATTCCATCCCTCGACAAGCCTTCAGGGCTTTTTTGTTAGCAAATCATCTGAATATCGCCACTCTCTGGTGGCGAGCGAGCGCCATGATATGGGATCGCCATCAATACTCAATATATCCAGAGAAACATATCTGTGACCAGCGTGACGAGCGCCCCATCCATCCACCGCCCCATCACATTAATTAATAGCTAAAACAGCTAGATGGCGCCAAGCGGTCGCTTGAAGTGCCCCATCTGGGCCTTTATTCAGCCCCCACCCCGGGATCCGGCCTGCCCCCGCAGGCGCCGTCGCGCCTTCCCGCCGCCAGCCGTCCCCGATAACCCGTATCCAGCCGCGCGACCGGGGGCGTGACCAGCGCGCAGAAATGACAGAGCCCTGCCAAGGGGCAGGGCTCTGTGGTGGGTGGGGATCCCTTAGCCGATAGAAGCTGGCTCGGCCTGGTAGTGGCGCCGGATCCAGGCCTCGAAGTCGGCCAGCATGCGCACCTCCGACTCGCTGTTGTCGGCGATGAGCGCCTCCCCGTGCACCACCCGGATGCGGGCATTGAGCGGGCTCCCCTCGCCGGCGGGTGGCCGCTGCCGCGCTGCCGTCATGCTGGCCGATGCCAGCTCCCAGGCCTCGGCCACGCTCTGGTTGCAGACCCGGGCCAGGGGAGCGGCGCTGAAGCCTTCCCCGGTGAGGCTCTGCAGGGTCTGATCGTGGGTCATGCCGTTGCCCGGCCCCCAGTAATGGGCGGCCAGATCCGGTCCGATGCGCGGGTTGTCGGTGAGATAACCGTCGCGCCGCAGGAAGTAGGCACGGGTCTGCTCCACCGCCATCAGCGCCAGCAGGTAGCCGTGGTAGGCGCAGGCCGACTCCTGGTTGAGCAGGTGCGGGATCGCCAGCAGCGGCCGCGGGCTCTCCACCCCCAGGATCTTGCGCTCCCAGCGGCGCGCCAGCGCCAGCACCGCGGCCGGGGTGCGATCGCCATCGGCCATGGCGTAGAGATCCCGCTCGAAGTAGGAGACCAGCGCGATCTGGCGCTCGTTGAAGGCGCGAAATGGCTGGCGCGCCTCTATCATCGCCCCGATGAGCGCATCCGGGATGGGCTCCCCGCTCTCGCTCCTGGCATAGCGCTTGAGCCAGTCCGCATCGTCCAGCAGGCTGTCGCAGAACATGGACTGGGTCTCGGCATAGGCCATGGAGGTGGGCGGGAACTCCTGGGAGAAGCAGGGGGCGTTGCCGGTCACGTTCGCGAAGTGGGCGGCGTGGCCCCCCTCGTGGAACAGGGTGTTGAGGCCGCTCCAGCCGCTGCCCACCTGGGACGGATTGGCCAGGCTGGTGAAGTTGACCACGGCCGGCACCCATTGCCCCTCCTGCCAGAAGCTTGGCACCGGGCCGTGGCAGAAGCCGTTCTCGTATTTCCCCTCCCGGGTCAGCAAGTCCAGGGTGAGGGTCGCCTCCCGATACTGGATGCCGAGCCGGCGGAAGCTCTCGACCCAATCCTGCAGCGCCCGCGAGAAGGGCACGTAAGGGTCGAGCTGGCGGGTCACGTCGCCGCTGACGAAGTAGCGCAGGTTGTGGGGCAGCAGCGCCGCCGCCCCCTTCGCCGCCTTCAGCTCGGCCAGGCTCAGGTGCACCCGCTCTTCGGTGCGTTCGATGAAGTCATCCAGCACCGCAAACAGCTGCTCCGGGCTCATCTGCTCGTTCTTGCGCACCTTGTAATCGAAGTAGTCGCGATAGCCCATGGCGCGGGCGAAGCGGTTGCGCAGCGCCACTACGTCCAGGTAGCCATGGTCGACCACCCACTGCTCCAGGCTGTGGAACATGTCGAGCGCACTCTGGCGTACCGCCTCGCTCGGGCTGGCGGCCAGGCTGGTGCTGGCCGCCGGCAGGCTGCCGGCCACCTGGCGGCCCTGCTCGTCCAGCAGGCTCAGCTTCAAGCCCTTGCGACGGGCGAACAGGTCCGCCTCGGCGACCACCAGCTCGTCCATCAGGGCCGCCGCCGCCGGGTCCTCGATGACGTTGCACTCGAAGAAGGCGATCCAGCCCCCCAGGCCGCGTCTGAGATCAGCCCCGTCGGCCTGGGCAAGCATCTCCCTCAGCTCCGGCAGCCGCGCCGGATTGGCACAGAACGCCTTGTAGGCCTGTTCGGCGGCGGTGAAGCCGGCCTGATCGTCGCTGGTGCCCATATAGGTGGACCAGAACAGATCCTCCTTGCGCCTGTGCACCCGCAGGTAGTCGGCATTGAGCTGGTTCAGGTAATTCCTGGCAATGGAACTCATAAATTCCCTCTTGTTATCGGTGGCGTCTGGCCATCCGTTCCTTTTTGGTGGTGTCCCTCCCCGGTCGGGGCCGGGACAAACGTGCGCCGGGATGCGCGTTATCACGCTATCAAAAGTGGGCCTGTCTGTCTGCTGCTCATGGGGTCATGAGCGGACATCCCGCGATCCTCGGCAGCCGGCTGAGCCATAAAGGATCCACCTCGATCCAGGATCCCTCCCCTGCCATGGAGTCCAGGGTCGGCAAGGGGATGCCGCCTCGGCATAAGATGCGTGAAATCTGAATATTAATCAGAACAACAACCCGGGGCAGTGAAGATGAGCAGGGGAATACCTATGCAAAAACAGAAAGTTAAGTAATGGCACTACTCCGATGAGTCGAACCGTAAAGATTTACACTTAATAATTTAATCAAAATAAGTCATGATGATGTCGTCGTCTTCAAACGCGACACCATGACCATTTATGTAGTCATTTGGCAAACTGGTTGAAAGGCCAGGACGCAAAGCCTCCGGTCTAAAGACATGTCGTCCAGGATAGCGGGGTTGCCACACCCAGGTGTGTATCGGGGATTTCCCCTGCCAACTTGACTGCCCACATCACCGAACAGAGGAATGTATGGCAGCAAAAATTCAACTCAATCATGTGGCCGCAGCGCTGGCGTTGCTGGCCAGTGGCGGCGCACTCGCCCACGGTTATATCAACCAGCCGGAGGGGCGCAACTATCTGTGCAAGACCGGCGGCAACAGCCAGTGTGGCGCCATCCAGTGGGAGCCCCAGAGCCTGGAGGCACCGTCCGGCTTCCCCAACGGCGGCCCCGCCGACGGCCAGATCGCCTCGGCCGGCCACCCGCAATTTGGTGAGCTCAATGCCCAGACCAGCGATCGCTGGACCAAGCGCGAGGTGCAGGCCGGGCCCTTCGCCATCAGCTGGAGCTTCACCGCCAACCACGTGACCCGCAACTGGCGCTACTACCTCACCAAGCAGGACTGGAACCCGAACCAGCCGCTGACCCGCGACTCCTTCGATCTCAATCCATTCTGCGTGATCGAAGGCAACATGGTGCAGCCACCCAAGCAGGTCACCCACCAGTGCACCCTGCCGGCACGCACCGGCTACCAGGTCATTCTCGGGGTGTGGGAAGTGGGCGATACCGCCAACAGCTTCTACAACCTGATCGACGCCCGCTTCGAAGGCGGCACCCAGCCCCCGTTGAGCTGGAGCCAGGGCGGGACCATCTACCCCTCCACCGATCTCGCGGCCGGCGACAAGGCCAGGACCCGGGTGTTCGACGCCAGCGGCGAGCGCACCGATCTGCAGACAGTGCTGACCATCGCCAACGCCGAGCAGGGCCAGAAGAACAACTGGGCTCACGATCTGGCGGGCAAGATCAACGCCGAGCAGAGCCAGATCCGTGCCGGTCAGCAGGGCGGCGACGGCCAGTTCAACCCGGTCTACGGCCAGAACCCCATCTACCTGAAGGCGGGCAGCAACCTGCAACGGGTCGAGATCCAGCTCGAACAGCAACAACCGCCGGTGGGCAACGGCATCACCGTGAGCGGCCTGGAGAGCGAGTACCTGCTCGACAACGGCAGCGTCACCCTGGCCTTCACCGTCACGGCGCAAGGGGACCTCGCCGTCACCAATACCCTGTATGACCATGGCGGTGTCGCCAAGGGCCAGACCGGCGCCGACATCAAGGACAGCAGCCAGAGCTTCACCATGCCGGTGAGCGGCCTGAGCGCGGGTCACCACCAGCTGGTGATCGAGGGCAAACCCAAGGCGGGTGGCGAGCCGCTGCAGCAGACCCTGGATCTGATGTTCAAGGATCCGGCCAGCGGCGGTGACTACCAGTTCAGCTTCCCGGAGGGCCTGAAGTCCTACACCGCGGGCACCAAGGTGCTGCAGCCCAAGAACGGCAAGGTGTATCAGTGCAAGCCCTACCCCTACAGCGGCTGGTGCACTATCTGGTCCAGCTCGGCCACCCAGTATGAGCCCGGCGTGGGCAGCAACTGGCAGGATGCCTGGACCGAACTGAAATAACGCGCGTCGACAGATAAACAAACAGGGAGCCGATGGCTCCCTGTTTGTTTATGGCATGTCAGCCCATTCAGATCTGGTAATCGAGGGCCGGCTCGTGGCTCATGGCGCGGGCCTGGATCTCGGCAAGCGCCAGCTCCGGGTTGCAGAGCTGGATGAACTGCCAGGCGAAGTTGTGCTGGAATTGCCCCTGCTTGAGCCCGATCCAGGCGGTGTGCGGTGCGAACAGCCGGCTGCCATCGAGCTGCACCAGTCCCTTGTCACGCTGGGCGTCGAACGCCATGTCCGCCAGTATGCCGACCCCCATCTCCAGCTCGACATAGGTCTTGATGACGTCGGAGTCCTGGGCGGTCAGCAGGATCTGCGGCGCTATCCCCGCCTCGGCGAAGGCCTCATCCACCCGCGCCCGGCCGGTCAACCCGGCCTGATAGGTGATGATGGGCCAGTTCGCCAACGCCTCCAGGGTCAGCTCCCGCTCGGCGGTCAGGGGATGCTGCTCGGGCACCACTATGTTGTGATGCCAGCGGTAGTAGGGGAAGGCCACCACCCCTTCGCTCTTGTCGAGCTGCTCGCTGCTGATGCCGATATCCACCTCGCCGGTCTGCACCAGCCGCACTATCTCCTCCGGCCCGCCTTGGCGCAGCTCCAGCTGCACCAGCGGGAACTGCTCGCGAAAGGCCTTTACCACCCGCGGCAGGGCGTAGCGCGCCTGGGTGTGCGTGGTCGCCACCAACAGCCGGCCCGAATCCCGGTTGGCGAAGGTGCTGGCCAATTTGCGGATGTTGTTGGCGTCGTTGAGGATCCGCTCGGCAATCACCAGCAGCTCCTTGCCCGGCTCCGTCATGCCGAGCAGTCGCTTGCCATAGCGGATGAACAGCTCCAGCCCGAGCTCCTCCTCCAGCTCGCGGATATGGCGGCTGACCCCAGACTGGGAGGTGAACAGGGCGTTGGCAACCTCGGTCAGGTTGTAGTCCCGCCGCGCCGCCTCCCGGATAATGCGTAGTTGCTGAAAATTCACGTCATCGCCTCCTGCGCTGACCGGCCGTCGGGTCTGCCCCGCCGCCGCCTTCTTGTTTTATTGCCAGCCCAGGCTCATGCCGGGCCGCAAACCTGAAACTGTGTAACCGGCACGGGCAAGCCGCCACCGCTCTTCCGGGGATAAGATCCAAGCCTCCCCACCACAAATTCGGCTCCCTCAGATCTGATGATTTGGGATAGAGCCGAGCCTTAACAGCCACGAACGGAGTCCGCTCCATCAGATCTGATAGTCCGGATAGAGCTGCGCCTGCTTGGCCACCAGGCGCACCCCCTGACCCGGCGCGAAGGCCCGGGCGGCCTCCTTGCTCAGCTCGGCCTCGAAATGCGCCCCCTGGGTATCCCCGGTGCCGCGCAGCTCGACCCGGATCCGCGGCCCCATGGGCAGCAGGCGGGTGATGGTGGCACTGATACCACCGGGCGCATCGGCGGGCAGGATCTCCAACTCGTGGGGTCGCACATAGGCGATGGCGGCACTGCCCTGGGCCAGATGGGAGATGGCGGATCCCCCCAGCCGCTGTTCGCCGATGCCGAGCCCCTGCTCCGCCACCCGGCCGCGGAACAGGTTCACGCTGCCGAGGAAGCTGTGCACGAAGGAGCTGGCGGGCTGGTCATAAACCTCGGCCGGGGTGCCGATCTGCTCGACCCAGCCGGCATTCATCAGCACCACCCGATCCGCCACCTCCAGCGCCTCCTCCTGATCGTGGGTCACGAACAGGCTGGTGACGTGCAGCTCGTCGTGCAGTTCGCGCAGCCAGCGGCGCAACTCCTTGCGCACCTGGGCGTCGAGGGCGCCGAACGGCTCATCCAGCAGCAGCACCTTGGGCTGCACCGCCAGGGCGCGGGCCAGGGCGACCCGCTGGCGCTGGCCACCGGAGAGCTGGGTCGGATAACGGTCGGCCACGTGGCTGAGCTGGACCAGATCCAGCAGCTCCTTGACCCGGCTGCGGATGGCAGCCTCGCTCGGGCGCTCGCTCCTCGGCTTGACCCGCAGGCCGAACGCCACGTTCTCGAACACCGTCATGTGGCGGAACAGCGCATAGTGCTGAAACACGAAGCCGACGTTGCGCTCGCGCACATGGAGGGCGGAGGCATCCTCCCCCCGGATGATGACGTTGCCGCTGTCGGCCTGCTCCAGCCCGGCGATGATGCGCAGCAGCGTGGTCTTGCCGCAGCCGGACGGCCCCAGCAGCGCCACCAGTTCACCGTCGTGAAAGTCGAGGTTGATGTCGGCAAGGGCCGCATATTGGTTAAAGTGCTTGTTGAGTCCTTGGACCTGAATGCTCATGGCTGCCTCTCGTAAACCGTAAAATCGAAATCAGTGGTGGATTGGGTTGGGCTGAGCACTCCGCCGAGCCACTCGCGCAATAATCCCCGAATCCATATCAATGGGATTTGGTGGGCTGACCACGCAACCTGGCCAACAGTGTCTCCCCCAGCAGGGTGAAGATCCCGAACAGGGCCAACAGGCTGGCCACCGCGAAGGCGGCGCCGGTCTGGTACTCGTTGTAGAGGATCTCGATGTGCAGCGGCAGGGTGTTGGTCTGGCCGCGAATGTGGCCCGACACCACAGAGACGGCACCAAATTCCCCCACCGCCCTGGCGGTACAGAGCAGCACCCCATACATCAGGCTCCAGCGAATGCCGGGCAGGGTCACCCGCCAGAACATCTGCAGGCCGCTCGCCCCCAGCATGATGGCGGCCTCCTCCTCTTCCGGCCCGCGGGCCTCCATCTGCGGCAGCAGCTCGCGCACCACGAAGGGCACAGTGATGAAGGTGGTCGCCAGGATGATCCCCGGGGTGGCGAAGATGATCTTGATGTCGTGCTCGCTGAGCCAGTCGCCAAACCAGCCGCGACTGCCGAACATCAGCACGAACATCAGCCCCGCTATCACCGGCGAGACCGAGAACGGCAGATCGATGATGGTGATGAGCAACTGTCGGCCCGGGAAACGGAAACGGGCGATGGCCCAGGCGGCGGCGAGCCCGAACAGCAGATTGAGCGGCACCGAGCAGAGGGTCACCAGGGCGGTGAGCCCGAGCGCGCTCAGGGCATCCGGCTCGCTGATGGCGTGCCAGAAGAAGACCAATCCCGGTGACAATGCCTGGATGAAGACGGTCGCCAGCGGCAGCAGCAAGAGCGCGGCGAACCAGCCAAGTCCGAGTACGATCAGCAGCCACTTGACCCAGACCGGCTCGCGGGTGACGGCCTGATGTCGCTCCGCCGCACTCGTCTGGACAACGGTGTCCAGGGTAATGGTAGAGGTGTTCATATCCGGCTCCCTCCGATGCGGGCCCAGCTCCAGGCTTGCAACTTGTTGATCAGCAATAACAGGATGAAGGAGATGAGCAGCATGACGGCGGCGATGGCGGAGGCGCCGGCGTAGTCGTACTCCTCCAGGTGGCTCATGATCATCAGCGGTGCTATCTCGGACACCATGGGCAGGTTGCCGGCGATGAAGATGACGGAGCCGTACTCCCCCACGCCGCGGGCAAACGCCAGCGCGAAGCCGGTGAGCAGCGCCGGGATCAGGGTGGGCCAGAGCACCCGGGCGAAGGTCTGCCAGCGGTTGGCACCCAGGCTGGCGGCGGCCTCCTCCTGCTCGCTCTCAGCCTCCCGCAGCACGGGTTGCAGGGTGCGCACCACGAAGGGCAGACCGATGAAGGTGAGTGCGATCACCACCCCGATTGGGTTGTAGGCGAGCTCGATGCCAAAGGGGGCGACCCACTGGCCGATCCAGCCGTTGGGGGCGAAGATGGCGCACAGGGCGATACCGGACACCGCGGTGGGCATGGCGAATGGCAGGTCGATCAGCGCATCCACCAGGCGACGCCCGGGGAAGCTGTAACGCACCAGCACCCAGGCCAGGATCAGGCCGAACAGGCTATTGAGCAGGGCCGCGATGAAGGCCGCCCCGAAGCTGAGCCTAAAGGAGGCGAGTACCCGGGGAGAGCCGATAACCTGCCAGAACTCGGCGGCGCTCAGGTGGTTCACCGCAAACAGCACCAGCGCCGAGAGTGGCAGCAGCACCAGTATGCTCAGGTAGAGCAGGCTGAAGCCCAGCGTCGGGCCCAGGCCTGGCAGGACGGAATAAGAACTTAATCGCATAACACATCCATTTGTTATAAACATCTTTCGATATAGCGATTCTGCTCACTCCTGCCAGGGGCAACAAACACCAATAACGCCTTTGCTAATCACTTTTTTGTCTAACGACGGCGGAACAAGGCCTTTAGCCCAGTAAAAATAAAAAAGGTCTTTTATATAAATAAAAGACCTAACCAAACGGAGCCGTGGAACCTTGAAACCTGAGGTCAGCGCGACGAGCGCACGCTGACGGAGATGACGAATGATCTGATGGCGGTGAGCCTCCTTGCCGTGTCTGATGGTGAAGGGTTAACGAAAACTGAGGGCCGCCCGCTTGCCCCATTCCGCAGGCACCGGCTCGACCACCATCTCGGCCCGGCGATAGAGGGTACCCAGCAGATTGAGCCCCTGGCCCCACTCCCCATGACCGGACTGGGCATTGATATGGCCCACCTCGCCGGCATCGAACAACGGCACCTGCCACTGGCGGCTCCAGTACTCGGCCCGCTCGAACGTCATCCAGGGATCGTTGCGGCTGGCGATGAGCTGGGCAGAGACCTTGACGGAGCCTGCCAGTGCCTCGTCCGGGATGCCGAAGCGAGCCGGATCCGCAGGCGCCACTATCAGGATCGAGGCGACCTTCTCCGGTTGCAGCCTGGCGGCGGCGATGGCCGTCAGTGCCCCGAAGGAGTGCGCCACCAGGTGAACCTGGCTGCGCCGGCTCCTGAGTTTACTCGCCAGTTTGGCGCTCCAGACGGTGAGGTCCGGCTTGTCCCATGGCAGACCGACCATCCGCTGCCAGTGGGGGAAGTGCTGATGCCAGCGGCTCTGCCAGTGATCCGGCCCACTGTTGTGCAGACCGGGAACCAGAAGGATCTTGTTCATCATGGTGCTCCTATCTGCTGGCACAGGGGCCAGCGCGGCTTAGCTGCCCGGTTGGTAGATCTGGTCAAACAGTCCGCCCTGGGCGAAGTGCTTCTTCTGCGCCTTGTCCCAATCCCCTTCCAGATCCTTGACGGTGAACAGAGTCAGCGTGGGGAACTGAGCCGAGGTCTCCTTCAGGATCGCCGGGTTGCTGGGACGATAGTGATACTTGGCGATGATCCGCTGACCCTCGTCGGAGTAGAGGTAGTCGAGATAGGCCTTGGCGACGACTTCGGTGCCGTGTTTCTTGGCGACCTTGTCCACCACGGCGACCGGCGGTTCTGCCAGGATGGAGACAGACGGCACCACGAGTTCAAACTTGTCACTGGTACCTGGCTGCCCCAGCACCAGCAGTGCCTCGTTTTCCCAAGCCAGCAAGACGTCGCCGAGGCCACGCTCGATGAAGCTGGTGGTCGCGCCACGAGCGCCGGAATCCAGCACCTTCACGTTCTTGAACAGATCGCCGACGAACTGCTTGGCCCCCTCCTCAGTGCCGCTCTTCTTCAGGGCATAGCCCCAGGCCGCCAGATAGTTCCAGCGCGCCCCGCCGGAGGTCTTGGGGTTGGGGGTCACGATAGACACATCCTTGCGCACCAGATCATCCCAGTCCTTGATCTGCTTGGGATTGCCCTTGCGCACCAGGAAGACGATGGTGGAGGTATAGGGAGACGCATTGTTGGCTTGGCGGCTCTCCCAGTCCGCGGCGGTGAGACCCGCCTTGGCCACGGCATCGACGTCATAGGCCAGCGCCAGCGACACCACATCGGCCTCCAGTCCGTCCACCACGGCGCGAGCCTGCTTGCCGGAGCCACCGTGCGACTGGCTAACCACCACATCATCGCCAGTCTTGGCTTTCCACTCCTTGGCGAAGGCACCGTTATATGCCTGGAACAACTCCCGGGTCGGATCGTAGGAGACGTTGAGCAGACGGATCTCGGCGGCATTGGCCTGGCCGAGTGCCAGCAGGGATAACAGGGTCAGGGCGGTCATTCGCAGTTTCATGGTGATACTCCATATCGTTGGGTTGAGTACAGAATGCCTCCTCCTTCATATGCCAGGAAGAAAGAAATAGCGCTTTGCTTATCTCTTTTACGCATATCAGGCAAACCTTGAACGGCGAGGCATCCTGCCAGCCACCTCTCCACCGCCCTGCGACATGCTAATGGCGTATCAAGTAGGGGCTGAATTCAGCCAGGTTGGCAGAGGAATGGGATAGGGATGGATGGGATGGTGCAATGTTTACGGATAATGTCTCAGCGACTTGGCATTGCGCCAAAGCCGTGCGCCTTGATGGCAAATTGCAGACATGAAAAAAAGCCCAGTCTTTCGACTGGGCTTCTTAATCATTGGCGGAGCGGACGGGACTCGAACCCGCGACCCCCGGCGTGACAGGCCGGTATTCTAACCAACTGAACTACCGCTCCGCAATTTGGCTAGCTTCTGCTAAATCGTC
>NZ_JAHUXD010000018.1:0-52698 GCF_019218705.1 Aeromonas sp. sif2433
CCCACTATCTGAGGAATTATCTGGGCTGGCGACGGATGCTGGAGCGTTATGGGCGGGAAGTGGATGTTCCACGTTGCTTGCATGAGGCGCTTGGGCGCCCCATGCAACACGTAATTGGGACATAGCCATAAAAAAGGCCTCCTGCCCAGGGGGAGGAGGCCATGCTGGTGGAGCATGCAGGCGCGGGGCGTCACCACCCCTCGCCGGCTTACTGGGCGCTCAGGCTGTAGGCCAGGGTCTGGTCGTTGAAGCGAACCAGATAGGCACCGATCACCGCGCTGGTGATGTCGGCCCCTGCCGACTCGGCCACGCCGTCCTGGTTGCTGTCGCCGTAGTTCTGGGTCCAGTCCCCCTTGACGTCGAACTTGAAGCGCTGACCCCCGTTGGCATCACCGGCGCCGCTGAAGGTGACGCTGGCCTGCCACAGGTGGTCGCCGACCAGGGTCAGGGGGGTGGTGCCCCAGCCGTTGGGGGTGCCGCGCAGGTTCAGGCTGGCGAAGTTCTTGGCATAGCCGACGCTGACCGGGCTCAGGCTGTACTGCAGGCTCTGGTCGTTGAAGCGCACGCGGTACAGGCCGGTGACAGTGGTGGCGATGTCGGCACCGGCCTGCTCGGCCACGCCATCCTTGTTGGTATCGCCGTAGTTCTGGCTCCAGTCCCCCTTGACGTCGAACTTGAAGCGCTGGTTGGTCTGACCGTCGAAGCTGACTTGCGCCTCCCACTGATTGTCGGCGATCAGGGTCATGGCCAGTGCGCCCCAGCCGTTGGGGGTGCCACGGAAGTTCAGGGTCGGCAGCACGCTGGTGTAGCTGCCGTTGCTGTCGGTGACGTTCACGGTGGCGCTGGCGCTGGCGGTCAGCCCCTCTGCGTCGGTGACGGTCAGAGTGACGGTGTGGGAGCCCTGGGTATCGAACTGGACTGTCTCGGTCTGGGCGCTGCCGCCGGTGGACCAGCCGTAGCTCACCACACCGGCATCATCGCTGGAGGTTGAGCCATCGAACACCACGCTCTCCCCCAGCTTGACGCTGATGGCCTTGGGCGAGAGGACGGCGACAGGGGCCTGGTTGGCATTCAGGGCGGTCAGGGTGTAGCTGAGATCGCTCTCCTTGAGGGAGACACGATACTGGCCGACGCCACTGAGGTAGATGTCCTTGGTGCTGCCCTTGTCGGCGATGCCATCCCCTTCGTTGTCGCCATAGTTTTCGGTCCAGTTGCCGAAGACGTCGAACTTGAAGCGCTGGGCCCCGGTGGCATCACCGGCGCCGGTCAGGTTGATGATGGCGGACCAGATGCGGTTGGCATCCACCTGCATGGGGGTGTTGCCCCAGGCGTTGTGGGTGCCGCGCAGGTACAGGCTGCTGAACCTGTTGCCCGGCAGGGCTGTCCCACCGCAAGGGCTGGCCTTGGTACAGCCGGCCAGGATGGCGGCGGCCTTCATGCCTGCGAGGTTCAGGCTGGCCTTGCCGCTGCCGTCGACCTGGATATAGGCGCCGCTGCAGTAATCGTTGCCGCTCAAGATGTTGCAGTACTCGCCGGCCGGCAGACCGGTCTGCACCGAGGCCACCAGGCTGCCGCTCTCGTTGTTGATGGCGACGAAGCCCTTGTCACCCCGGCTGAAGGCGATCTGGTTGTTGCCGTTGTCCCACCAGTTGCTGACCGCAGTGCCCTCGGTCCTGTTGTGGAACAGGGCCATGTTCATGATGGTCGGACGGCGCTGTTCGCAGTTCCACTGGCTGTCGGAGCAGGGCGTGCTGCCCGGCGCGCCCTTGTCGGTCTCGTACTTGCCCATGTCGGCGAAGCGGTAGCCTGACATCACCTGTTTCCAGCCATAGGGCCAGGCCATCATGAAGACGTTGGCCAACTCATAGCGACCACCGTTCATGAAGGTGAGCATGCCGCCACCGCCGTGGCCGCGTTCGCGGTCGTGGTTGACCACGAAGATGAAGGACTTGTCGGAGGGGAGCAGGCCCCAGCTCTCCCCCAGGGTCTTGAGGTTCTTGATCTGGCCGTTGAAGTTGGCGGCGAGACTGGTGCCGTATTTGAAGTCGGTGACCCTGTCGATATAGGTGTAGCGGTTGGGCTGGATCTCGGCGGATTCCCCACCGGCACCTATCACCTCCAGATAGGCCTTGGGACTGCCTGCCTTGTCGAGGATCGCCTTCACCTCGCTGGGGGCCATGTGCTTGGCCGCGTCGACGCGAAAACCGGCAACCCCCCAACCGAGCAGGGTCTTCATGTAGGTGGCGATCTGCTCCTGCACGTAGGTGGATCCTGTGTTCAGATCCGGCATGCCGTAGAGGGCGCCGTTCCAGACGTTGTTGCTGTCGCCGTAGTTGGTGATGTCACCGCTGTGGTGGAAGTCGTTGTAACCGAACTGGGGATACTGGAACTGGCCGGAGTTGTAGCTGCCGCCGCCGGTGGCGGTGGCCGTGCCCGAGGCCAGCTGGTTGAAGACGGCGTCGGCGTAGATCTTGACCCCGGCGGCGTTGCAGCGGGTGATCATGCTCCTGAGCTCCGCCTCACTGCCACCGAAGCTGTTGAAATTCTTGAAGCTGACCGGCTGGTAGACGGTCCACCAGTACTCGCTCCCCTGCTTGTGCTCGGCCGGCGGCGTGATCTGGACGCCCCCGAACCCCTTGGGACCGAGCACCGTCTCGCACTCGTTGGCGATGTCGTTGAACTTCCATTGGAACAGATGGACCATGACGCCTTCGGCGGTGGCGGAGTGGCTGAATGAGCCAAGCGCCGCGGCGAGCAGGGCGGTTCGAAACAGTGTGTTGTGCATGACGATTTTCCCTTCGATTTTGTTATTGGTTTTCACTGCCTGAATCTCGAACGGACGACGAACAACTCTCGTTCGGTTCAGTAGCATTGATGAAATCCAGCTGGTTGAAAATCGAGCAGGCGTAATTAGTTAAAAACTGTGAATGAAAATGCTTTCATATGGCACTTGTCGGCTCTCGGCTGTGCGGGGTGAACGAGGCGGCTCAGCACCGCCATCCGGTGCCAGTGCCGATGGGTTTTCGGTCGTGGTGAGGAGGGGAATAGCAGGGAGAGAGGAGGGGAGTGCTCCCCTATGCAGGCGAAGGTGTTAGCGGGTCAGCGATGGCAGGGCGCGGCGAATGCACATCGCCCTGCCATGGGTTCTCGGGATCAGGAGTGTGGTTCTTGCTGTCGGACCGGGGCGGCGCGCTGGCGCATCGGCAGCATGCGGGCCAACAGATTGCTGCGCTGGCGCCAGGAGGTGTAGACGATGGCGCACAGGTGCAGGGCAATAAGTCCCTGCAGCGCCCAGGTACACCAGACATGCCAGTCGTCGGCCCCCAGTTCAAACCCCGGCTCGGTGTTTTGAAACCAGCCGGTGCCCGCGGTAGCCAGGATGAGCAGCCAGAGTGCCCAGACCGCCAGCTTGCCGCTGCCGTGATGGCCGGGGGCGGCGGGGGCGCGTTCACGCAGCGCCAGGGCCTGCTGGCGGAAGTCCTCCCGGTTCGGGATGAGGGCGCTCAGGCGGGCGTGGCCCCTGGCGAAGGAGAGTCCCCACCCCAGCCGCAGGCTGATCAGGATGATGGCCAGATAGCCGAGCCGCTCGTGCCAGGTCTCTCCCGCCTCGTTGAACCAGAGGTTGGCGACGCAGGCCGCCGCCACCCCCCAGTGAATGAGGCGGACCAGGCTATCCCAGCGAAAAGACTCAGCCTTTCTGCTTGGCATAGGTGTGGTACTCCTTCTTCAGGTCGTTGACCTTGGCCAGATGCGCGCGGGCCTTCTCCTCATCACCGGCCTGCAGGGCGGCCAGGCTGGCGTCCAGCTCGGTCTGCACCTCGCCCATGCCTTCGAGGAACTTCTCCTTCTTGGCCGTGGGCATGTTCTGCTCTTTGGCGATGTCGAGCTGGGCCTTCATCTCCTTGATGTGCTTCTCCATGGTGGCGGCATCGCTGGCCTTGAGTGCCTGCTTGTAGTTGAAGCCGATCTTCTTCATCGGCTGCTCCAGATCGCCTGCCATGGCGGGCAGGGTCATCAGGCCAAACATCAGGGGCAACAGCAGGGGGCGCACAGTTTTCAACATGGGATTTCCTTATGGGACTACGACATTGTGGGTTCTTATGGCACTCATTTGAGTGCGGTTAATTTAGCATGATGCCATGAAAATGGGTCAAATGTATGGCTGAAAAGCGACTAATTGTGACGAAATGTGTGCATTGTGCTGACGACATGTAGCAGGACAGAAGGGACGGGCGCTCTGATGGGGCTGGGTGGATAGCAGGCAAGCCGGCCTGAGCTCGGCTCGTCGGCGGGGTAGCGTGAGCCGCCGGCGTCGGCACTCACTGGGGCGAGCGCGAGCTGGTGCAGGGGACTGCGCGGCCTGTGGCTCTGGCGACAGGCCAGTAGCCCCGCTCCCGGATCCCAGGCACAAAAAGGGGCCCGCAGGCCCCACTCGCATCAGGGTACGAACGACCGGACTTACTTGGCCTGTTCGCGCTCGATGGCGCGCCAGCCAATGTCGGTGCGGTAGAAGACCCCGTCCCACTGGATGCGGCCCGCCAGCTGATAGGCGCGTTGCTGCGCCTCGGCGACCGTGTGACCCAGCGCGGTGGCGCACAGCACGCGGCCACCGGCGGTGACTATGGTGTCTCCCGCCAGCTGGGAGCCGGCATGGAACACCTTCTCGCCGCTCGCCTCTTCCACCGGCAGGCCGCTGATGGGCTTGCCCTGCTGGTAGTCACCCGGGTAACCGCCCGCCGCCAACACCACGCCGATGGCGACGCGGGGATCATAGATGGCTTCGACCCGATCCAGCTTGCCGGCGCAGGCGGCCAGGCACAGCTCCACCAGATCGGAGCGCATGCGCAGCATGATGGGCTGGGTCTCGGGGTCACCGAAGCGGCAGTTGAACTCGATCACCTTGGGGTTGCCCTGCCCATCGATCATCAGGCCGGCGTAGAGGAAACCGGTGTAGACATTGCCCTCGGCCGCCATGCCACGCACGGTCGGCATGATCACCTGCTCCATCACCCTCTGATGCACCGCATCGGTCACCACGGGGGCCGGGGAGTAGGCTCCCATGCCACCGGTGTTGAGGCCGGTATCGCCGTCGCCGACCCGCTTGTGATCCTGGCTGGTGGCCATGGGCAGCACGTGCTCGCCGTCCACCATGACGATGAAACTCGCCTCTTCCCCGTCCAGGAACTCCTCGATCACCACCCGGGCGCCGGCGTCGCCGAACGCATTGCCGGACAGCATGTCGCGCACCGCTTCCTCTGCCTCATCGAGGGTCATGGCGACGATGACGCCCTTGCCGGCGGCCAGGCCGTCAGCCTTGATGACGATGGGGGCACCCTTCTCGCGCAGGTAGGCCAGTGCGGGCTCTACCTCGGTGAAGTTCTGGTAGTCGGCAGTGGGGATGGCGTGGCGTGCCAGGAAGTCCTTGGCGAACGCCTTGGAGCCTTCCAGCTGGGCGGCGGCGGCGGTCGGGCCGAAGATGGCGAGCCCTTCGGCACGGAAGGCATCCACCACGCCTTTCACCAGCGGCGCTTCCGGTCCGACTATGGTGAGACCTATCTGCTGAGCCTTGGCGAAGGCCAGCAGGGCCGGGATGTCGGTCGCCTCGATGGCGATGTTCTCGATGCTGCCCTCGTGGGCCGTGCCGGCATTGCCGGGGGCGACGAACACCCGGGTCACCATGGGGGATTGCTTGGCCTTCCAGGCCAGGGCGTGCTCACGGCCGCCGTTACCAATGATCAGTACTTTCATCGTATCGCTCGCTTCTATTTGTGATCACCGCTTGGGACAAGCGGTTGAAAATAGTCAGTTGAAAAGAGACAACAAAAGGGCCGCCAGTGGCGGCCCTGACTCATCAGTGACGGAAGTGACGCATGTTGGTGAACACCATGGTCATGCCGTGTTCGTCGGCGGCGTCGATCACCTCCTGGTCGCGCATCGAGCCACCCGGCTGGATGACGCAGGCGATGCCGGCGGCGGCGGCGGCGTCGATGCCATCGCGGAACGGGAAGAAGGCATCGGAGGCCATGACGGAGCCTGCCACTGTCAGCCCTTCATCCTCGGCCTTGATGCCGGCGATCTTGGCAGAGTAGACCCGGCTCATCTGGCCGGCGCCGACGCCTATGGTCTGGCCGTCCTTGGCATAGACGATGGCGTTGGACTTGACGAACTTGGCCACCTTCCAGCAGAACAGCAGATCTTTCAGCTCGGCCTCGGTCGGCTGGCGCTTGCTGACTACCTTCAGGTCACCCTGGGTCACCATGCCCAGATCGCGCTCCTGCACCAGCAGGCCGCCGTTGACGCGCTTGAGGTCAAACCCTTGGGCCGGTGCCGTCCACTGGCCGCACTCCAGCAGACGCACGTTCTGCTTGGCGGCGACGGCGTCACGGGCCTCCTGGCTCACGCTCGGGGCAATGATCACCTCCACAAACTGGCGGGCGACGATGGCGGCGGCGGTGGCGCCGTCCAGCGGCCGGTTGAAGGCGATGATGCCGCCAAAGGCCGAGGTGGGGTCGGTCTGGTAGGCACGATCGTAGGCCGTCAGCAGGTCGTCACCTATGGCCACACCGCAAGGATTGGCGTGTTTGACGATGACGCAGGCCGGCTCGCTGAACTCCTTCACGCACTCCAGCGCCGCGTCTGTGTCGGCGATGTTGTTGTAGGAGAGTGCTTTGCCCTGCAGCTGTTGGCTACTTGCGACTGAGCCCGGTGCGGCCTGCTCCTCGACATAGAAGGCGGCAGCCTGATGGCTGTTTTCGCCGTAGCGCATGTCCTGCTTCTTGATGAACTGGCTGTTGAAGGTGCGCGGGAAGCGGGACTCGGCGTCGCCTTCCTTGTTGTCGCCGTAAGAGGGCACCAGGGTGCCGAAGTAGTTGGCGATCATGCCGTCGTAGGCGGCGGTGTGCTCGAAGGCGGCGATGGCGAGATCGAAGCGGGTGGCGAGGGTCAGGCTGTTGCCGTTGCCGTCCATCTCGGCGATCACCCGGCTGTAGTCGGCGGCCTTGACCACTATGGCCACGTCTTTGTGATTCTTGGCGGCGGAGCGCACCATGGTCGGGCCACCGATGTCGATGTTCTCGACCGCGTCGGCCAGGGTACAACCCGCTTTGGCCACGGTGGCGGCGAAGGGGTAGAGGTTGACGACAACCATGTCGATGGGGGAGATATTGTGCTGGGCCATGATGGCGTCATCCCGATCGCGACGGCCGAGAATGCCACCGTGCACCTTGGGATGCAGGGTCTTGACCCGGCCATCCATCATCTCGGGGAAGCCCGTGTAGTCGGAGACCTCGGTCACCGGCAGACCCGCGTCGGCGAGCAGCTTGGCGGTGCCGCCGGTGGAGAGCAGGGCCACGCCACGCTCGTTGAGTGCCTTGGCAAATTCCAGGATGCCAGTCTTGTCAGACACACTCAGCAGTGCACGGCGAATGGGTCGAGCTTGTTCCATCACACTATCGTCCTCAGCATGCGGGAACTTCTATGGGAGGCAGGCGCACGTTGGCCGCACCCAGCACAGAGAGTCCCCAAATAAATGGAAGTGGGGGATTTCGCAAATCACTCTCGCCCAAAAGCCCGGATGCTGGCAAAAGCGTTTTAGGAAATGCCCGCTTGACGCGACGCTCTCTTGTGGGCGCGTATTCTACACAAAAAATGTGAGCCGTGGTGGATTTTTTAAAGTGACAAAGCCTTGTCTGGTGCGGTGTTAAACGTTTTCCGATCATTTTTTGTGAAACGTTTGTCTTTTCAGCGTTTTGACGGGAAATGACCCTGCCGTCCGCCTTTATCTAGCGCTTTCCTGCCTTTGGCTGGCAATCGACAGGCAAAGGCGCGATAGTGGAATCCGCTTTGTATTGAGTACCATATCCAGTGGGAGAGGGACATGTATCGGATCGGGGAACTGGCCAAGGCGTGCGGGGTGAAGGCGGATACCCTGCGCTTTTACGAGAAGAACGGGCTCATCTCGCCGGGCCTGCGCAACGAGTCCGGCTACCGCCTCTATGGCGAGCAGGACAGGCGACGGCTGGAGTTCATCATCCGCGCCAAGTCGGTGGGGTTCTCCCTCGCCGATATAGGTGAATTGCTGGATCTCGACACCAACAAGGCCAGGGTGACCTGCCAGGAGGTGAAGGCAGTGGCCGACGCCAAGCTGACCCAGGTGGAGCAGAAGATCATCGAACTGACCCGTTTTCGCGAAAACCTGCGGGAGCTCTCCAACATCTGCTGCGGCGGGCCGCGCTCGGCCGAACACTGCGCCATCCTCGAGACCCTGGAGTCGGGCACCCCGGCCCGCCATGAGCATCACGATCATGAGCACTGAGTCCATAAGCAAGGAGCACAGACGGCCCAGGGTCTCCGCCTTCCTGGCCCTCTCCCTCGATGGCTTTATCGCGGGGGAGGGGAATGATCTGGACTGGCTGAGTCCCTATAACGGCGACTCCCAGGAGGAGACCGGCTACAGCGCGCTGATGGCGAGCGCGGATGTGCTGCTGATGGGGCGCAACAGCTACGAGACTGTGCTGGCCTTCCCCGACTGGCCCTACGGCGACAAGCCACTGGTGGTGCTGACCCACAGGCCCGCCGAGCCCCGTGCCAACGTCTCCTTCCGACAGGGGGAGCTGGCACAGGTGCTGAGGGAGCTGTGGCAGGAGGGGACCCGCCACCTCTATCTGGACGGTGGCGCCGTGGTGCGGCAAGGCCTGCAGGCCGGGCTGGTGGACGAGCTGACTCTGTTCTGGGTGCCGGTGGTGCTGGGCAAGGGCGTCTCGCTGTTCGGGGGCGAACCGTTGCCGGGGGCCCTGGTGCCCCAGAGCAGCAAGCTGCTGCCGAGTGGCCTGATGCGGGTCGTTTATCATCCCGCATGACGCATCGGCTGCCTGTCTTCGCGCGGGACTTGCGCTGCGGTGGGCCCGGAGGCACAATCGCTGCGTTTTTGACCGCCTCGTTAACTAGAGGGGGCGTTATCTTCGTCAATGAAAGAGGGTCATATGGCCAAGCAACAGAAGGTGGCCGCTGCCACCGCCGAGTCCGCGCACGATCATCAGCGCGGCGTCATCCACGACAATCACCTGAAGGCGCTGGTGACCTCACCGCTGTTTCAGGCCAGAGTCGAGCAGAGCAAGAAGGGCAAGGGCAGTTATCAGCGCAAGGCCAAGCATGGCCAGCGGTGGGAGCCCGGCCAACAGCGGATGCAACGCGTCTGCTGCTGAGCGGGTTTCTACCGGCCGATGTGGCCAGATCAAAAACAGGGCGTCATTGACGCCCTGTTTTGTTATCGAGAGAGAGGAAGGTCCGGAGCCACCTCACTCATCCATAAAGAGCTCGAGCAGCACATTCAGGTAGCGGTGGCCGAGGGCCGTCAGCTGCCAGCAATCCCCCAAGTCTTCGATCAGCTCCTTGGTCTGGGCGATGGCCAGCATGGTTTCCACCCGCTCCAGTGGCAGACCGGTATAGGCCTCGAACTCCGCCTTGGGGGCTCGTTCGAACAGCCGGAACCGGTTCATGAAGTACTCCAGCGGCAGATCGTCCTCGGTCACCTGCCACTGGTTGTCCAGGTAGGGACGGGCCGGGTCCAGGTAGCCCTTGGGATGCTTCACCTTGGCGCTGCGCAGGATCCGCTGGTTGGCGAGATCCGTCACCTTGCCGTGGGCCCCGCAGCCGATCCCCAGGTAGTCGCCGAAACGCCAGTAGTTGAGGTTGTGACGGCACTGATAGCCCTCCCTGGCGTAGGCCGAGATCTCGTACTGGTGGTAGCCCTGGGCGGTGAGCATAGCGTGGCCCTGCTCATAGATGTCCCACAGCAGATCGTCTTCCGGCAGCCGCGGCGGCTTGGAGGCGAAGGCCGTGTTCGGCTCTATGGTGAGCTGATACCAGGAGAGGTGGGGCGGCGCGCAGTCGATGGCCTGCTGCAGATCGTAGAGGGCATCGTCCAGGCTCTGATCCGGCAGGCCGTGCATCAGATCCAGGTTGAAGGTGGGCAGCTCTATGGCGTGGGCCAGGGCGGCGGCCTTGCGCGCCTCCTCCGGGCCGTGGATGCGGCCGAGCCGGCTCAGCTTCTCCTGCTGGAAGCTCTGCACCCCGATGGAGATGCGGTTGATACCCGCCCGCTTGAAGCCGGCGAACTTGTCCGCCTCCACCGTGCCGGGGTTGGCCTCCATGGTGATCTCGCAATCCGGGGTCAGCGCGATGCGGGCCCGCACTCCGTCCAGCAGGGTCTGCATGGCTTCCACGCTCAACAGACTCGGCGTACCACCGCCGATAAAGATGGAGGAGAGCGCTCGCCCCTGGGCCCACTTCAGATCCAGATCCAGATCCTCCAGCAGGGCGGCCACGTACTCGAGGTGGGGCAGCTCCCCCTTCTGGGCGTGGGAGTTGAAGTCGCAGTAGGGGCACTTCTGGACGCACCAGGGCACATGGATATAGAGGGAGAGGGGCGGCAGTTGCAGCATGGGGTTTCCAATAATCAAAAATCAAAACGGGGGCTGACGGCCCCCATTGTAGATGAAATGCTTGCCGGAGTATCCCGGCGCCTTGTCCGGACTCAGTGCGCCGCGGCCAGGGCGGCCTTCAGCTTGGCCAGCGCCTGACCACGGTGGCTGAGCTGGTTCTTCAGCTCGCTCGGCATCTGGGCTGAGGTGCAGTCGTGATCGGGCACGAAGAACACGGGATCGTAACCGAAGCCGTGCTGGCCGCGGGGTTCGTCGATGATCATCCCCTCCCAGCTCGCCTGGCAGATGATGGGGGTGGGATCGTCGGCGTGGCGCATGTAGACCAGCACGCACCAGAAGCGGGCGCTCTTGAGGTAGTCGGGGGCACCCTGCAGCTCCCCCAGCAGCTTGTCGATGTTGTCCTTGTCGCTGGCCTGTTCGCCGGCGAAGCGGGCGGAGTAGACGCCGGGGCGACCGTGCAGCAGATCCACTTCCAGGCCGGAGTCGTCGGCGACGGCGGGCAGGCCGGTGATGCGGGCGGCGTGGCGGGCCTTGATGATGGCATTCTCGACGAAGGTGGTGCCGGTCTCTTCGGCATCGGAGACCGCAAATTCGCTCTGCGGGATCACCTGGATCTTCATATCGGCCAGCATGGCGGCCAACTCCTTCACCTTCTTCTGGTTACCTGTTGCCAGGACAAGCTTGCTCATCACGCACCTCCGCAAAAAATAATCTGCGCATTCTATGCGGGGCGGGCGTTTAGTCAAAGCGCCAATTACCCCCGACAGGGGAGCATGCCGCGTCGCAGCTGGGCTGCTCGGAGGAGTGGATGAGATGCATGTTTCCATATAGGAATAACCAAAGTGATTAAATACCATTTCAATTCATTACTCTGAGTCAGTAGACTCGCGCACCAATCGATATTCCCTAGGCTTGAGGTGACTGATGCCATTGATTCTTCTGCTTGTACTCCTGGTGCTGTTCAGCCCGCTGGCCATCGACATCTATCTGCCTGCCATACCGCAGATGGCCGAGCGGCTCGGTGCCGAGGTGACGCTGATGCAGGGCACCATCACCTGGTTCCTGTTCAGCATGGGGTTGGGCCAACTGCTGGTGGGGCCGCTCGCCGACCGCTACGGCCGCAAGCCCATCGCCCTGGGCGGCGTGCTGCTCTATGGCCTGAGCGCCCTGGCCGCTGGCTTCGCCGCCAGCCTGGGTGAGCTGATGCTGGCGCGAGTGCTGCAAGGCTTCGGGGCCTGCGCCACCTCGGTCGCCGCCTTCTCCGTGGTGCGTGACAGTTATGGCCCCAAGAAGAGCGGCCAGATGATCTCCTACCTGAACGGCGCCATCTGCTTCATCCCCGCGCTGGCGCCGCTGCTCGGCGGCTGGCTCACCGCCAAGGCGGGCTGGTCGGCGAACTTCTGGTTCATGGCCGGTTATGCGGTGGTGGTCGGCAGCTGGCTGCTGTGGCGCATGCCGGAGACCCGCCCCGAGGAGACTAGCAGCGAGGGGGCCCTTATCAGCTGGTCCCGTTACCGCCCGGTGCTGAGCTCCCCCAGCTTCCTGTTCAACGCCAGCCTCTGCATGCTGGCGATGGCGGTGATCCTGGCCTATGTCACAGCCGCGCCAGTGCAGTTGATGGTGAAGCTCGGCCTCGACATGAGCGGTTTCAGCTACTGGTTTACCGCCAATGCGGCGCTGAACATCCTGGCCTGCTTCCTGGCGCCGCGCTTCATCGCCAGAGTGGGACCGAGGCGCACCCTGCGCATCGGGCTGCTGGTGATCTGCCTGTCGGCCATCGCGTTGACCTTGGTGCAGCACATCGAGCATCCGCTGGCCATGATGGGACCCGTGTTCTTCTCCAGCATCGGCTTTGCCATGGTGCTGGGGGCGGCGGCCGGCATGGCGCTGGCCCCCTTTGGTCACTGCGCCGGCACCGCGGCGGCCCTGCTCGGCCTGTTCCAGATGAGCGGCTCCGGTGCTTTGGTTGGGCTGACCGGTTGGCTGATGCCGGATCCCCTCAATCAGCTGGCGCTGCACATGTGGCTGCTGTTGCCGCCTCTGCTGCTGTTGCTGACCAGGCGTGGTCGTCGGCTCTGCCTGCAGCCCTGATCCGCTGCAGCCTGATGACAGGGGCTGACAGCGCCGTGGCTTGATGGATAACGGCGCTTGTACTGGCAATAAATCCTGTGCTCTGATGAGCGCAAGCGGGGGCTTCGGCCCCCTTGTTTTTTGGGCGAGCAGTCGCCAGACGCTTATCATAATGGACAGAGTTCAGCGGAGAATCCCATGAGTCAGACAATCAACGCCGCCCTGGTGGGCTACGGTTTCGCAGGCCAGACCTTTCATGCCCCCTTCCTGACCAGCACGCCGGGCCTCTCCCTGCGCTGGGTGGTGAGCCGGGATGCGGCCAAGGTGCAGGCCGAGTTACCCGGTTGCCTGGTGGGTTCGCTGGAGGAGGTGCTGGCCGACAGCACTGTCGATCTGGTGGTGATCGCCACGCCGAACGATACCCATGCCCCCATCGCCCGCAAGGCGTTGCTGGCTGGCAAGCACGTGGTGATCGACAAGCCGTTCGCCCTGGATCTGGCCGAGGCCGAGGCGCTGGTGGCGCTGGCGGATAAACAACAGCTGCTGCTCAGCATCTTCCACAACCGGCGCTGGGACGGGGACTTCCTCACGGTGCGCCGCCTGCTGGCGGAGGGGGCGCTGGGGCAGATCGCCCAGTTTGAATCCCACTTCGATCGCTATCGTCCCGAGGTACGCCAGCGCTGGCGGGAGGCGGGCGGCCCGGGATCGGGTCTGTGGTTCGATCTCGGCCCCCACATCCTGGATCAGTCGCTGCAACTGTTCGGCCAACCAGACTGGATCCAGGCGGACCTGGCGCAGCAGCGTCCGGGCGCGCTGAGCGATGACTACTTCCACGTGGTGCTGGGCTATGGCGCGCTGCGGGTGATCCTGCACGGCAGCTGCCTGGTGTCCGCCACCATGCCCCGCTTCGTGATCCACGGCAGCACGGGCTCCTTCATCAAGTTCGGCATGGACGTGCAGGAGGAGCAGCTCAAGCTCGGCCTGCGGCCGCCTCTGGCGGACTGGGGCCGGGATCCCGAGCCGGGTCTGCTCAGCCGCATCCTGGATGGTCAGCCGCAGCAAACCGCAGTGGCGGGCGAAGCGGGTGACTATGGCGCCTATTACCGCGGTATCTGTGCCGCCATCACCGGCAAGGGGGCCAATCCGGTGCCGGCGGCGGAAGCCCTGGCGGTGATGGCGCTGCTGGATCTGGCTCAGGAGAGCCATAGCCAGGGTAAACGGCTGATTTGTCAGAAGCTGTCTGACTGAGTCGGCTCGGACCGGCGAGATAAAAAGGCAATTGATGGCTAACAATTGCCCTGATGGCGCTGTTTTGTCATGGGAGAGCGCCTCAATCGTGGCGTATTGCATTAACAGTTGTCGTTGCAGTAGTTCTTTTCATCCAGGCAACGAGAAAATATTATTGTGATACGCGTTTTCATTGGCGGCATATGGCGCTATATTTCGCGCGCCTCTTGGCCCTCGGTGTATGGCTCTTTTACCGGGGGTGAGGACGCACAGTGATGGTTATCAAGACCATCTCTCCACTTTTTTTGAGGGTATGCACATGAACAAAGTACTGGTAGCCGGTATCCTGGGTCTGATGTTGACCGCCTGTGGTCAGAAAGAAGAAGCTGCCGCTCCGGCTGCTACTCCGGCCGCCGACGTTGCTGCAACTGTTAGCGAAGCTGCTTCTACCGTAGAGAAGGCTGCTTCCGAAGCCTCTGCTACCGTCGAGAAGGCTGCTGCTGACGTAGCCACCAAGGCGGAAGCTGCAGTGAGCGATGCCAAGGCCAACTAAGCCTGCACCTCATCTGAAAACGGGCCCGGCGTTACCGCCGGGCCCGTTTTTTTATGGGCAAGAGCCGAGCTGACCGGCAGCGCGGCGGCGATCAGGGCAGCGGCTCGACCAGCAGGATGTGGGAGTCGGCCCCCACCACCTTGACCCGGCTGCCCGCCGGCAGCGGCACAGGGCAGCGCACAGTCCAGACGGTGTCATCCAGATGCACCCGGCTGGTTCCCTGGCTCACCTCATCCAGCAGGGTCAGCTCCCGCCCCAGATAGCTCTGCATCCGCTCGTTGATGGGGGCGGCCGCATCGCGGCTCGAGCGGTCGCGCTTGTGCTGCCAGCGCCACCAGGCCCAGGTGGTCACCAGGGACTGCGCCGCAAACAGCAGCAGCTGGGCCTGCCAGCCGAAGGGCCAGAGCAGCAGGATCAGCCCGACTTCTAGCGCGGCTATGCCGGTCCAGAGCAGAAAGCCCACCGACCCCAGCACCTCGATGGCCAGCAGCACGAAACCGAGCCCCAGCCAGTGCCAGTGGGTCAGCCCCTCGAACAGGGCTGTCATGACTTGCCGACCTTGCCATCTTTGTTGAACAGCTCGGCCATGCCCGCCACCGAGCCAATCAGGCTGCCCGCCTCCAGCGGCATCATGATGATCTTGCTGTTGGGCCCTTCACCGATGCGGGCCAGCGCCTCAGTGTATTTCTGGGCCACGAAGTAGTTGATGGCCTGCATATCCCCCTCTGCGATGGCCTTGGAGACCATATGGGTCGCCTTGGCTTCCGCCTCGGCGGCCCGCTCCCGCGCCTCGGCGGCGAGGAAGGCGGCCTGGCGTTCCCCCTCGGCTTTCAGGATCTGGGACTGCTTCTCCCCTTCCGCTTTCAGGATCTTGGACTGGCGCACCCCTTCGGCCTCCAGCACCTCGGCCCGTTTCTGCCGCTCGGCCTTCATCTGGGCGTTCATGGCTTCCACCAGGGCCAGCGGCGGGCGCACATCCTTGATCTCGATCCGGGTCACCTTGATGCCCCAGGGGGCGGTGGCCGCATCCATGGTGCGCAGCAGCTTCTCGTTGATGGTGTCGCGCTGGGAGAGCATCTCGTCCAGCTCCATGGCGCCCAGCACTGTCCGCATGTTGGTCATGGTCAGATTGCGGATGGCGCTGGTGAGATCGTTGACCTCATAAGCCCCTTTGCGGGCATCCACCACCTGCACGAAGCTGATGGCGTCTATGGTGACGTTGGCGTTGTCCCGGGAGATCACCTCCTGAGCCGGGATGTCCAGCACCTGCTCCATCATGATGATCTTGTGGCCGACTCTGTCCACATAGGGGATCAGCAGGTTGAGACCGGGGGAGAGGGTGCGGGTGTAGCGGCCGAAGCGCTCCACAGTCCAGTTGAAACCCTGGGGCACTATCTTGATGCCCGCGCTCAGGGTGGCCAGCACCAGGAACACGAAGATCCCCAGCACAATCAATGACTCATTCATGGTAAAGCTCCTTATGAAACACTTTCACTAGCCTAGGGTCTGGTGCGAACCACCACAAGGACATTCGCTCCCCTTTGCCACGACATGGTTTTGCTAATTACTAAAACGCATTAAAGAGCATTTTTTATTATTTTGAGGGATAAGGACTCCTGCCTATAGTCGCCCCAGATGTCGTCGTATGCCGAGGAGTGGGCCCTGATGGATTATTTACCTATGTTTGCCAGGTTGGAAGGCCGCCCGGTATTGCTGGTGGGCGGGGGCGAGGTTGCCCTGCGCAAGGCGCGCCTGCTGCTGGCGGCAGGTGCCCGGCTGACCCTGGTCTCCCCCGAGCTCGAGCCCGACTTCCATGAATTTGCCGGTCGCTTCACCCATCTGGCGGCGCGCTTCGACCCGGCCCATCTGGCCGGCCAGATCCTGGTGGTGGCTGCCACCGACAGCCTCGAGGTCAATGCCCTCGTCTATCAGAGCGCCAATCAGCTCGGGCTCTTTGTGAATGTGGTGGACGACCCCGAGCGCTCCAGCTTTATCTTCCCCTCCATCATCGACCGCTCGCCCCTGATGGTGGCCGTCTCCAGCGGCGGCAAGGCGCCGGTACTGGTGCGCCTGTTGCGCGAGCGACTCGAGAGTCTGCTGCCCCGCCATCTGGGCGGACTGGCCGAGCTCTCGGGCCGGGTGAGGGGCAAGGCCAAGCGGGTGCTCGCTTCTCTCTCCGATCGCCGCCGCTTCTGGGAGCGGGCATTTGCCTCCAACACCCTCGCCGGTCTGATTGAGAAAGAGGATTGGCAGGGGGCAGAGGGCTGGCTCAATGAGGGGCTCGACAAGGCCCAAAGCGAAGTGGGCGAGGTGGTGCTGGTCGGTGCGGGCCCCGGGGATCCTGGCCTGCTGACCCTCAAGGCGCTGCAACAGATTCAACAGGCTGAAGTGGTGCTCTATGACCAGCTGGTCTCCCCGGAGATCCTGGACCTGGTGCGCCGTGACGCCACCCTGGTGTCGGTCGGCAAGAAGGCCGGTGCCCACAGCGTGCCCCAGGAGGAGACCAATCGCCTGCTGGTGCAATACGCCAGGGCGGGCAACCGTGTGGTGCGGCTAAAGGGGGGTGATCCCTTCATGTTCGGCCGCGGCGGCGAAGAGCTGGAAGTGCTGGCGGGCGAGGGCGTTCCCTTCTCAGTGGTGCCCGGCATCACGGCCGCCGCCGGCGCCACCGCCTATGCGGGCATACCGCTCACCCACCGCGACCATGCCCAGAGCGCCGTCTTTATTACCGGCCACTGCCAGAAAGAGGGCAAGGAGCCCGACTGGCAGCAGCTAGCCATGACCCAGCAGACGCTGGTCATCTACATGGGGCTGATGCGCTCCGAGCACATCCAGCAGCAGCTGGTGAGCCATGGCCGAGGCCAGGGCACCCCCATCGCCATCATAGAGCGGGGCACCACCGCCCGTCAGCGCGTGCTGACCGGCACCCTGGCTGACCTGGCCGTATTGGCCGAGCAGGCGGTGAGCCCGTCGCTCATCGTCATCGGCGAGGTGGTGGCTCTGCGCAAGCAGCTCGCCTGGTTTGGCGAGCAGGGTGGCGAACAGGCCGAAACAGAGGCGAGCCGCCACGAACTGAAGCTGGTGAGCCTGGCCTGAGGGCAGGCCGCGACAGCAACCGATTTGACGGTGCGGCCAAGGCGGCACCGAACTGAACCAGAACTGCGCCCCGAGCAGGCGCGATAGCAATGAACCGAGGACCCAGACATGGACCGTGAAAGACTGACACACCTGCAACAGCTGGAAGCCGAGAGCATCCACATCATCCGCGAGGTGGCTGCCGAATTTGAAAACCCGGTGATGATGTACTCCATCGGCAAGGACTCCTCCGTCATGCTGCACCTGGCCCGCAAGGCCTTCTACCCGGGCAAGATCCCCTTCCCCCTGCTGCACGTCGACACCAACTGGAAGTTCAAGGAGATGATCACCTTCCGGGACGAGACCGCCAAGAAGTACGGGCTGGATCTGATCGTTCACAAGAACCCGGACGGCCTGGCCATGGACATCAACCCCTTCGTGCACGGCAGTGGCAAGCACACCGACATCATGAAGACAGAGGGGCTCAAGCAGGCGCTCAACAAGTACGGCTTCGATGCCGCCTTCGGCGGGGCGCGCCGGGACGAGGAGAAATCCCGGGCCAAGGAGCGGGTCTACTCCTTCCGTGACAAGTCCCACCGCTGGGATCCGAAAAACCAGCGCCCGGAGCTGTGGCGTGTCTACAACAGCCAGGTCAACAAGGGGGAGAGCATCCGTGTCTTCCCGCTCTCCAACTGGACCGAGCTGGACATCTGGCAATACATCTATCTCGAGAACATCGACATAGTGCCGCTCTACTTCGCGGCCATGCGCCCCGTGGTGGAGCGCAGCGGCATCAAGATCATGGTGGATGACGAGCGCATGCCCATAGGCCCGGAAGACGAGGTGAAGCAGGAGCTGGTGCGCTTCCGTACCCTCGGCTGCTACCCGCTGACCGGGGCCATCGAATCCAATGCCACCACCTTGCCGGAGATCATCGAAGAGATGCTGCTCACCACCTCGAGCGAGCGGCAAGGGCGGCTCATCGACCACGATCAGGCCGGCTCCATGGAGCAGAAGAAGCGTCAGGGATATTTCTAAGGAATCGCATCATGAACAACCACATTCAGACCGCCATCAGCGAACAGGGCATCGAAGCCTACCTGCACGCCCAGCAGCACAAGAGCCTGCTGCGCTTTCTCACCTGCGGCAGCGTGGACGACGGCAAGAGCACCCTGATCGGCCGCCTGCTGCACGACTCCCAGCAGATCTATGAAGATCAGTTGAAGGCGCTGGAGTCCGACAGCCAGAAGCTCGGCACCACGGGTGAAAAACTCGATCTGGCGCTGCTGGTGGACGGCCTGCAGGCCGAACGCGAGCAGGGCATCACCATAGACGTGGCCTACCGCTATTTTTCTACCGCGAAACGCAAGTTCATCATCTCTGACACCCCGGGCCACGAGCAGTACACCCGCAACATGGCCACCGGCGCCTCCACCTGCGATCTCGCCATCATCCTGATCGACGCCCGCAAGGGGGTGCTGGATCAGACCCGTCGCCACAGCTTTATCGCGAGCCTGCTCGGCATCAAGCAGTTCGTGGTGGCGGTCAACAAGATGGATCTGGTGGGGTTCAGCCAGGAGGTGTTCGATCGCATCAGTGCCGATTACCGCGAGTTCGCCAAGAAGCTCAGCGTCGACACCATCCACATAGTGCCGGTCTCCGCCCTGGACGGTGACAACGTGGTCAACCCAAGCGACAAGCTGGCCTGGTATCAGGGCGAAACCCTGCTCGCCCTGCTGGAGAGCGCCGATGTGATACAAAATGCGGAGCGCGAGCTGGAATGCCACCCGGTGCGCCTGCCGGTGCAGTACGTGAACCGCCCGAACCTCGATTTTCGCGGCTTCGCGGGGACGCTGGCCTCCGGCATCCTGCGGGTCGGCGACAGGCTTGCGGTGCTGCCCTCCGGCAAGGAGAGCACTGTGACCCGCATCGTCACCTTCGACGGGGATCTGGACTACGCCCTGCCGGGTCAGGCCATCACGGTCACCTTCGCGGACGAGATCGACATCAGCCGGGGCGACCTGCTGGTGGATGCGGCCCAGCGGCCCCAGGTGACCCAGAACGTGCTGGCTCACATCGTCTGGATGGGGGAGGAGTCCCTGCAACCGGGCCGGGTCTATGACGTCAAGCTGGCCACCAAGAAGAGTCGCGGCCAGGTGGAGGCCATCCGCCATCGCATCGAGATCAACAAGCTCGACGAGCTGCCGGCAGCTGAGCTCAAGCTCAACGAGATCGGCCTGTGCGAATTCAGCCTGACCGATCCGGTGGCGTTCGATCCCTATGCGGATATCCGCGACACCGGCAGCTTCATCCTGATCGACCGGCTGACCAACGTCACCGTGGGCGCGGGCATGATAGTGGAAGGGCTGGCCGCAAAAGCGGTGGCAGGGCAGTACAGCGAGTTCGAGATCGAGCTCAACGCCCTGGTGCGCAAGCATTTCCCCCACTGGCAGGCGCTGACCATCAGCAACGATTCCGGCAAGGAGTAAGCCCATGACCTGGCAACAATCCCTGGTGCTGGGTCTGCTGGCTGCCCTCGTCGCCCTGCTGATCCAGGGCAAACTCCGGCCGGCGCTGCTCTTTTCGGGCGCCGTGCTCATCACCTATCTGAGCGGCCTGGCGGACATCAACGCCGTGGTGGCGGGCTACACCAACAGCGCCCTGCTGACCCTGGTGTTGCTGCTGCTGGTGTCGCTCGCGGTGGAGAAGACCCGGGTCATGAGCTGGTTCGCCAACCTGGTGGGCACCGGCTCCTTCAACAAGGTGCTGGTGAAGGTGTGGTTCTCCACCGCCTTCCTGTCGGCCTTCGTCAACAACACCGCCGTGGTGGCCTCCATGCTGGGGGCGGTCAAACGCAACCCCAATCATGCCCCCTCCCGGCTGTTGCTGCCCATGTGCTTCGCGGCCACCTTCGGCGGCGTTCTGACCCTGATCGGCACCTCCACCAACCTCATCGTCAACAGCTTCCTCATCAAGATGGGGGCCGAGCCGCTCGGCATGTTCGACTTCTTTATGGTGGGAGCCGGCACCCTGTTGACCGGTCTGGTGGCCGTGCTGCTGTTTGCCCGCCACCTGCCGGAGCAGGACACCGAGATGAGCCGGGAATCCGGCTACTTTCTCGAGGCCAAGGTGGGCCCCGGCTCACCGCTGGCCGGACGCAGCGTCAAGGAGAACGGCCTGCGCAGCCTGAAAAGCCTCTATCTCGCCGAGATCATCCGGGGCGATCAGGTGATCTGCCCGGTGCAGCCGGAACACGAGCTGCACGAGGGGGACATGCTGCTGTTTTGCGGCGACGTGGAGAGCGTCGGCGTGTTGCAGGAGCTCAAGGGGCTGGATCTCTACGGCCAGCACCGCCTCAACGGCCAGCATCTGGTGGAGGTGATCGTCAGCCACAGCTCGCGGCTGGTGGGGCAGACCATCAAGGATGCGGAGTTTCGCACCCACTTCGATGCGGTTGTGCTGGCGGTGCGCCGGGGCGAGACCCAGCTCACCGGCGGCCTCGGCCAGATTGAATTGCATGCGGGGGACACCCTGCTGCTGGCGCCGGGCCCCAAGTTCGCGGGCAACAAGTCCCTCTCCCGGGAGTTTGTGGTGGTGAGCGGGCTCGAAGCCTCCACCCGGCTTGATGGCAAGCGCAGCGCCGCCGTGGTGCTGGGCTTTCTCGGGGTGCTGGCGCTGTCGGTGTTCGATCTGGTGCCGCTCTTCAAGGGGCTGCTGGTGATGCTGGTGGTGCTGCTCTTCTCCCGCATCCTGACCCTGGACGAGATCCGCCGCCGCTTTCCGCTGGACATCTGGCTGGTGGTGGGGGGCGCGCTCGCCATCGCCGATCAGCTGGAGAAGAGCGGCCTGGCCAGGTTGATTGCCGACTGGCTAATGGGGGAGTTCAACGGTTCCAGCCCACTCATCGCCTTTATCGGCATCTACCTGTTCACCCTGGTGCTGACCGAGCTGATGAGCAACAACGCCGCCGCGGCCCTGGCTTTCCCCATGGGCTACCAGCTGGCGCTCAGCATGGATGTCTCCACCATGCCGTTCATCCTGGCGGTGCTGTTCGGGGCCAGCTCCAGCTTCATACTGCCCTATGGCTACCAGACCAACCTCATGGTCTATGCGGCGGGCAACTACAAGATGCCGGACTACCTCAAGCTGGCAGTGCCTGTCTCCCTGGCCTACAGCCTCGGGGTGATTGTCATGGTGCCCCTGCTGTTTCCGTTTTAAGGCGCAACCCTCTTCGTTTTGGGGCCCTGATGCCTCGCAAGGAGTTTGAATGAGCAATACCATGGCATCAGCAAGTTATCGGCTGACAGTCCGAATCGGCTCCCCGTGGTTGTGGACAGTTTCAGTGTTGAGGCGTGAGCGCCAATCAAGGAGTGTTGGATGAGCAATATCGTGTGGCATGCCCATGCCGTCGACAAACAGAGCCGGGCCGAGCTGAAGGGACAAAAGCCGCTGGTGATCTGGTTCACCGGGCTGTCGGGGGCGGGTAAATCCACCCTGGCGGGGGCACTGGAGCAGGCGCTGGCCGCCTCGGGCAAGCACACCTATCTGCTGGACGGGGACAACGTGCGCCACGGCCTGTGCGGGGATCTGGGCTTTGATGACGCCGCCCGCCAGGAGAATATCCGCCGGGTCGGCGAGGTGGCGAAACTGATGGTGGATGCGGGCCTTATCGTGCTCACCGCCTTTATCTCGCCGTTCCGTGCCGAGCGGGATCTGGTGCGAAACCTGTTGGGAGCGGACGAGTTTGTCGAGGTGTTTGTGGATGCGCCGCTCGCCGTCTGTGAAGAGCGCGACCCCAAGGGGCTCTACAAGAAGGCGCGGGCAGGGGAGATCCGCAACTTTACCGGAATTGACTCCGCCTACGAGGCACCGGAGCAGCCGGAAATCCATCTGCTGAACGCCGGCAAGCCGGTGGCAGTGCTGGTGGATGAGCTGATTACTGCACTGCGGCAGCGGGGGTTGATCGACTAGGCGGCGACTTGTGGGGAGCTCGGCCTAGCTCCTTACCTGTGGCTGGCACTTTGATGCGGCTGCGCCGCATAGGGATTTCGCCCGCCCTGCGGGCTGTGGCGAGTGACTTTTCTTTGCGTGGCCAAAGAAAAGTCACCAAAAGAAAGGCCACCCCCGCTGATTCGCTCTCCTTCGTCGAGTACCCTCACCTCTACCACAGCACCGACGGCACGCGCCGACGGGCCTTCCATGACCCGCCGTCACTCGCTCGGCATCCTTGTCTCGCGACCTAGTGCAGTGGCCTCGTCTCGGCGAATCAGAGGGGACCAATACAGTGCCCGTCTGTGACAATGGGGATAGTTCGCCAATCGGTTGGCCGCTATGTGGCGCTCAGAACGGTGGGTGTTCCAATTTCACCCATGATATGCATCGATCATCACAAAAGTGGTAGGCTAGGGATTGTTGCGAGTGAGCCAAAAACAGAGGGGTGGGGTGGTGACTGCAGGCAAGAATGACATTTCCGATGACGTTGATTTTTCTGAGGTGTTTAGTGGTGTCGATATTAATGAAATTGTTAAACCCTTTCAGGAATATACTCAGGCCTTAAGTTTATTTTTTACAACATACACGCCTGAAACTAGCAAGACGCTCATACACATACATAGTGATTTCGACCCTGACTTATTTACTCAGCAGGAGGCTGCTTTTGCAAACGAAGCTTTAAAATTTGCAAACTATGATGAAAACGCCCTTCAAGGTGAGTTAGTTGTATTGTTTTCGACTCCGGTTATTGTCTCGGAGCTCTCTTGTCGGAATGTATCTAAATCTGAAAATGAAGGGGCAGTTAGGCTTATTTCCTATCACGGTACGGATAAGAGATTTGCAACCAAAAGAATAACAAAACAACCTTTGAATAGCGTACCTATTTCCACATATAAAATACATGACATTGCGTTGGGTCTTATCTTGCCAAAGCACAGTGTATTTTGCTCTGTGCGTGTTGCAAGCACCTCTGCGCTGCTTACTGAGCGGGAAAAATTTGATAGGGCTAAAGATGCTCTAAACAGAGCTAGAGAAGTACCGCTTATCGAAATGCAAAAGATTAAAGGTAAGCTTGAGAACATTAATAGTGTTATCGATGTTAAGCGAGCGTTGTTTGATTCTATATCTAATGATATCAATATATTAGAGCAAGAGCGCTCCCACGCAAAAAACAGTCTAGCTCACAGTCAGAATGCTCTGGAAAAAGTAAGAAGTGACATCGATAATTCAAGTCGGGAGTATGAAAAGCTTTCAAAAACTATTGCCGATGAGTCTGATAATTTAATCGCGATAGAGAAAAGAATCGAAGTTGAGACTGATTCGTACAAGAAAGAAGAAAATAAGCTTAAAATGTTGGTTGTCGATACTGAGAAAGCGAGCGATGTGCTAAAGGCGGTACAGCAAGAGTTAGCTGTTGCGAATCGGCAAAAAAATCTTACCACCCTAGATATGGTGGGACACTCTAATGAAACGTCTAAACAGTTAAGGCCATATTATATCTTGGCTGTTTCTACATTTGTTGCGTTGGCTTTTATGGCAAGATATATATACCAAAATGGTGAGAGCTTTATGTATATGGTGCCATTTTTGGGTAATGTTAGTGCTTGGGATATTCTTCTCAGTAGATTGCCGCTGATTACAGCCACCACCCTGATTATTGGCGGTTTATCGGGTGTTTTCTTTTTCTTGGTTAAGCATATCGTCTCTCTTAATACTGAGAAAATGACAATGCTTAAGGCCGCCATTTTGGCAGAGCAAATAACTAATTCCATAGAATGTGAGCATATGACTGAGCGGGAGAAACTAGAGTTCAAGCGTGACACTAAAATCAGGCTCATAACTCAAGTTTTCTCTAAGAGTGAGCCAGAGATAGACAAGGCTAGCTTTATTATGGATGTTCTAAAAGCACTCAGTGATAAAAAATAGCTTAAAGAAGCCACCGGATAAACGGTGGCTTTTTATTAACATGGGTCATCATCTTGTATGTTGGGCTAAAATTCGTAGGTTGGTGCTGAGCGAAGTGAGGCCCAACATTTACCACGAAACGTATCTGCAAACTTGTGTTACTGATCGACCCAATTCATGTTTATTCCACTCTGGTTGAGGTGGTCATGTTCGTCTGTTGGGCTTCGCTACGTTCTACGCCAATCTATAAAGACAAATAAAAATGGAACAGTCACCATTTTGGTTCTGTGGGCCACTACGCGGCGCTCAGAATGGTGGGTGCCCCTAATTTTATTTAAGCTCAATATTATCAGCGTGTAATAATCTGATTTTAAATTTCGAATCACCAAGAATTATATTCCATCGGTGTTCCATAAATCTAAGTAGCTCTAATCCTCGCTCTAAGATTTTATTCGGTGTCCAGTCTGTATTTTGAGCAACCTCATTCTCGGAAACAGATCCGTTGTAATAACCAACACCTGTTCCGTTATTAACCTTTTGAGGAAAACTATCATTTTGCAATGCCGAGTTTTTGGAGCGAGAAAGAGGTAACAAATTTCCTAAAGAGTGGGTTAAATAGCGCCGTTCCTGCTCATTAAGGTGACCGAAACGCTCACGCCAATAGGCATCGTCAGGAGTTTGTGGAAAGATATGCTCCAAAGTCACATGATCTTTTTTACTGGTTTTCAGTGCATCCCAAGTGAGTTTACTGGCTGCCTGTTTACCTTTCTCCTTGAGCCAGTACTCATATTCATATAGAAAGTAACGAATACCATCCCAGTGGTAAAATCCGTTCCTGTCCAACTCGTACTTCTCCTCAATGTGAGCTAGAAATTTCTCTGAATCATAGTAGCGATCAATCCAAGAATTTATGGACTCAACTACCTCTTTAATCGATCTAACTCCAGTTAATAAATCCCGCGACATACTAAAGAACTCTGTGTCACCGGTATTAGCACGGCGCTGGCTTAGATTGAACAATGTGAAATTATAGCGTTCAGCCGCGGCCAGCAGCTTACTAATCATTTCGGGATCTTGCTTGGAGACAAATGCCGACAAGATTAGAGGCTTAAAAGATCTAAAGCTCAAACGCTCCAAGCGATCCAGCCACAGTTTCTGAAAGTCGTTAAGCTGGTTGCCTTGCGTATAATATGGATTATGCATAAAGAACCAGTAGACAACAGACTGCTGAAGACTTTTCACATAGTCAGAGATCTCTTCAATCTTAAGTTCATCTTCTACTTTTTTGGAGTGAGTAATGTTTCGTGCATTAAACTTCTCATCCAGTAGAAAATTGATGTAATCATCCCCTTTTTTGCGAGTATATTTGAAAAACATTGTCCAATGGTTACGTAAAAAGAGGTTGTCACTGAGGGGAATGTCGGGGTTTTGCCCTAGGTACTCATACATGGTTTTCCATGCATCATTAATATTAGTTCTTAGTTGCTCCCGCCCCTCATTGTCTTTAAACAATGTAGAAAGATAGATTAACCTATTCTTAAGCAACTCCAAACTGGTCAGTGGCTTACCCCGATTATTCATTGTTTCGAAAGTCACAAAAACATCAATCTCTTCATCAATTTCGTACAGATTAAATTTAAGTTTCTGCGTTAATTTCTTATAAATTATGGCTATATCATCAATTGGCATTACAGCTAACCGCTCCATAAAGTAGCTTTTAGCAAAGCTGAGATTGCGTGTATAAAGTGTTTCCACAAACTGATTTGAGCTGGAATACTCACCAAAGATCTTGGTTTTCATGTATTCATCGCTGGGATTATCTTTCACATATCCAAAAATGAAACTCTGTTGTAATTTATTGTCAGCTTCAAAAAATATGAATTGTTTACGAATAGAAACAATAGATTGATAGTTCAGTTCTGCACCGTTATCGACGGAATCAAGGATCGCTTGCAAAAGGATCATTGACGTGGTTAAACGCTGCTGACCATCCACTACATAAAATGGGCGAAACCCTACACCTTCGATTAGCCATAGGTCTTTTTCCCAGCGTTGATATAAACTGGACTTTACTGGTTCGAGAGTGATTACACCAGTATAGTGAATCCGATCAGATTCTAGCTGAAGAATATCCTCCCAAAAGTCTTCAACTTGGTGCTCCTTCCATGCATATCCACGCTGATAATCAGGAATACGTAATAATCGCCGTTCGAAAATATCGTTAAGGCTATTCAATTTCATACTAAAACTTCCATTTAGGATGGATAACACCCTGTTAATTAGAAAAATTTAGTTGGCTATCACCTTGAGCGAAGCGAAAAAGCCAACTGAATTTTTTCTTCTTTCCAACATCTCGTATGTTGGGCTAAAAGCCGTAGGTTGGTGCTGAAGGCAGTGAAGCCCAACGTTTACCGCGAAACGTATCTGAAAATTTGTTTTACCGCTCGACCAAATCCATCTTTATCCCGCTCTGGTTGACGTGATAATGCTCGTCTGTTGGGCTTCGCTACGCTCTGCGCCAACCAACAGAAACCACGCTACCGCCCCCTGAATCACAGCCTCCAGTCTGCTGGTATTTAATTGGGGTTTTGCTCTGGTCTGGCTCATTGCTGACTCCGACGAGACATTACCGAGAACGACTATGTTACCGAACGGAGCTGGTGTGGGAAGCGGGAGAGGGTGGTTTTATGGGCAAGATCAAGAAATGAGTCGCGCTCACGCTGGCCTTGTCATGCTCATGGGCCCGGTATCTGTGACCATACCGGGCCCATGGCCTTTGTCGGCCGCTGGGCAGTCAGGGGGAAGCCCAAGGGTCTGCCGGGATCAGCTGGGGAGATCAGGCTCGCCGGCCGGGGCCAGCATCAGGGTCTCGATCTGCAGGTTGGTCGACAGCAGGGTCTTCAGATCCTGCAGGTACTCCTCCAGCGGCGGTTCATCCAGCAGCAGGGCGAGCTCGTTGCCGACCGGGGTGAGGCGGTAATAGAGCAGGGTCAGGCCGCTTTGGCGCTGGCGCAGTCGCCAATGCTGGTTGCCGAAGGCGAGCTCGACGCCGTCCGCCGGCAGGGGCCCGGATTCCAATTCGCCCCGGTGCAGCAGGCCCAGATCGAACAGCAACAGCAGCGCGCTGTAGGGCACCCGATACTTGCCAAGCCCCATGCGGGTGACTTTGGCCCGGCTGAGCAGGCTGGCGCCCTTGTGCATGCCCAGCAGCAGGCGCTGCTCTTCGCTGCCCTCATAGTGACAGCAGAGGGCGCAGATGCGCTGGAACAGCTGGGCCTCGCGCTGGGTCATCTCCTTGAGGGTGCTGAGGGCCCGGATAGAGAAGCGGCCCGGGGTCGCCACCTCCAGCGCGAAGATCCGTCCCCACAGCTGCTGCATGGGCACCATGCTGATGTCTTCGGCCAGTTGCAGGAAGCGGGTCAGCCAGTCGCTGTCCATCTCGCCGCCGGCCGCCGTCTCTTCGCAGTGACGGGCGGCCATCACCATGATGGCTTCCAGATTGCGCTGGCGGGCGGCCTGATCCGCCAGATGGCGGAAGGTGGCGCGTTGTTCGAAGGTGCTGTCGCTGTTGCGGGTCAGCATGCCGTCTATGCCGCGACTGCGGGCCAGGCGCAGGGTCTGCTCCTGGCTGCTCAGGATGGCACTCTCTTTCTTGGGGGGCAGGTCAGCCATGCTGGCTCCGTGATCGCAGGGTCTGGTGTTGAATGTTACTCCAACCTGGCCCATGAACAATCCCTCAGGCGGGGACGACGTCAGCGGGCTCAGGATAAAAAAATGGCCTCCCGCAGGAGGCCATCGGCGTGGCTTACTCTTCGTAGATGCTGACCTCGACCGCCTCCATGGAGTAGGAGGCGGTCGCCATCTCGTGGCTGGAGCTGAGGGTGTGCATCTTGCCCTTGACCCAGATGGCGTCCCAGAGATCATCCACCGGCGCCCCCTTGGGGTAGCTCACGTAGATCACCTGGTTGGTGGGGGGCGGCGGCACGTGGATGCAGGCGCCGAAGTAGGGCACCAGCAGGAAGGCGGTGATGGTCTTGGCATCCCCCTCCAGCGGCACCACGAAGCCGGGGATCCGCACCTCCTGGTTGTCCAGCTTCTTGTTGACGCCTCCCACCGGCTGCGGCACCGACATGGGGTCTTCGTGATTGACCTGGGGCGGTGGCAGCAGCTTCTCCCCCTCCGGGATCAGCACGTCCCAGTCGATGGTCTTGTAATCGGCGGCCATGGCAGGCAGCACCAGCAGGCTGGCCAGCAGCGCCACTATCTTCCACTTCATCATCAGTCCTTCTCTCATTTTTATGCGGGCATGTCGCTAGATACGAATGCTCATGCCATCACTCAGGCTGTAGCGGTAAGCGCGGGCGGCGATATTGACCTTATCCAGCGCGGCATCATATCCGGATACTCATGCCATCGCTCAGGCTGTAGCGGTAGGCGCGGGCGGCGGGCAGCAGGCCTATCACCATGCCCGCCAGCCACACCAGCCCCAGCAGTTGCCACTCGTAGGCGCTCGGCAGCCCCAGGCTCAGTTGCAGGCCATAGTGGCTGAGCAGCCAGGGGGTGGCAAGCCCCTGGCCGAGATAGAGCACGGCCACCCCGAGGGCGATGCCGAGGGTGGTCAGCGCCATCGCCTCCAGCGCCAGCAGCAGGAAGAGGTGGGAGGGACCCGCACCCAGGGATCTCAATATGGCGAGCTCGCGGCGCCGCTCGTTGAGCCCCGCCAGCAGGGTGGTCAGCATGCCGATGAGACCCGCCACCACCACGAAACCGGCGATGACCGACAGTGCCGTCTCCGCCACGCTCATCAGGCTCCAGAGCTCCTGCAGGGCGGCCCCGGGCAGTATGGCCATCAGCGGCTCCCTGGGGTAGGTGTTGATGCTGCGCTGCAGCTGGAACGCTAATATCCGGTTGCTCAGGCCCACCATAAAGGCGGTGATGGTCTTGGGGGTGAGATCCAGAGCCAGCGCCTGCTCCGGGGTCACATTCTTGCTGTGGCGGCCGGTGTCCCAGCCGAGGTGGATCGCCTCTATCCCCGCCAGCGGCACATGTATGGTGCGATCTATGGGGGTACCGGTCGGTGCCAGTATCCCCACCACCTTGAACGGCAGGTTGTCGTGCTGGCTGAAGGAGGTGTTGCCGGCGCCGTGGGCGATGACGATGGCTTGATCCAGCTTGTAGCCGAGCTTCTGTGCCACCTGGGCGCCGAGCACCGCCTCGAACGGCGTCTCGAATGGCCGCCCCTCGCGCAGTTGCAACGACTGCTGCTGGCCGTATTTCAGATGGGTGAAGTAGTCGCCGTTGGTGCCGAGCACCCTGAACCCCTTGTGGGAGTCACCCAGAGAGAGGGGGATGGTCCAGGCGACGCCAGGCTTTGTCTTGATGGCCTGGTAGGAATCCCAGCCCACGTTGTTGGTAGGGTTGCCGATGCGAAACACCGAGTAGAGCAGCAGGTTCACCTGACCGGAGCGGGCGCCGACGATGAGGTCGGTACCCGAGACAGTGTTGGAGAAACTCTCCCGGGCTTGCATTCGCACCCGTTCCACCCCGAGCAGCAGGGTGACGCTGATGGCAACGGCCAGCAGGGTAAGCCCGGCGGTGAGGCGTCGGGCCCAGAGACTTTGCAGGGCAAGTTTCAGCATGATGCCCTCCGTTTTTTGGCTTGTGAACTAACCAACCTTGCGGGGCTGGCCGGGCAGAGGCGCTGGATTGCGGCTGTCATCATGCGGCCCTCCGGTTGAGCAGTTGCAGGTTCTCCACCCGGGGGAAGAGGGGCTCCAGATAGGGATCGTGGCTGACGAAGACGAGGGTCGAGCCCTGCTTGTCGCACTCCTCGAACAACAGCTTGATAAAGGCGGCCCTGTTGTCGGTATCGAGGGCCGAGGTGGGTTCGTCGGCGATCACCAGCGGTGGCGAGCCGATCAGGGCGCGGGCGGCGGCGACCCGCTGCTGCTGGCCGATGCTCAGGGCGTGGACGGGTCTGTGCAGCGCCTCGTTTGGCAGTTGCAGCTCCCCCAGCAGCCGGCGCGCCTCCTGTTCCGGGCTCCCTTGCAGGCGGGCTCGCTTCTGGGGCGAGAAGCTGAGGGCGGCGGTGACATTGTCCAGCACGGATAAAAACGGCAGCAGGTTGAACTGCTGGAAGATGTAACCCAGATTGGCGGCCCGGAAGTGATCACGGGTGCGGCCAGAGAGCTGGGCCAATGGCTGGCCCAGCACCTCCAGGGTGCCGTGGTTGGCGGTCTGGATCCCGGCCAGCAAGCCGAGCAGGGTGGACTTGCCGGACCCCGAGGGCCCCTTGATGAAGACCCGCTCCCCCTGCTGGATGCACAGGGCGGGCAGATCGAGTACGGCCTCGCCACCTGGCCAGGCAAAGGCCAGATCGCGGATCTCAACCACGGCGTTTTTCATGGTGTCACCAGCTCAGTTGGAAGGCGGATGGGGTCAACTCGGCCGCGGTCTGGCCGTTGGGCAAGATACCCTGCACGCTCAGCTTCTCCAGGCTCGGATAGACGGCAAACAGGGTGGCCTCGAGACCAGTGAGTTTGGCCGGGGTCTCGCAGGTGTAGGTGTACATGGCGCCCATGTCGGCGTGACCCGCCTCATCATGGTGGTGCTCATCCTGATCGCCGTCCGCCTTTTCATGGTCATGATCGTGGTCGTGATCTTCCTTGGCGGCATTGATCTCCTGCCGGGTCAGGGTGCAACCGGCGGCAGGATCGAGGCGGAACAGGGCATCCGGCTGCTGGAGCCGGGTCAGCGCCCTGGCGTACTGCGCCTTCTCCTCATCGCTTCTGGCAGCATGCTCGAAGCCCACCAGATCGGCGGCAGGCGCCTGCAGCTCGATCATCAGCTGGTTGCCATCGAGCACCAGATTGAGGTGGCCGTGGCCATGCTCGTGGGCCCCGTGGCCATGGCTCTCATGGTCGTCGTGATTGGCTTGTACGCCGAAGGCGGCGGCCGCCAGTAACAGGGTGACTGCTTTCATCGTTAATCCTTTTAAACCATCAATTAATAAGAGAAATATTCAGTTGGTTCAACGATGGGAAGCCGGCGGGGCGCGGATGCTGTAGTGAGGCGAGGCGGGGTTGCCGAGCAGGGGGAAACCGGGGATAACGGGCGGAAAGCTGGCAAACTGTGGGGCAGGGACAAGCGGAGTGGGCGTCAGGGCCAGCTTGCCATCCAGATGGAGGGCGCAGATGAGGCAATGGTGGCCGTGGTCAGGCAGGCTCGCTTCCAGCGGATGCTGCGCCAGTGCCGGTTGCAACCACAACCAGCCCAGCAGCAACAACCAGATTTTCAGCTTGAAACGACCCATAGACCCTTATGGAAAGGGCGCCATCAGCGCCCTTACTCTCTGATTCAGAGATGGGACTTGATGAGCCCCATCACGGTAGCGATGTTGGTGGCATCGAGCTGGCCATCTTTGGCGAACAGCACCTTGCCCTCTTTATCCAGCAGTATGATGGCCGAACTCTCCGGCGCGAGATCCCAGGCGTTGCGGGCCATGCCCTTGGCATCCAGTACCATGACAGACCAGGGGAACTCCTTCTTGCTGTCTTCTGCACTGCTCTTCACGAAACCGGAGGTGCCCCAGATGGCGTCATTGCTGTTGATGATGGTGACGGTCTGGTACTGATCATGGGGCAACTTGGCCGCCTTGATCGCCTCGATCATGGGGGCATTCAACTCCTTGGCACTGGAGCGACCGGCGATGTGCTGGATCAAGAAGACCTTGCCGGCCAGCACCTTGCTCTGCCAGGGCTGATAGCTTATCGCCTTGTCCTGCAGCACCAGCTCACCCTTGTCACCGATGTTGACCGGCGGCACCTGGGCAGATTCCTTGATGTTGTGGGCCATGACCAGGCCTGGCAGCAGCGCCAAGGTAAGTACGAGATGTTTCATCCTGATGACACTCCTTTGTTATGTTATAACGATTTCATGATTGTGGGAATGGGACAGTACTCATCCTAAACTGATCGGATCTGTTTAAAAAGTGTTAAATAATGTGGTGAGCGTTAGGATCGCACCGTCCGCCAGCGCAGATTGGCGGCTGGTAAGGGCGGCTAGGATGGCACGCAGTCGATAAAAATCAACACCTTATCAACTGGTTTGAGGAGTCTGGCTCAGTAGAGCGGTTCACTGACCAGCGGGATCTGGGCCATGGTCATCTGCTGGGCCAGCAGGGGGGAGCCGGTCAGCAGCACGTGGCGCTGATTGCCGATCACTAGGGTGTCACCTTTCAGCCCGCTGTCGGCGGTGATGGCGAGCCAGGCCGGGGAGACGCTGCCGATGCTGATGTTGGGGTAGATGATGCTGAGCATGTACTGGGGCGCCAGCTCGGCCAAGAGGCTGGCCATCAGCAGTGCCTTCTCGTCACTGTCGGCCTTGTTGTCCTGCAGCGCCTGCAAGGGGGGGGCGAAGTGATCCATCTGCTCGGGAGGGGTGGGGATGCCGTTTAACCACTCCTGCAGCAGATTGACGCTGGTGGCCAGATCCTTGGCCGAAAACTGCTGGGCCAGCGGCTTGAGGTCACCCTTGAACTGATAGAACAGCTGGGAGTAGTTGGGCCGCACGCAGGGCAGCTTGCGATTGGCCGGGTGCACACAGGGCAGCACCCGCATCTGGTAGAAGGCATCTTCCTGATATTGTTGATAGGCCTGCCAGAACTGGTTCGACTCCAGGCTGTCGTCGTGCAGGGTGAAGGCCTGCTCCAGGTTGCGAAACTTGGTGGCGGTCTCCGGGCTGCTCTGGTTGATCTGGTTGATGCTGTTGTAGAGCCGCGGGCTGATGTAGGAGTAGAGGGTCTCCAGCGGATAGTTGAGGGAGGCGTCGAGCAGGGTCATCTCATGACGGCTGGCCGAGATGACGCGCTCATCCGTGCTCAGTTGCAGATGCTTGAGCTGGCCGTCGGCGGACTGCCATTGCCAGCTGAGGTTGACCTCCTGGGCACCGGCCGCGGCGGCAAACACTAGACTCCACAGCACTCCTTGTGCCAGTTTCATGATGCTGCATCCCGCGCCGATAGATACTAAACAACTAGGTGAGGCGGCAGGTTTTGGATTACTTCAATTGCATTGAAGTTGGTAATCACCTGATAAAGCTTTAAATTTAATTCTGAAAATAAGTCGCACAGGGAGCGATCATGAAGCCTATCTCGATGCTCTTGCTGATGTCTGTCGCGCTGCCGGCGCTGGCGGGCCAGGTGATCGTCAATCAGGGAATGTCCACGGCAGACACCTTTGCCCTGCGGGATCAGCTGGCGCGGGAACACGAATGGCAGGAGTGGCTGCGCCTGCAGCAGGCGGTCAAGTGGTTGGAGGTGTTGCCGGTCAACTGCGAGCTGGTGGGGGGCAGGGGCGAGGATTACCACTGTGGCGACAGTTACTACCGTCCCTACCGCCAGAATGGGCGCGACATCTATATCCAGGGCGATCCGCCGGGGTTGACGCCGGGTCATCAGCCCAGAGCAAATAAAAAGGCGCCATGAGGCGCCTTTTTATTTCGAGAAATACGCTTACTTGGCGGCGTAACGCTCGGCAGAAGTGACGATCTCGGCTTCTGCTGCGGCCTTGTCGCCCCAACCTTCCACCTTGACCCACTTGCCCGCTTCCAGCTCTTTGTAGCGCTCGAAGAAGTGCTGGATCTGGGCCTTCAGCAGCTCAGGCAGATCGTTCACATCCTTGATGTGATCGTATTGCTTGGTCAGCTTGGAGTGCGGCACGGCCACGATCTTGGCATCTTCACCTGATTCGTCGGTCATCTTCAGCACGCCGACCGGGCGGCAGCGAATGACGGAGCCGGCCAGCAGCGGGTAAGGAGTCGGCACCAGCACGTCGACCGGATCCCCATCCAGAGACAGGGTGGCGTTCACGTAACCGTAGTTGCACGGGTAGAACATCGGGGTGGACATGAAGCGATCAACGAAGATGGCACCGCTGTCCTTGTCGACTTCATATTTGATCGGGTCGGCGTTCTGCGGGATTTCGATGATGACATAGATGTCGTCAGGCAGGCTCTTGCCAGCCGGTACCAGGTTCAGGCTCATGACGTTTCCTTCAGTGTTGGAGTCAAGTTTGCAGGCCGATATTATAGCGATGTCGAATCAAATGACCATATTTCGAGGGCACTGCGACAGAGTTGGCTGCAGCCGGTCAGCTTGGGTCTGCCAAATTGGCGCCATCTTGCTAGAATGCTCGCTCTCTCTACAGGAACGGGAAGCGGTATGCATATTCACATCCTCGGTATCTGCGGCACCTTCATGGGCGGCGTCGCCGTGCTGGCCAAGCAGCTGGGTTATAGAGTCACGGGCTCCGATGCCAACGTCTATCCCCCCATGAGCACCCAGCTCGAGCAGCAGGGCATAGAGCTGACCGAGGGCTATGATCCGTCCCAGCTCGATCCGGCGCCGGATCTGGTGGTGATCGGCAACGCCATGAGCCGTGGCAACCCCTGCGTGGAATATGTGCTGGATCGCAATCTGCCCTATATCTCCGGTCCCCAGTGGCTGCTGGAGCATGTGCTGCAGGATCGCTGGGTGCTGGCCGTGGCGGGCACCCATGGCAAGACCACCACCGCCAGCATGCTGGCCTGGGTGCTGGAGTACGCCAAGCTGGCACCTGGCTTCCTCATCGGTGGTGTGCCGGGTAACTTCCCGGTCTCCGCCCGCCTGGGGGATGCGCCCTTCTTCGTCATCGAGGCGGACGAATATGACTGCGCCTTCTTCGACAAGCGCTCCAAGTTCGTGCACTACCATCCCCGCACCCTGATCATGAACAACCTGGAGTTCGACCATGCGGACATCTTCCCGGATCTCGCCGCCATCCAGCGTCAGTTCCACCACCTGATGCGCACAGTGCCGAGCAATGGCCGGGTGCTGTTTCCCCAGGCCGATGCGAACCTCGGTGCCGTGCGCGAGATGGGCTGCTGGAGCGAAGTCGAACTGGTGGGTCAGGACGACGCCAAGTGGAAGGCGGTCAAGCTGGCAGAGGACGGCTCAGCCTTCGAGGTGTGGCTGGATGGGCAGAAGCAGGGCGAGGTGCACTGGGAGTGCATCGGCGAGCACAACGTCAACAACGGTCTGATGGCCATCGCCGCCGCCCGTCACGCCGGCGTCATGGTGGAGCACGGGATCAAAGCCCTGTGCCAGTTCAAGTCGCCGAAGCGGCGGATGGAGCTCAAGGGTGAGGTGGCGGGCATCAGCGTCTATGACGACTTCGCCCACCACCCGACCGCCATCGAGACCACCCTCGGTGGCCTGCGCGCCAAGGTGGGCAAGGCCCGCATCCTGGCGGTGCTGGAGCCGCGCTCCAACACCATGAAGCTCGGGGTGCACAAGGAGGAGCTGGCCGGTTGCTTCGACGGCGCGGACGAGGTGCTCTTCTTCCAGCCGGCCAACATCGGTTGGGATCTGGCCGAGGTGACGGCCCACATGAGCCGTCCGGCCCGGGTATTCGACGAGCTGGAGACCCTGATCGACCGGCTGGTGGCCGAGAGCCGTGCCGGCGATCATATTCTGATCATGAGTAACGGCGGCTTCGGCGGCATTCACGACAAGCTGCTCGCCCGCCTCAAGCAAGGCAAGTCATGAGCAAACAGATCACCCTGGCGCTGACCGGTGCCTCCGGCGCCCCCTACGCCCTACGCCTGCTGCAATGCCTGGTACAGGCGGACTATAGGGTCTATCTGCTGGCCTCTTCCGCCGCCCGGGTGGTGCTCAAGACCGAGCAGCAGCAGGACTGGCCCGGCTCGCCGAAGGAGCTGTCTGCCTACCTCTGCCGCCAATATGGCGCCAGGGAAGGGCAGATAGTGGCCTGTGGCAAGGAGGAGTGGTTCTCGCCGGTGGCCTCCGGCTCGGCGGCGCCGAAACAGATGGTGATCTGTCCCTGCTCTATGGGCACAGTCTCGGCGATTGCCAACGGCGCCTCCGACAACCTGCTGGAGCGGGCGGCTGACGTGGTGATCAAGGAGCGTGGCCAGCTCATCCTGGTGCCGCGGGAGAGCCCCTTCTCGGCGATCCATCTGGAGAACATGTTGAAGCTGGCGCGGCTCGGGGTGACCATCATGCCGGCCGCCCCCGGTTTCTATCATGAGCCGAAAAGTATCGAGGATCTGGTGGACTTTATGGTGGCCAGGATCCTGGATCACCTTGGGGTCGAGCATGCGCTGACCCGGCGCTGGGGCTATGCCCAGCCCTGAGCCAGACGGCAGGCAAACAAAAGCGGCGCCGACCTGAACAGTCCGGCGCCGCTTTTTTATTGGCGAGGCGGGTTAGGCGACCTGAATGGGGGCCGTCACATACTTGAACAGAAAATCAGTCACCTCTTCCCGGGATGGGCGTTGGGGCTGATTGATCATCTGCATCATGACGTAGCCAAACCCGGTCAGGGAGCGGGCCAGATCCTGCGCCGACAGCACGCTCTGGATCTCGCCACTGTCCATGGCGGCCTGCAGGTGGGGCGCTATGCGTTCCAGCGCCCGGTCCAGCAAGCGGGTGTAGCGGGGCCACACCTCTTCCCGCACCGATGAGCTCCATTCCAGCCAGATGCTGGCATGGTCCGGGCTATCGTAGGCGGCGTCGACGAACAGCTTCACGTGACGGTGAATGCTGTCGCTGACCGGACCCTGGCCGGTATAAGCCTGCTCGAGGATCTGTTGCACGAAGCGCTCGATCTCGGCCAGCACTTCATCGACCAGATCTTCACGGGTGTTGAAATAGTTGAATACGGTCGCGACCGATACCTTGGCTTGTTCCGCGATCTCGGCATGTCCCGCACGGCCAATGCCGCGACGGGAGAATACCTCGATGGCACACTCCATCAGTTGGTCACGGCGAGCCTCCGGCGAAAGCCGGGTTCGACGTCTTATTTCTGCGCGTGGTTCCATAGTTTTTTCATCTAATAGTTATTGATTATGGTGTTTATAGTATTGTCACCGATAATGCCCAAAGGCCCGCTAACTCTATCAATTAAAATAAGCCGATAAAAGCATCACGTATGCCTGACGCCTCCCGGCTGGAATGGTAGAATCCTCGGTTTTGATGCAAATGAACGGCCAATAACCCTTTGGCCATGAATGGAGTATGTGATGAAACACACTGTCGAGGTGATGATCTCCGAGGCCGACGTCGCCGCCCGGATCGCCAAATTGGGTGAAGAGATCACCGCCCGTTACCAGGGTTCCGATGAAGTGGTCATGATTGGCCTGCTGCGCGGCTCCTGCGTCTTCCTGGCCGATCTGTGCCGTCAGACCCAACTGCCCATCACCCTGGATTTTATGACCGCCTCCAGCTATGGCTCCGGTATGCACAGCACCCGTGACGTGCGCATCCTCAAAGATCTGGATGACGACATCAAGGGCAAGGACATAGTGCTGGTCGAAGACATCATCGACACCGGTTACACCCTCAACAAGGTGCGCGAGATCCTCTCCCTGCGCGAGCCGAAATCCCTGGCCATCTGCACCCTGCTGGACAAGCCGTCCCGCCGTGAGGTACATGTGCCGGTGGACTGGATCGGCTTCTCCATTCCGGACGAATTCGTGGTGGGCTGTGGTATCGACTACGCCCAGAAGTATCGTAATCTGCCGTTCATCGGCAAGGTAGTTCCGCAAGAATAAGCAAGGCTCAGCAGTGACATAGGCAGCATGGCCGCCGCCATCGACTGTCTGCAGGCGGCCTCGGCCGCCTTTTCTGTCTCGAGATGGGCCATTCCATCACAGGGGTTGCAATGAACGCATTGGAAATCAGCGGCCTGAAAAAGACCTATCAGGGGGGCGTCGAAGCCCTTAAGGGCATCGATCTTACCGTCAAGCAGGGGGACTTCTTCGCCCTGCTCGGCCCGAACGGGGCGGGCAAGTCCACCACCATAGGCGTCATCAGCTCGCTGGTGAACAAGAGCGCCGGCAAGGTGAAGGTGTTCGGCTACGACATCGACGGCCAGCTGGAGCAGGCCAAGGCCCAGCTCGGCCTGGTGCCGCAGGAGTTCAACTTCAGCCAGTTCGAGAAGGTGAGCCAGATCGTCATCCATCAGGCCGGCTTCTACGGCGTACCGAGTGGCGAAGCCAAGATCCGGGCCGAGAAGTACCTGCGCCAGCTCGATCTGTGGGACAAGCGCGACGCGCCGGCCCGCACCCTCTCCGGTGGCATGAAGCGCCGCCTGATGATCGCCCGCGCCCTGATGCATGAGCCCAAGCTGTTGATCCTGGATGAGCCGACCGCCGGGGTGGACATCGAGATCCGCCGCTCCATGTGGCAGTTCCTGCAGCAGCTCAACGAGCAGGGGGTCACCATCATACTCACTACCCACTATCTGGAAGAGGCCGAGATGCTGTGCCGCAACATCGGCATCATCGACAAGGGCCGCCTCATCGAGAATACCAGCATGAAGGCGCTGCTCGGCAAGCTGGGGCGCGAGACCTTCATGCTGGATCTGGCGCCCGGCAGCGCCATGCCCCATGTGCCCGAATTCCAGGGGCGGATGCAGGATGAGCACACCCTGGAGGTGGATCTGGACAAGAGCCAGTCCCTCAACAGCCTGTTCGAGCAGCTGTCCGCCCAGGGGGTGCAGGTGCAGAGCATGCGCAACAAGGCCAACCGGCTGGAAGAGCTGTTCGTCAACCTGGTGGAAGAGGGCCGTAAAGCATGAACGCCAACACCTATTACATCGCCTTCAAGAGCATACTGACCAAGGAAGTGGTCCGCTTCACCCGGATCTGGCTGCAGACCCTGGTGCCGCCGGCCATCACCATGAGCCTCTACTTCGTCATCTTCGGCAACCTCATAGGTTCGCGCATCGGTGACATGGGGGGCTTCAGCTACATGGAGTTCATCGTGCCCGGCCTCATCATGATGTCGGTCATCACCAACTCCTACTCCAACGTCGCCTCCTCCTTCTTCAGCGCCAAGTTCCAGCGCAACGTGGAGGAGCTGCTGGTGGCGCCGGTGCCGAACTACATCATCATCGCCGGTTACGTGGGCGGCGGGGTGGCGCGTGGCCTCTGCGTCGGCCTCATCGTCACCCTGGTGTCGCTGTTCTTCGTGCCGCTGCAGATCCACCACCTGTTCAGCGTCTGCTTCACCGTGCTGTTGACCTCGATCCTGTTCTCCCTGGGCGGGCTCATCAACGCGGTGTTTGCCAAGACCTTCGACGACATCAGCATCATCCCCACCTTCGTGCTGACGCCGCTCACCTACCTTGGCGGGGTCTTCTACTCCATCACGCTGCTGCCGCCGTTCTGGCAGGGGGTCTCCCAGGTGAACCCCATCATCTACATGGTGAACGCGTTCCGTTACGGCTTCCTTGGTATCTCCGACGTGCCGCTCGGCACCGCCTACCTCATCATCATCGGCTTCATCGTCGCGCTCTACGGCCTGGCCTGGTGGCTGATCTCCCGTGGCACCGGGCTGCGGCACTGAGTGCTCGCACCATGAAAAAAGGCGCCCGCGGGCGCCTTTTGTTTTGGACTTGAAGGGATCAGAAGACGGGGGCGTCGTAGTGCGCCGGTTCATCGCTGTAGATGCAGACGTTCCACTTGGCGACTATGCCATCCTCGGCGAGGCAATGGCGCTCGAAGAACGCCTTGATCTCGGCACGCTGGCAGTGAGCCTCGAAGCTCGCCATGTCGCGCCAGATCTCGTTGAAGGCGATGGGGAAGCTCTCGCCCTCGGCGAAGGGGCTGGGGATGTGGCGGGTGACTATGTACTGCTGGCAGCCATCTTCCCGCAGGGTGTTGGGCTCGAGCCCCTGCAACACCCGGAACAGCGCCTGCTCCTGACCGACCTTGGGCTGGAACTGGGCGATGCAATAAACCTTCTTGGACATCTCTTTCTCCTTGTCGGGACCTGTCAGGCCCCGAGCGTGACCACACAATTGTCGATGAGGCGGGCCTTGCCCAGATAGGCGGCCATCAGGATCACCAGCCGCTCGCTGGCCTCGGTGGCCGATTCGAGCGTATCGGCATCGACGATGTCGATGGCGTCGGTCCTGAAGCCGGCGTTATCGAGGCGCTGACTGGCCTGGGCTACCAGGGAGGGCAGGTGGTGATCACCGGCCTCGATCTGCTCGGCGACCCAGTTCATGGTACGGGCCAGCTCGGGGGCCAGGGCCCGCTCGGCGGCGCTGAGGTAGCCGTTGCGCGATGACAGCGCCAGTCCGTCCTGCGCCCGCACCGTCGGTACGCCGACGATCTCGACCGGGATGGCCATGTCGGCCACCATCTTGCGGATCAGCGCCAGCTGCTGGTAATCCTTCTGGCCGAAGCAGGCCAGGTCCGGCTGGACCAGGTTGAACAGCTTGGCGACGACGGTGCTGACGCCACGGAAGTGGCCGGGGCGCAGCGCCCCTTCCAGCAGGCTGGAGAGGCCGGGCACCTCGACGAAGGTCTGGCTGGCCAGGCCATGGGGGTACATCAGCTCGGGGGTCGGCGTGAACACCAGATCCACGCCGGCCCCTTGCAGGGCGGCACAATCCTGCTCCAGGGTGCGCGGGTAGTTGGCGAGGTCATCGGCCTTGTCGAACTGCAAGGGGTTCACGAAGATGCTGACCACCACCTTCTCGCCGTGGCGGCGCGCCTGTTCAACCAGAGTGAGATGGCCCTGGTGCAGATTGCCCATGGTGGGCACGAATGCGATGGTGCGCCCTTCACGGCGCCATTGACCGATCTGTTCACGCAGATCGACGGGATTGTTCACAACCAACATCGGCGGTTACCTTCGGATACATCAAAGAGAGAGGGGTTGAATCAGCCTGGATATGGATGGCGAAACGGGGGCTGATGCCCCCGTTGCCATGAATGAGGCCTTGCTCAGTTGAAGCAGTGCTCGGGACCGGGGAAGGTGCCCTCGCTGACCTGCTTCACGTAGAGACGGACGGCGGCATGCAGATCGCCGGTCTCGGCCAGGAAGTTCTTGGTGAACTTGGGCACATAGCCGGAGGTGATGCCGAAGGCGTCGTGCATCACCAGGATCTGGCCATCGGTGGCCGGGCCGGCACCTATGCCGATCACCGGGATACGCAGCGCCTTGGTGATACGCTCGGCCAGGCTGACCGGCACGCATTCCAGCACCAGCAGTTGGATCCCGGCCGCCTGCAGCTCGAGCGCCTGGCGGTAGATCTCCTGGGCGTGGAACTCATCGCGGCCCTGTACCTTGAAGCCGCCAAACACGTGCACGGATTGCGGGGTCAGGCCCAGGTGAGCACAGACCGGGACGCCGTTGCGGGTCAGGTGGCGGATACTGTCACACAACCAGTCCCCCCCTTCCATCTTCACCATGCGGGCACCGGCGGCCATCAGTCGGGCGGCGTTCTGGTAGGTCTGCTCCGGGGTGGCGTAGCTCATGAACGGCATGTCGCTGACCACCAGCGCCTTGCTGGTGCCACGCACCACGCAGCGGGTGTGGTAGACCATCTCGTCCATGCTGACCGCCAGGGTGTCTTCTCCCCCTTGCAGCACCATGCCCAGGGAATCGCCGATCAGCAGCACCTGGGCGCCCTCGTCGTCGAACAGCTTGGCGAAGCTGGCGTCATAGGCGGTGATGGCGGTGATTTTTTGTCCGTCCTGCTTCATCTTCAGCAGGCTGGTGGTGGTGATCTTGCTCATTAGGTTGCTCCTACTCGCCCACTAGGTCGGGAATGATCTTCGGGGTCGCGATGGCGGTGAATGTCTGACGGGTCGGCCTGGATTGGCGCAGGATGGTGGTGGCAATCTTGCTCATGACGGCGACTCGTCTACGCACCCGTGGCGTCGGCAAGGATCACGAGACCATTGCGCGGGCAGCGGGCGACCAGTTCGGAGAGCGGGGTACCGCAGGGCAGTACCAGAGCGGGCGCAAGTTCGGCGAGGGGGAGCAGCACGAATTCCCGCTCCTTCATGCCGTAGTGGGGGACGGTCAGGCGTTCATGCTGGATGATCTGCTCCCCATAGAGCAACAGATCCAGATCCAGGGTCCTTGGACCCCAACGCTCGTCCTTGCGCACACGTCCCTGTTCCAACTCGATTCTTTGCAGCTGATCCAGCAGGGCCAGGGGGCCGAGCCGGGTATTGAGCCGCACCACGGCATTGACGTAGTCCGGCTGATCGGCAGGGCCCATGGGGCGGCTGCCGTAAAGGGATGAGGCCTGCAGCAATTCGGTCTGTGGCAACGCCGCCAATGCGGTGACGGCGCGCCTGGCCTGGGCGATGGGATCCCCCAAGTTGGAGCCGATGGCAACGAAGACCTCGGTCATCACTTTTTTATCACTCGGCCGCTTTCGGTTTGCGACGACGGGGGCGGCGACGATTGCGGCTGTTGCTGTTGCCGCTGCGCTTCTCGCCAGCCGGTGCCGGTGCGCCTTCACCCTCGCGAGTCGCTTCCCGCTGCAGGGTGCGCTCACCGCCCCGGGTCGCTTCCCGCTGCAGTTGCGGGCGCACATCCGGGTTGGATTCCACATAGCGCTCCCACCAGCTGGCGAGTTCGCCGAGGCCACGCTCGACCCGGTTGCGCAGCAACAGGAAGTCGAAGGCGGCGCGGAACTTCGGATGCTCCATGGCCCGCTCGGGGTGACGGCCCTGACGACGGGTCAGCCGCTGTTGCAGCGCCCAGATGTCGCGCACGTCTGTGGTGAAGCGGCGCGGCACGGCGATGATCCGTACCTGGGCGTCCAGCACCTCGTTGATGGCCAGCATGAAGGCGTCGTGCCAGGGCAGGCCGCTCTCGTTTTCCAGCACCCGGGCACGGGCCTCGACGGCGCCCCACAACAGGGAGGCGTAGAGGAAGGCGGGGGTGACCCGCTTGTCTTCACGCACCCGGGTGTCGGTGTCCATCAGCGCCAGCTCGATGAACTGCTCGAACGGCGAGTTGCCATGGGGGGTGAACAGGGCGGCCACCTGCGGGAACAGCGGCTGGAACAGCCCGTATTCACGCAGCAGCTTGTAGGTCGCCAGGCCATCGCCAGCCAGGAACAGCTTGAGGGTCTCCTCAAACAGGCGGGCGGGCGGGATATCCTGCAGCAGCGACGCCAGCTCCTTGATGGGGGCGGCGGTACGCGGGCTGATGTTCATGTCCAGCTTGGCGGCGAAGCGCACGGCCCGCAGCATCCGCACCGGATCTTCCCGGTAGCGGGTCTCGGGGTCACCGATCAGCTCCAGCTTGCGCTGGGCGAGATCCTCGATGCCACCCTCGAAATCGTGCAGGGTGAAATCCTTGGCGCTGTAGTAGAGGGCGTTGACGGTAAAGTCACGGCGCTCGGCATCCTCTTCGATGGTGCCGTAGACGTTGTCGCGCAGCAGCATGCCTTCATCAGACTGGGCCGACACATGTTTGCTGGTATTGACCTGATGGTGGTGACCCCGGAAGGTGGCCACTTCGATCACGTCACGACCAAAGACGATGTGCGCCAGGCGGAAACGGCGGCCGATCAGGCGGCAGTTGCTGAACAATGCCTTGATCTGCTCCGGCGTCGCGTTGGTGGCGATGTCGAAATCCTTTGGTGTCTTCCCGAGCAGAATATCCCGGACACCACCCCCGACCAGGTAGGCGTCATAGCCACCCTTGTTCAGGCGGTAGAGCACCTTGAGCGCATTCTCGCTGATCTCTTTGCGCGAGATGGGGTGCTGGTCGCGGCTCAAGGTTCGACGCTGGCCGGCTACGTGGACCGGCAGGGTAGATTCAACCGACTGCTCGCCGTCGTCCTTGCCGAGCACCTTGCGGCAAAAGTTTGCGATCTGGGAAAAAATGGTACACCTCTTCATGACTTCAAATTGACGGGAGGCCAAAAAATAGCGGCCTATCATAGCTCAGGCCTGACCAAATGAGAAACGGTGTGGCCTGCTTCCCTTATTCGGGCCTGGTCATACAAACAACAGCGCTGTCTATTCCTCTAGTCTGAACCTGCTCAACTGGTCGCCAGGGCGATCTTTGGCTGGCGGGGGACCAGCTCCAGCCGCCAGTGTTCTATCCCCCAGCCGATGATCTCCTCGATGCGGCAGCTTCGCAGCTCGGGGGGCGGGCACTGGCCGAGGAAGGCGAGCGCCTGCCACAGCGCCGGCCTCACCTCGTCGAGGGACAGTGCCGGGGCGTGGTTCTGCTTGGAGAGCTTGTTGCCATCCGCCAGCACCGCCAGCGGCAAATGTACCCAATCGGGCACGCATGCCCCCAGCGTCTGGTAGAGCGCGATCTGGCGCACCGTGGGCTCCAGCAGATCGGCGCCACGCACTATCTCGCTGATGCCGCTGTCCATGTCATCCACCACCACCGCCAGGTTGTAGGCATAGAGCCCGTCGCGGCGGCGAACGATAAAGTCCTCCTCCGCCAGGGCGGCGGGCACGGCTATCCTCCCCTGCAGCGCATCATCGAAATGATAGACGGGGCGTCGCTGGCGCAGGCGGGCGGCGCAGCCTGCCGGTGCCAGCCCCAACTCGCGGCAGTGACCGCCATAGAAGCCGCCGCCGGCCATGATCTCGCGCCGGGTGCAGCGGCACCAGTAGAGGTCCCCCGCCCGGTAGAGCCGCTCGATGATCTCGTCATAGCGGGCGTGGCGTCGGCTCTGGTAGATCACCTCCCCATCCCAGTGCAGGCCATGGGCCTCCAGGGTATGGAGGATGAGCTCACTGGCCCCGGCCATCTCCCGCGGCGGATCTATGTCTTCGATGCGCACCAGCCAGCGTCCCCTTTGCGCCCTGGCCTGCAGGAAGCTGCCGAGGGCCGCCACCAGCGAACCGAAGTGGAGCGGGCCGGACGGGGAGGGGGCGAAGCGACCGACATAGGGTCGGGAGAGGGGAGTCAGGGCCATGGAGATTCGGGTAGACGATGCATTGAGGCTGCATTCTGGGATGCCAGTGCTAAAAGCTCAATAAAAAAGGGAGCCCGCAAGCTCCCTTTTTTGACTATGTCGAGGGTCGGCATCAGCCGGCCATCTGTTTTTCCTTGATTTCAGCCAGTGTCTTGCAGTCGACACAGAGGTCGGCGGTCGGACGGGCTTCGAGGCGACGAATACCAATTTCGATACCGCAGTGTTCGCAGTAACCAAAGTCGTCTTCTTCGAGTAGCAGCAAGGTCTTCTCGATCTTCTTGATCAGCTTGCGTTCACGGTCGCGGGTACGCAGTTCGAGCGCGAACTCTTCTTCCTGCGCGGCGCGATCGACTGGATCCGGGAAGTTGGCAGCCTCATCCTTCATATGGTCAACGGTGCGGTCAACTTCCTGCATCAGTTGGTTACGCCAGGCTCCCAGGATTTTGCGGAAATGAACCTTCTGTTGGTCATTCATGTACTCCTCACCGGCTTTCACCTGGTAAGGCTCTACACCCGCAATGGCCAGGGGGCCCAGAGATTTCCTGTTTTCGCCTGTTGGCATGCCCTGTCTCCTAATTCAGCACGCTACTCGTGCCATCCGTAAATTGAGGGCGGTATCTATAGCAGAAGGGTCAACTGGAGGCAAACAAGCCTTGCCAATAATGTTACCCATTCCAGCATTTATTCGCTGCCCTCGGGTTGCAGGTGGCCAGATTCAAACGGAATAAAGCCTTGGGCCACCATGCTCTGCACCCCAACATGGGGGCGATAGCATAAAATTTCAACCCCTGCCGCCATGGCTTGCTCAATAAGCTGACTATAGTGCGGATCTATGTGGGTTGCAGGACGCATCCGCGCTATTCCGGAGTGCAATACCATGAATAACAACACGGCGCGATGCCCCGCCGCCTTCATGGCCATCAGCTCGCGCAGGTGTTTGGCGCCACGGGTGGTGACCGCATCCGGGAAGTAGCCCATCCCCGGCGCCGCCCGCTCGTCGAGCAGGGTGACGGACTTGACCTCTATGTAGCAATCGGGCTGGTGGTCATCCTCCAGCAGCAGATCGATGCGGCTGTTCTCCTCGCCATATTTCACCTCGGTGCGCAGCCTGGCATAGCCCGCCAAGGGGGCCAGCGCCGCCTGCTCGATCAGCTCGCGGGCTATCTGGTTGGCGCGGGCGGTGTTGACGCAGATGAAGTGCCCCGCCGGGCTCTCGGCTATCTCCCAGCTGTGGGCCAGCTTGCGCTTGGGATTGTTGGAGGTGGAGTACCAGACCCGGGTGCCCGGCTCGGCGCAACCGGTCATGGCCCCGGTATTGGCGCAGTGGATGGTGATCTGCTCGCCATCATCCAGCAGCACGTCGGTCAGGAAGCGTTTGTAGCGGGAGACCAGCAGGCCGGATTGCAGAGGGGGATCGAAAATCATGGGGCGCTGTCCTTTCTTAATTGTTTGTTGTTTGTTTCTCTGGGCGAGCAACCCGCGGGCTGGGTTGCAAAGGGGATGGCTCATCAGGCCAGGTCTTCTCGCGTGTCCGCCTTGGCGCGGGCGCGCAGGGGCCAGCAGGCGAGCGGCTGGTAGCAGACCCCGTCCGGCGTGCTGACGGAGCGATAGAGGCAGAAGTGATCGGCGGTCAGCACGAAATCCGGCGCCGGCAGCTCGGCGGGGGCCTCGCCGGCCTTGCGCGACAGGGTGACATGGGGGCGATAACCCTGCTCGCCGTTGCCAAGGCCCAGCTTCTCGCCGTGGCGCCGCAGCGCTTTGGCCAGCACATTCAACTCGTTCGGCCACTCGCTGGGCCCCACCCAGGCGGCCTTGGCGCGGTGGAACCAGCCGGTCTGATCCAACGGGATGCGCAGCGGCGGGCAGTGTTGCCGCTCGGCGGCGGCCATCAGCCTGGCCTGGGTGGCCTCGTCGGCTTCGCCGAGAAAGGCCAGGGTCAGGTGCAGGTTGATCTCCGGCACCGGCAGGCCGGGCCAGGGGCGTCGGTCACGCCAGTCGATCAGCTTGGGGGCAGTCCCGTGCAGGGGCAGGGCAAAGAAGAGTTTGGCCATTCGGGGGATGGTGCCTTTTTTTCACGCTCATAACATGGCCCCATTCTATGGCAGAATAGACGCCGTTTTTAAGGTCATCACAGAAGGTTTTCGCCGCTTTGTCCCAACTCCCCATCGTTTCGGTGCTGTCCGGGCTGTTTGATGCCATCGACCAGCACGCCAGCGTGATCCTGCAGGCGCCGCCCGGCGCGGGCAAGTCGACCCTGTTGCCGCTGGAGCTGGTGCGCCAGGCCCGCTTGCCCGGTCGCATCATCATGCTGGAGCCCCGTCGGCTGGCGGCGCGCAACATCGCCGGCTTTCTGGCCCGCCAACTCGGCGAGAAGGTGGGGGAGCGCATCGGCCTGCGGGTGCGTGGCGAGAGCAGGGTCAGTGCCCAGACCCGGCTGGAGATAGTGACAGAGGGGGTGCTGACCCGGATGTTGCAGCAGGATCCCGAGCTCCCTGGCGTCTCCCTGATCATCTTCGATGAATTCCACGAGCGCAGCCTGCATGCCGACACCGCCCTGGCCTTCGCCATCGAGAGCCAGCAGGGGCTGCGCGACGATCTCAAGTTGCTGATCATGTCCGCCACCCTGGATGGCATGGCGCTGGAGAGCCTGCTGCCGGACGCCCCCGTCATCCGCTCGGAGGGGCGCGGCTTCCCCATCGACTACCACTATCGTCCCGCCAATCGCCAGCAGTGGCTGGAGCCCCAGCTGGGCGCCGTGGTGCTGGAGGCACTGGCCAGCCACGCCGGCAGCGCCCTGGTGTTCCTGCCGGGGCAGGGGGAGATAGAGCGGCTGGCCCAGTGGCTGGCGGGACGGCTGCCCGATGATGTGCGCCTGGCGCCGCTCTATGGCCGCCTCGACATGGCGGCGCAGCAGGCGGCCATCGAGCCGGCGCCGGCGGGCAGTCGCAAGCTGGTGCTCACCACCAATGTGGCGGAGACCTCCCTCACCATAGAGGGGGTCTCGGTCGTCATCGACAGCGGGCTGGAGCGGCGCGCCAGCTTCGATCTGAAGAGCGGTGTCACCCGGCTGGAGACCCGCCAGATCGCCAGGGCCTCCGCCACCCAGCGGGCGGGTCGCGCGGGTCGTCTCGGTCCGGGTGTCTGCTACCGGCTGTGGAGCGGCGAGGTGCAGGAGCGCCTCGCCGAGCAGAGCCCACCGGACATCCTGACCCAGGAGCTGACCGGTCTGCTGCTGGATGCCGCCCAGTGGGGGGCCAGGGTGGAGAGCCTGCCGCTGCTGGACATGCCCCCCGCCGCCGCGCTGGCCGGCGCCCAGCGTCTGCTGGTGGCCCTCGGGGCCATGCAGCCGGGCGGTGAGCAACAGCTCACCCCTCAGGGTCGGGCCATGGCGGCACTTGGCACTCATCCCCGGCTGGCGCGCCTGCTGCTGCGGGCCCGGGAGCTGGAGGCCGAGGGTCTGACAGGGATTGTCGCCGATGCCGCTTATCTGGTGGCGCTGCTGGAAGAGGATCTGCGAGGATCCGAGCGCCTCTCGGTGCTGTTCCACCGCCGCCTGGGGGCCCTGCGTCAGGGCGCCGCCCGCTGGTTCGAGCGGCTCGGGGTGCGGCCCGGCTCTGCACCACGGGAGGCTCAGGGGCAGTGGCTGGGGCTGCTGTGCGCCCTCGCCTGGCCGGATCGGATCGGCAAGTTGCGCAGCGCCACCCGCTATCAACTCAGTGGTGGGGTGAGCTGCGATCTGGTAGAAGGTCATCCATGCCAGGGACAAGGCGCCCTGATCGCCATCGAGATGGGGCAGAACGAGCGCGGCAGCCGCATCTTCATCGCCGAGCCGGTGGAGCTGGACGAGCTGGTCCGCCTGCTGCCCGAGCTGGTGAGCGAGCGCCAGTGGTTCGACTGGGACGAGCGGGAGGAGCGGGTGCGGGCCGAGCGCCAGCAGGTGCTCGGCGAACTGGTGCTGAGCCAGCGGCCGCTGACCGAGCTGTCGGACGAGCAGAAGGGGCGCTGCCTGCTGCAGGGCATTCGCCGCAAGGGGTTGCACGTGCTGCCCTGGGATGAGCAGAGCGAAGGGCTGCTGGCCCGCCTGCGCTGCGCCGCCGACTGGTTGCCGGATGAGGGCTGGCCCGCCATGGACGACGAGAGCCTGCTGGCCCGGCTGGAAGAGTGGTTATTGCCTGCCCTGAGTGGCATGACCCGGCTGGAGCAGCTGAAGCGGCTCAACCTGGTGGACATATTGCGCCAGTCCCTGCCCTGGCCGCTGCCGAGGCGGTTGGACGAGGCGCTGCCGAGTCACTTTGCCGCGCCGACCGGCAGCCGGGTGCGGATCCGCTATCAGCCGGGTCAGGCGCCGGTGATCCCGGTGCGGATCCAGGAGATGTTCGGCCAGGCCAGCACCCCCTGCGTGGCCGATGGCCGGGTGGCGCTGGTGGTGGAGCTGCTCTCGCCGGCCCAGCGGCCGCTGCAGATCACCGCCGATCTGGCCGCCTTCTGGGCCGGCTCCTACGCGCTGGTGAAGAAAGAGATGAAGGGGCGCTATCCCCGCCACTACTGGCCGGACAATCCCCTCGAGGCGATGCCGACCCGGGTGACCAAGAAGAAGATGGGCATGTAGAGGAAGTCAGGCTCGATTGGCGAAGCGCAATCGGCCCTACGGCTCTCGCCAAGACCAATGAGATAATGACTACGCCCGCGATGGCGACATAACGAATAGCAAAGAGGATTCATGGCAACGCAACAACGCAAGCGTACTCCCAAGAAGGCGGCGCCCAACCGCACCATCTGGCGCAAGCTGTTCTGGCTTGGTTTCAAGCTCTCCCTGGTGGTGGGCGCCTTCATGGTGGTATTTGGCATCTACCTCGATACCAAGGTACGCGAGCGCTTCGACGGGGAGAAATGGCAACTGCCGGTGATGGTCTACAGCCGTCCGCTGGAGCTCTATCCCAGCCAGCGCATCTCCCAGGCCCAGATGCTGCGCGAGCTCAACATGCTGAGCTACAAGCAGGTGCGCCAGCCCCATACCCCGGGCGAGTACGCCATCAACGGCAATCGCATCGAGCTGGTCCGCCGTCCGTTCGAATTCTCTGACGGCGCCGACGGCGCCCGCGGCCTGCGGCTCACCTTCAACGGCGCCCGGCTGGAGGGGATCCAGTCCCTGGAGACTCAGCGCCAGCTAGGTTATGCCCAGATGGACCCGGTGTTGCTGGACCGACTCAACACCGAGGACAGAGAGGATCGCCTGCTGGTGCGGATTGCCGAGGTGCCGGACAGCCTGCTGATCACCCTGCTCACCACCGAGGATCGGGACTTCTACCAGCACGGCGGCGTCTCGCCGGTGGCCATCATGCGCGCCATGGCGGCCAACCTGCTGGCCGGTCGCACCGTTCAGGGGGGCAGTACCCTCACCCAGCAGCTCGCCAAGAACTTCTTCCTGACCCGGGAGCGCAGCCTGTGGCGGAAACTGCAGGAAGCCTACATGGCGGTGTTGATCGACTACCGCTACAGCAAGGATGAGATCCTGGAGTCCTACCTCAACGAGGTCTATCTGGGGCAGAACTTCTCCCAGGGGGTCTATGGCTTCGGGCTCGCCTCCTACTTCTACTTCGGCATCCCGGTCAACGAGCTGGACATCGATCAGGTGGCGCTGCTGGTGGGGCTGGTGAAGGGCCCCTCCTATTACGATCCCTGGCGCTTCCCCGAGCGGGCCAAGGCGCGCCGGGATCTGGTGCTCAAGCTGCTGATGGATCATGGCAGCCTGCAACCGGCCGAATATGAGCTGGCCAGCAAGCAGCCGCTCGGCATCATCGCCCGTGGCCAGATGAGCTATGGCCGTACCCCGGCCTTCATGGGGCTGCTCAAGCGCGAGATCCAGAGCCGCTTCGGCCCGGATCTGCTCAAGCAGTCCGGCCTCAAGATCTTCACCAGCCTGGATCCCATCGCCCAGCACGCCGCCGAGCAGGCGGTGGAGTCCGGCCTCGCCCTCATCGAGAAGCAGCGTGGCAAGAAGAAGCTGGAGGCGGCCATGGTGGTCTCCGACTGGCACAAGGGGGAGGTGGTCGCCATGGTGGGTGGCCGGGATCCGCGTTACGCCGGTTTCAACCGCGCGCTGGATGCCCGTCGCCAGATAGGTTCCCTGGTGAAACCGGCGGTCTATCTCACCGGCCTCTCCAATGGCCTGACCCTGGGCACCCCGCTCAAGGATCAGCCTATCCGCATCCGTGGTCAGGATGGCCAGATCTGGACGCCGCAGAACTACGATCGCAAGTTCCGCCAGAGCGTGCCGCTGATGGAGGCGCTGGCCAGCTCCCTCAACGTGCCGACCGTCAACCTGGGGTTGCAGGTGGGGCTGGACAAGGTGGTGGACACCCTGCACAAGCTGGGGGTCGATCAGGATATCCAGCCCTATCCGTCGCTGGTGCTGGGGGCGGTGGCACTGTCGCCGATGGAGGTGAACCAGATGTACCTGCCCATCGCCAACCAGGGGCTGACCCAGCCGCTGTCGGCCATCCGCGCCGTCATCAACAGCGATGGCAGCCAGCTCTATCAGCATGATCAGGCCGCCAAGCGGGTGACGGACCAGCAGGCCAGCTGGCTGACCCTGTTCGCCATGACCAAGACGGTGAGCCAGGGCACGGCCCGCGCCCTGAGCGCCAAGTTCCCCGGTGCCACCATGGCCGCCAAGACCGGCACCACCAACGAGCTGCGGGACTCCTGGTTTGCCGGGATGGACAACAACGAGCTGGTCAGCATCTGGGTCGGCCGGGATGACAACCAGCCCGCCGGGCTGACCGGGGCCAGCGGTGCCCTGCAGCTGTTCAGCGGCTACATGAGCCAGCGCGGAGTCAACAGCCTGGGGCTGAAGATGCCGGAAGGGGTGAGCTGGGCCAACTTCTCCCGCTCCAGCGGCGCCCGGGTCGCCAGCGATTGCCCAGGCAGTCTGCAGGTGCCGGCCAAGCTGGCAGGATTGCCTGCACCCGCCAGCTGCGCCAGTCCGGTGACCAACCCGGTCAACGCGCTGGACAACTGGTTCAGCGGTTTCTTCAACTAACGACGACGGGCGGCCTGGCCGCCCGTCTCTCTGGAGTGGATATGACGGTTTCCCTCTTCGATGGCATCCATCACCTGGCCATCATCGCCAGCGACTATGGCCGCTCGCGTCACTTCTATCATGAGGTGCTGGGGCTGCCCATCATCAACGAGACCCTGCGCGAGGAGCGCCACTCCTGGAAGCTGGATCTGGCGCTGCCCGACGGCAGCCAGCTGGAGTTGTTCAGCTTCCCGGCGCCGCCGGCGCGGCCCTCCCGGCCGGAGGCCTGTGGCCTGCGCCACCTGGCGTTTCGGGTGCAGGCGCTCGAGCCCGTCATCGCCCATCTGCAGCGGCACCAGATTGCGGTGGAGCCGGTGCGGGTCGATGAGCTGACCGGCAAGCGCTTCACCTTCTTCGCCGATCCCGATGGCCTGCCGCTTGAGCTCTACGAGACGGGCCGCTAACCCTACTCGCGGGCTGCCACAAACCCAAAAAGCCGCCAGGCGTTGCCTGGCGGCTTTTTTAAGGCTCTGTCCCAATTACATGTTGAAAGGCTAACCTTGAAGTAGGTCATCACCCGAGGGCCGCCATCATGGATACCCAAGCCTTTCAACACCTGCTGTCTCTCTTCCCACAGCTCAGCTTGCGCCA
>NZ_JAHUXD010000019.1:0-52319 GCF_019218705.1 Aeromonas sp. sif2433
CCGGGTGACCGGAGTTGGCTTTTTGAACGGCATCCATACTCAATGCGCGAATGGCATTGGCAAGCTCTTTACGAGAAGGCATCTGTATCTCCTGCGATTGCTTCATTTGATGGCCAAGATTAAGGCGAATTACTGTCTAAAGCGGGCGCTCGAGGGCGCCCGACGGGGAGGGTGTACAAGCCCTATCAGAGGCGACCGGCCAGCATGGTTTCCAGCTTGCCCTGGTCGACGGCGAACATGCGGATGCCTTCGGCCAGCTTCTCGACGGCCATGGCGTCCTGGTTCAGTTCCCAGCGGAATTCGGCTTCGCTCAGCGGAGCCGGTTTGGCCTTGCGCTCGCCGGTGTAGTTCAGCTTGCGCACCACGGCGCCTTCGCTCTTGCTCAGCTCTTCCAGCAGGGCAGGGCCTATGGTCAGGCGGTCACAGCCGGCCAGTTCCAGGATCTCGCCGGTGTTGCGGAAGCTGGCACCCATGACCACGGTCTGGTAGTCGTGCTGCTTGTAGTAGTCGTAGATGGCGGTGACGGAGACCACACCCGGATCTTCGCTCGCGCTGTAGTCACGGTTGTGCTTGGCCTTGTACCAGTCGAGGATGCGGCCCACGAACGGGGAGATCAGGAAGGCACCGGCCTCGGCACAGGCGCGGGCCTGGGCGAAGGAGAACAGCAGGGTCAGGTTGCACTGGATGCCTTCTTTCTCCAGCACCTCGGCGGCACGGATCCCTTCCCAGGTGGAGGCCAGCTTGATCAGGATGCGATCGTTGGCGATGCCGGCTTCGTTGTAGAGACGGATCAGCTTGCGCGCCTTGGCGATGCTGGCGTCGGTATCGAAGGAGAGACGGGCATCCACCTCGGTGGAGATGCGGCCCGGGACGATGTTCAGCACTTCCAGACCGATGTTGACCGCCAGCTTGTCGCCCGCGTCGATGATTTGCTGTGCCTTGTCCTGGCTCTGGGCCTTGGCCCAGTAGATGGCGTCTTCGATCAGTGCCGCGTATTCGGGGATCTCGGATGCCTTCAACACCAGGGAGGGGTTGGTGGTGGCATCGATGGGCTGGTAGCGCTTGATGGCTGCGATATCGCCGGTATCGGCAACGACAGGGGTGACGGCGTTAAGTTGCGTCAGCAGACTGGTCATAACATTGTCCTTGGCAAAAATAAGAGCAATAAAAAGCCCCCGTGAGAGGGGGCTGGCAACGGTTTATTTGCAGAGCTTGTAGTAGACCTCGTTCCAGCGGATCTCCTGCTGGAAGGCCGGGATCCGGGTGGCTTCGTCGATCACCAGGAACTCGATGCCCATGATGTCGGCGAAGGTGCGCAGTTGCTCGATATCCACCGCCTGGCTAAACACCGAGTGGTGGGCCGCGCCGGCCAGGATCCAGGCTTCGGCGCTGGTCTGCAGGTTTGGCATCGGGTTCCACAAGGCGCTTGCCACTGGCAGTTTCGGCATGGCCTCTGGCAAGTCCACCACCTCCAGCTGGTTGACCACCAGGCGGAAGCGGTTGCCCATGTCGATGAGGCTGGCATTGACCGCCTTGCCCGCCGGGGCGGAGAACAGCAGACGGGCCGGATCGGCCTTCTTGCCGATGCCCAGATGCTGGGCATCCAGCACGGGTTTGCCGGCGGCGATGGAGGGGCAGACCTCCAGCATATGGGCACCCAGTACCAGGTTGTTGCCTTCTGCCAGATGGTAGGTGTAGTCCTCCATGAAGGAGGTGCCACCCGGCAGACCATGGCCCATCACCTTGAGGGTGCGCAGCAGGGCCGCGGTCTTCCAATCCCCCTCCCCACCAAAGCCGAAGCCTTGCTGCATCAGGCGTTGGCAGGCCAGCCCCGGCAGCTGGTGCAGGCCGTAGAGATCTTCGAAGGTGGTGGTGAAGGCACCAAAGCCGCCGTCGGTGAGGAATTTCTTCATCCCCAACTCCTGACGGGCCGCCTCATAGAGGGACTCCCGCTGTGGGCCGCCCGCCTGCACCGCCTCGGTCAGGGTATAGGTGGCCTCGTACTCCTCCAGCAGCGCCTCGATATCGGCGACCGGCACGGCGTCGATGACCTTGACCAGATCGCCGACCGGGTGATAGTTCACCTGATAGCCAAACTGGATCTGGGCCTCAATCTTGTCACCCTCGGTCACGGCCACGTTGCGCATGTTGTCACCAAAGCGGGCGACTTTCATGTGGCGGCTGTCGTGGATGGCGGCGGCGATGCGCATCCAGTTGCCGATCTTGGTGTGAGCCTCCTTATCTTGCCAGTGACCGACCACCACGGTACGGGGCAGACGCAGACGGGCCCCCATGAAGCCAAACTCGCGGCCGCCGTGGGCGGTCTGGTTCAGGTTCATGAAGTCCATGTCGATCTCGCTCCATGGCAGATCGCGGTTGAACTGGGTGTGGAACTGCAGCAGCGGTTTCTGCAGCTGGCTCAGGGCCGGGATCCACATCTTGGCCGGGGAGAAGGTGTGCATCCACACCATCAGGCCGACGCACTGCTCGTTGTGGTTGGCGTCGCGGGCGACGCTGCTGATCTCATCGAGGGTGGTGCCGGTGGGCTTGATCACGATCTTGATCGGCAGGCCGGCGTGCTCATTGAGCTGGCTGCTGATGGTGTGGGCGTGATCGGCCACCTGCTTGAGGGTGGTGGCGCCATAGAGATGCTGGCTGCCGACCAGGAACCACACTTCCAGCTGTTTCATGAATTCCATCTTGATGTCCTCTGTTTATGCTTTTGTCTGGCCGTAATAGGCGTGCTTGCCATGTTTGCGCTGGTAGTGTTTCTCCAGCAGGTAGTCGGGCAGGGCGTTGGCCTGCGGGTTGATCTGGCCGGTGAGCCAGGCCATGCGCGCCACCTCCTCCAGCACCACGGCGTTGTGCACCGCGTCGCTCGCGTCCTTGCCCCAGCTGAAGGGGCCGTGGTTGGCCACCAATGCTCCCGGCATGGTGAGAATGGGAGTCTGCTTGAGCGTCTCGACGATGAGATGGCCGGTCAGCCCCTCGTAATCCTCCTCGACCTCGCCCGGGGTCAGCAGGCGAGAGCAGGGGATCTCACCGTTGAAGTAGTCGGCCTGGGTGGTGCCGAAGAGCGGGATGGGGCGCCCCGCCTGGGCCCAGGCGGTGGCATGGGTGGAGTGGGTATGTACCACGCCGCCGAGCTCGGGATAGGTGCGATAGAGCACCAGGTGGGTGGCGGTGTCGGAGGAGGGGCGCAGGCTCCCCTCGACCTGCTTGCCAGCGAGATCCAGCACCACCAGATCTTCGAGCAGCATGCTGTCGTAGCTGACACCGCTCGGCTTGATGACCACCAGATTGCGCTCGCGATCGATACCGCTCACATTGCCCCAGGTGAAGGTCACCAGGCCGTGGCGCGGCAGATCCAGGTTGGCGGTCAGCACTTGCTCCTTGAGTGTGCGCAGGTTCATGCCAGGTCCCCCCGATTGTAGAGAGGCTCGGCGGCACTGCTCCATTGGAGATAACGCTGGTAGAGCCGTTCATATTCGGCGACTCGCTCGGGTTGTGGCTGGTGGGTGCGCTCTACCGCACTGGCCATGTCGCGCTGGGCCTCGGCCACATCGGGATAGATGCCGGCGGCCACGGCGGCGAAGATGGCCGCGCCGAGGGCGCAGCACTGATCCGACGCCACCACCTGGATGGGTCTGTTCATCACGTCGGCACAGGTCTGCATCACGGTGACGGACTTGCGGGCTATCCCCCCAAGGGCGATGACCTGCTCCACCGGCACCTGTTGGCTGGTCATGCACTCCATGATGCTGCGAGCGCCAAAGGCGGTGGAGGCGACCAGGGCACCAAACAGATCGGCGGTGCTGGATCCCAAGTTCAGACCCGTGATGGTGCCTTGCAGGCGTTGGTTGGCGTAGGGGGTGCGGCGGCCGTTGAACCAGTCGAGCACAATCGGCAGATGTTGCAGATCGAGTTGTGCATCCCAGGTCGCGGCGAGGTTGGGCAGCAACTGCTGTTTCTGGGCTTCGACGGCGGTGCAGAGTTCAGGGTATTGCTCCGCGAGTTGATCCAGTGGCCAGCTCAGCAGCCGTTGATACCATGCATAGATGTCGCCAAAGGCGGATTGTCCTGCCTCAAGCCCCACCATGCCGGGCACCACGCTGCCGTCTACCTGACCGCAGATCCCTTTGATCGCGCGATCGCCAATGGTGGCCTCATCGGCGATCAAGATGTCGCAGGTCGAGGTGCCTATCACCTTCACCAGCGCATTTTTACTGGCTCCCGCCCCCACCGCACCCATATGGCAGTCAAAGGCGCCTCCCGCGATGACCACCTCGCAGCTCAGATGCAGGCGCTCCGCCCACTCCGGCGTCAGGGTGCCGACCGGCAGATCGGCGGTCCAGCTGTCGGTAAATAGCGGGAAGTCGAGATCGTCGGTCAGCAACGGATCCAGGGCATTGAGGAACTCGGCGGGGGGCAGGCCACCCCAGCTGGGGTGCCACAGGGACTTGTGGCCGGCGGAGCAGCGCCCGCGTTTGATGTCGGCCGGGGCCTGGCTACCGCTCAGGATGGCGGGGACCCAGTCACACAGCTCAACCCAGTTGCAGGCCGCTTCACGGACGGCAGCATCTGCGCGCGAGACGTGCAGGATCTTGGCCCAGAACCATTCGGAGGAGTAGATGCCCCCGATATAGCGGCTGTAATCGGCAAACTGGCCACTGTGACAGAGCGCCGTGATGGCCTCGGCCTCCTCGATGGCGGTGTGATCCTTCCACAGCACGAACATGGCATTCGGGTTGTCGGCAAATTCGGGCCGCAGTGCCAGCACCCGCCCCTCGTTATCGATAGGTGCGGGAGTCGAGCCTGTGCTGTCGACCCCGATGCCACGTACCGCCGCGCGCTGCTCGACGGACAGTTGACCGACCACGTTGACCACGGCCTGCTCCATCGATTCGATGTAGTCGAGTGGGTGGTGACGGAATTGGTTGTGGACCGGCTGACAGTATTTTCCCGCTTGCCAGCGTGGGTAGTAGACAACGTGAGTTGCTAGTTCGGCGCCGTCGTGACAACGGACGGCGAGCGCTCTTACCGAGTCGCTGCCGAAATCGAGTCCGATGACGATGTGCTCAGACATGGTGTACTCCTGACCATCAATGAAATGGGATGACTGGGTGCAACCATAGGAGATGAGGCGGGTGAGTGGTTATCAATAGGCTGCTAAAAGTATGGATATTTAAGCTGGAAATGTAATGACGTGACCGCACTCGCGAATCAGATATATGACAAATTAGCTGAAAATATAGACTAAATAGCTATGGTTCCATAGCGAGATCCTGCTCTCAAATTCCTACCGAGAAAGCGGCTAAAACTGTGTCTGCTCATATGCACTGAATAGAATTTATATAATAACGACATGTTTTTTAATGGATTAATGTTCTCTGTGGATTGAGTGAATTAATAAGCCCTTCCTCGTTGATACATGGATTGATAGAGCAATTGGAGATACTCGCATGAACAAAATCGTTAAAAGTATGATTGCGCTGGGATTTGCCTTTGGTATGGCAAATTCTGCTTTCTCGGCCGAGGCGTTGAAGCTGGGCTATCTGGTCAAGCAACCGGAGGAGCCCTGGTTCCAGACCGAATGGAACTTTGCCGACAAGGCCGGCAAGGATCTCGGCTTCGAGGTGATCAAGATTGCGGTGCCCGATGGCGAGAAGACCCTCAATGCCATCGACAGCCTGGCGGCCAACGGCGCCAAGGGCTTCGTCATCTGCACCCCGGATCCCAAGCTGGGGGCGGCCATCATGGCCAAGGCCAACAGCATGGATCTGAAGGTCATCACCGTGGATGACCAGTTCGTCAACGCCAAGGGTCAGCCGATGGAACAGGTACCGCTGGTGATGATGGCAGCCACCAAGATAGGGGAGCGCCAGGGTCAGGAGCTCTACAAGGAGATGGAAAAGCGCCAGTGGGATCTGAAGAGCACCGCGGTGCTCGCCATCACGGCTGACGAGCTGGATACCGCCCGCCGCCGGGTCGAGGGTTCTCTCGGTGCCCTGAAGGCCGCCGGTTTCCCCGATGCCCAGATCTATCGCTCCCCGGCCAAGGCCAATGACATTCCGGGGGCGCTGGATGCCGCCAACTCCATGCTGGTGCAGCACCCCGAGGTGAAGAACTGGCTCATCGTCGGCATGAACGACAACACAGTACTGGGCGGCGTGCGTGCCACCGAAGGGCAGGGCTTCAAGGCCGAGAACGTCATCGGCATCGGCATCAACGGGGTGGATGCGGTGAACGAGCTCTCCAAGTCCAGCGCGACCGGTTTCCTCGGCTCCCTGCTGCCGAGCCCGGACGTGCATGGCTACAAGAGTATCCAGATGCTCCATGACTGGGTCACCAACGGGGTGGAGCCGGCCAAGTTCACCGAAGTGACCGATGTGGTGCTGATCACCCGCGACAACTTCAAGGTCGAGCTGCAGAAGAAGGGCCTGTGACCGGCCTGGTTAACCCCTGACACCTATACCGGCATGGCGTTGCGTCGTCATGCCGGTTGCCTGGAGTGAATCCATGAATCAAGTTCCTTATCTGGAGTTTTGCGGCATCAGCAAGGAGTTTCCTGGCGTCAAGGCGCTGCAGAATGTCTCCTTTTCCTGTCAGCAGGGCACAGTGCATGCGTTGATGGGAGAAAACGGCGCAGGCAAGTCCACCCTGCTCAAGATCCTGAGCGGCTTTCAGGCCCCCACCACAGGGGTGGTGAAGCTGGCCGGTCAGGAGAGGGTGTTTCAGAACACGGTCGATGCGTTGGAGAGCGGGATCGCCATCATCTACCAGGAGTTGCATCTGGTGCCCGAGATGAGCATCGCCGAGAACATCTATCTCGGCCAGCTGCCTACCCGGCGCGGGGTCATCGATCGGGAAAAACTCTATCAGGATGCGGCCAGGCAGCTGGCACGCCTCGGCATGGATGTGTCGCCAGAGACGCCGCTCAAGTACCTGTCGCTGGGCCAGTGGCAGATGGTGGAGATCGCCAAGGCGCTGACTCGCGACGCGCAGATCATCGCCTTTGACGAGCCGACCAGCAGCCTCTCGTCCCGCGAGATCGAGCAGCTGTTTCGGGTCATTCGCCAGCTGCGCGACGAGGGCAAGGTCATTCTGTATGTCTCTCATCGCATGGACGAGATCTTCGAACTGTGCGATGCCATCACCGTTTTCAAGGATGGTCAGTTCGTGCGCACCTTCGGCTCCATGGCCGAGGTCAACCGGGATCTGCTGGTCAAGACCATGGTGGGGCGTGAGCTCACCGATATCTACGGCTACAGCCCTCGCCCGCTGGGGGAGCTGGGCCTGCGGGTGCAGAACCTGATGGGGCCGGGCTTGAAGGCGCCGATATCGTTTGACGTCAGACGGGGGGAGATCCTCGGCATCTTCGGCCTGGTGGGGGCCGGTCGCAGCGAGCTGATGAAGCTGATCTTTGGCGCCGACAAGATGGTGTCCGGCGAGATCTCGGTGTTTGGCAAACAGGTGCCCATCCGCAATCCCATCGATGCCATTCACAGCGGGATCATGCTCTGTACCGAGGATCGCAAGGCGCTGGGCATCATCCCCATCCATTCGGTACAGGAAAACATCAACATCAGCGCCCGTCGCCACAAGGCGTGGGGGGGCTTCTGGATCAATCAGCAGTGGGAAGACGAGAACGCACGGCTGCGGATCCGTGACATGCGGGTCAAGACCCCGTCCCCCCATCAGGCGATCATGAACCTCTCCGGCGGCAACCAGCAGAAGGCCATTTTAGGTCGCTGGCTCTCGGAAGACATGAAGGTGATCCTGCTCGATGAGCCGACCCGTGGCATCGACGTCGGAGCCAAGAACGAGATCTACAACGTGATTTACGATCTGGCCAAGGTGGGCATCGCCGTGGTGGTGGTGTCAAGCGAGCTGCCGGAGGTGCTGGGCATAGCGGATCGCATCATGGTCATGCGGGAAGGGGTGATCGCAGGGGAGCTTTCCCATGCTGATGCCAATGAAATCAAGGCGCTGGATCTGGCCATGCCGGCCCGCTGAGCCGCCGACATGACCCGATAGCGATTCGAAACAATTCAGGAGAAATAGAATGATAACAACGACCTCTGTCAGCCAGGGAAGCGCTGCTTCGGTGGAGACCGGCGCCAGACTGCAACTTGCCCGGATCTGGGATCAGTACGGGATGCTGGTGATCTTCGCCATCCTGTTTCTGCTGGCCTGCCTGCTGGTACCCAACTTTGCCAGCCTGATCAACATGCGCGGGCTGGGACTCGCCGTCTCCATGTCGGGCATGGTGGCCTGCGGCATGCTGTTTTGCCTCGCCTCCGGCGAGTTCGACATGTCGGTCGGCTCCGTGGTCGCCTGCTCCGGCGTCGCCTGTGCCGTCGGGATCAATGCGACCGAGAGCATCACGGTCGGCATCCTGGCCGGCATGTCGATCGGTGTGCTGTTTGGGCTCATCAACGGCATAGTGGTGGCCAAGTTCAAGATCAACGCCCTGATCACCACCCTGGCGACCATGCAGATGGCGCGCGGGGTCGGCTACATCATCTCGGACGGCAAGGCGGTCGGCATTGTGGAGGAGGGCTTCTTCGAACTGGGCAACTCGGCCATGCTGGGGATCCCGACGCCGGTCTGGCTGACGTTAATCTGCTTCGTGCTGTTTGGCCTGTTGCTCAACAAGACCACCTTCGGCCGCAATACTCTGGCCATGGGGGGCAATGAGGAGGCGGCTCGCCTGGCCGGGGTCAATGTGGTGCGCACCAAGATCATCATCTTCACCATGACCGGGCTGATTGCCTCGATCGCGGGCATCATCCTCGCCTCCCGTATGACCTCGGGTCAGCCCATGACCTCCATCGGTTTCGAGCTGGTGGTCATCTCGGCCTGCGTACTGGGTGGGGTCTCCATGAAGGGGGGGATCGGCAAGATCTCCTACATTATCGCCGGGGTGCTGATCCTGGGGCTGATGGAGAATGCGATGAACCTGCTCAACATCTCGCCTTTTGCCCAGTACGTGGTACGCGGACTGATCCTGCTCGCCGCCGTCCTGTTTGACCGCTACAAGCAGGTGCGCAAGGCGCGACGCTAAACCCTCATGCCAGGCCAGCCCCCGCTGGCCTGGTTGCTAATACTGTGTTTAATATCAATGAGTGTGATCGAGCTCAATTTTTCCGTATCGCACCGACCGCCAGATAGCGCATTAAGAGGATGAATCTCTACAATGGCTGACGCTGATTATTTTACCGAAACGCTTTTCTCTGCCATGTCCTCGATACAAAAAGACAAGCCAAAACAACTCAACCCCTTGTTGCCAGGATATGCATTCAATGTGTTTCTGGTATCAGACATGACGCCTATCGAGAAAGACAGTGCGCTCGATTTCATCATCGATCGACCCGGCGGCATGAAGGGCTTCATCGTCAATCTGACCATCAAGGGCAAGGGGCAAATCTTCCAGGGCGATCAGGCCTTCACGGTTGAGCCCGGTGATCTGCTGCTGTTTCCACCTGCGTCCGTACACTACTACGGCCGGGCGCCGGATGCGCAGGAGTGGTATCACCGCTGGGTCTATTTCCGGCCAAGGGCATATTGGGCAGACTGGCTCAAATGGCCGCGAGTGCTGGAGAGGGTAGGGCGGTTGAGCCTGGGCGATAACCAGCTGATCCAGGAGTTTGATGATCTCTTCATCGATATCGAAGAGACGTACAAGCAGATCCGTCCCATGTCAGAGCAACTGGCGATGAATCTGCTGGAGCGCCTGCTGATCCGTTGCTATGAATTATCCTCCCAGACGGAATATGCCACAGTTGATCACCGCGTCCATGAGGCTTGCCAGATCCTGAGCGAGTCGCTCTCGGCAGAGATTTCGATTGATGCGCTGGCCGAACAAGTCTTCCTCTCCCCGTCTCGCCTTGCCCATCTGTTTCGAGACCAGATTGGGGTGAGTATCGTTCGCTGGCGCGAGGATCAAAGGATCATGCGTGCCAAACTGCTGCTGCAAACCACTCCTTTGACGGTGGCTGTCATCGGCCAGCAGGTCGGTTATGACGATCAGCTCTACTTCTCGCGAGTCTTCAAGAAACGGGTAGGAGTGAGCCCGACTGAATACCGTAAATGCGCCACCCCGCTCTGATGAAGCCATCCTTGCCTTATATCCGGGACCTGATATTGCTGAACGGCTCGGGCCTCGTGACATGAGGTGGTCCGATCTTGCCAGTGCCTGAATACATGGCAAATCAGGGGTGTCGGTGTTTCCTGCACCGCAGGGTGACCACCTGCTGTGCAGGCAGTATTTATAATTGAACTCGATTGACCCTTACATGAAGAAAATTCGATGATCTTATATCAGGAAATTTTCCGTGCTCTGCTTCGAACTGACGCAACCGACCTCACACTTCACTGCTAATGACAACATTATCCATATCGGCAGCAAATTTTTGGCAGGCAACTTCATCATTAAGAATGAATAATCTTGCCCACGACTTATCGCTCGGGAGAGTTGACGATGAAAAATAATAAGCTGTCGATTAAAGAAAAAATAGGTTATGGGATGGGGGATGCCGGCTGCAATATTTTGTTTGGCACCATAATGTTATTTGTTAACTATTTCTATACCGATGTATTTGGCCTTGCGCCAGCGCTAGTCGGTGTGCTGCTACTCTCGGTGCGAATTATTGATGCAATAACTGATCCCATCATGGGTGCCATTGCTGACCGAACACAGAGTCGTTGGGGACGTTTTCGTCCATGGTTATTATGGATGGCGTTACCCTTCGCCATATTCAGTATTCTGATGTTTACGACGCCAGACTGGAGTTATGAAAGTAAGGTTATCTACGCCTTTGTGACTTATTTCCTGTGTTCGCTTGCTTATACCGCCATCGGTGTGCCTTATTGCTCGCTGGGCAGTGTGATCACCAACGATCCTAAAGAGCGCGTCTCTTGCCAATCCTATCGTTTCGTCATGGTGGGTATCGCAACATTGATCCTCTCGCTGACGCTGCTCCCCATGGTGGAGTGGTTTGGTGATGGCGACAAGGCGAAGGGTTATCAATGGGCAATGGCGGTGTTGGCGATGCTCGCCGTGTGCATGTACTTGTTCTGCTTCTTTACTGTCCGTGAACGTATTCGTCCGGCCGTGCCAACGAACAGTGATCTGAAATCTGATTTGAAAGACATATGGAAGAATGACCAGTGGGTACGCATTCTGCTGCTGACGCTGTGCAACGTTTGCCCTGGTTTTATCCGTATGGCGGCGACCATGTATTACGTCACCTGGGTCATGCAGCAAAGCACCAGCTTTGCCACCATGTTCATCAGCCTTGGCGTCATCGGCATGATGGGCGGCAGCATGCTAGCCAAAACCCTGACCGACCGATTCTGCAAACTGAAGGTCTTCTTCTGGACCAACATAGTGCTGGGCTTCTTCTCTTGCGGCTTTTATTTCCTCGACCCGAATGCAACCGTGCTTATCGTGGTGATGTACTTCCTGCTCAACATTCTGCACCAGATCCCTTCCCCGCTGCACTGGTCGCTGATGGCCGATGTAGATGACTATGGTGAATGGAAAACCGGTAAACGTATCACCGGGATCAGTTTCTCCGGAAACCTGTTCTTCCTGAAGCTCGGCCTGGCGATAGCCGGTGCCATGGTCGGTTTCCTGCTTTCCTGGTACGGCTATGATGCGAGTGCCGAACAGCAAAATCCGGACACGGTCAAGGGTATCATCATGCTGTTCACCGTTATTCCTGGTATTGGATATCTGATCACCGCGGGTGTAGTACGTCTGCTTAAAGTCGATAGCGAATTGATGAAGCGTATTCAGGAAGACTTGAAAAAACGTCGAGTCAACTATCAAGAACTCAACACCAATAATGATGGTAAGCCTGCCAAGGCCTAAGCATAGGGAACATAGAATGACGCAGACAGTGTGGCCTAATCCATTCATTGAACAACGTGCCGACCCGTTTATTCTGCTCCATGAAGGTTGGTATTACTTTATTGCCTCAGTGCCAGAATATGATCGGCTGGAAATTCGACGTGCGGCCACTATCGGTGCGCTGGCGGACACAGAGGCGGTGGTTGTATGGCACAAACCTGAAATGGGCCCGATGAGCAATCTCATCTGGGCACCGGAGATTCATCATATCGATGGGCGATGGTACATCTATTTCGCCGCTGCTCATACGCAGGCACTCGATAGTCTGAATATGTTCCAGCATAGAATGTTCGTACTGGAATGTGTGGATATGGATCCGCTTGAAGGCCAATGGGTCGAGAAGGGACAAATTAAAACACAATTCGATACATTCAGTCTGGATGCGACTACTTTCCACCATCAGGGGAAACTATGGTATCTCTGGGCTCAAAAAGCTCCCGATATTCCTGGCAACTCGAATATTTATATCGCGGAGATGGATACACCATGGTCAATCAAGGGTGAACCCGTGTTGCTCAGCAAACCCGAATTACCCTGGGAATGTCGAGGATTCATGGTTAACGAAGGCCCCGCCGTGGTGAGTCATGGTGAAAGACTCTTTGTGAGTTACTCGGCCAGCGCCACGGATGAAAATTATTGCCTTGGACTATTGTGGATAGACATGACAGAGGACCCGACCAAGGCCGAAAACTGGCATAAGTCCCCGCACCCCGTCTTTACCACCAGCTATGAAAACAAGCAGTTTGGACCGGGTCACAACAGCTTTACCAAAACGATAGAAGGGGAAGATGTGCTGGTTTATCACGCACGGAATTATACGGAAATTGAAGGCGATCCGCTTTACGATCCCAATCGTCATACCCGTCTGAAAACGATCGCTTGGAATGACAACGGTATGCCTGAATTTGGTGTGCCGCCGGCCGACCACGGTTAAAGGAGAGTGCCCTCAGCTTGTTTCGCATCCTGAGGGATTATCTCGGCGTATTGTGGGTGATGTTTCGGCCAAGTACGTTAAGCGGCGTGGCTGATCCAACCAGTGCGCTAAAGCCAAAAACGACCAAGGGGTTGGCATCTGATGATGCCAACCCCTTGTCTTGTATGGTGTTCCCGACTGGAGTCGAACCAGTGGCCTGTCCCTTAGGAGGGGACCGCTCTATCCAACTGAGCTACGGGAACCTTGTGGCGGGCATTATACAAGAAGCCGCACTCTTTTAAACCCTTGATTCCTATTCCAATAGGGCCAGATCGCCGACTTGGACGTTAAACGGCGAATATTTGTTCTGGCTGCTGATAACGGCGCCATCCTCGAACACCTGCACCACCTCGAACAGGCCGTCGGCCGGGTTGCGCATCATGCGGGACTTGCCATAGGGGTCGACGAAGTCGGCGCTGTGCTGGATGCGGAACTGATCCCCGAGCCGGACGCCGTTGCGGCGGCCGAGGTTGATATGGGGGCCGCGTTCTTGCTGGCCCACCACCCGGGCGGTGACCGGGGCACAGCTCAGTTGGGAGACGATGTCCTGCGCCGCCTCCTGCAGCTGGTAGTTCACCTCCTGGCCGTAGCTGGACTGCCAGAATTGGCCGCTGTTGCTGCCTACCTGATCTCGCTTGGAGAAGGTCCAGTTGGCGCGCCCCTGGTACTCCTTGCGGCTGAGCAGGCTGCCGTTGATGCCGTCGAACAGGTAGAGCTGCATGCGGAAGTTGCGGATGGGATCCTTGTACCAGCTGGTCAGTTGATTGCCCTGGGGCTCGAGGGAGAGGTCATCTATGCTGCCGAGCACCAGATACTGGCTGTCGGTGCGCAGGCTGAGTGCCTTGATCTCCTCCAGGGCGCTGCGATCCCCCTGCTGCAGATGGAGCGGATCGATACGCAGATTCTCGTCCAGCCACTGACGGGCAACCACTCCCTGCGGCGTGCCGGCCAGGGTCTCGAACAGGTGACGGGAGAGATCGGCAGGCATGTCATCGAGGGCGCCGGTGCTGGCCTGATCCGGATAGCGCAGCCGCAGCCTGACCAGCGTCAAATCCTTGGCGTAGTGCTGGGTCTGGCAGATCTGGCGTTCCGCCTGGATGTCAGCCTTGATCGTGATGTACATGCGGCCGTTGCGCACCTCTTCCCGTTTGAGCCGATACTGACGGATGTCGCCGCCGGATCGGATCTGGATCTGCTCCGAGCGCAGGCTGCCATTTTCCAGGCGCTGGATGCTGGAGACGGCCGCGCCGCTCGCCAGCAGGGCCTGGCGCAGCGCATCACGGGTCGCCTGCTCGCGAGCATAGGCCTCGTCGCCACCGAGGATGGCGGCGCTGCCCTGGGCCTCGATGATCTCGGCCCGGGCCGACAGGCTGACCAGCAGCAGGGTTAACAGCAGCGGAACTTTCATAACAGACACCTTGAATAGACGGATTGGCAAAGGCCGCCGAGTTGACGCCAGCGGCCGATACGCAGCATGAACACGGGTCGGTTTGCACCCATGGTGCAAATAAAAGCAAGATCCATGCCTCATTCCAGCTCTCCGCCGTTCCTGTCCGTGCCGGTGGAGGAGAGGTGGCAGGATCCCTGGCATTCCGGCGGCTGGCAGGCTCTCATGACGGGCTGGGGAGGGGCGGTCAGCGGGGCACATTCAGGCTGGCGGCAGCGTGATGGCGGGCTACCTGGCGCATTCCTGCCTCAAGTGTTGGCCGCCGCGACCGATAACAGGTCAGGTGTAGATACAGGATAGGTATCCATGAACAGATTCATCACGGCGCTCGCGCTCGCGCTGGCCCTGGCCGGCTGCGGCTCCGCCGACCCCATCAAGCGGGATCAAGGGGATCCCAGGCAGGCCGAGAAGGGGATGGAGCTCAACTGGCTGGTGGCCCGCATGACCGATCAGCTGATGGAGCGCAAGTCTCCCACGACGGTGACCGAACCCATCGCCGTCGCCTCCTTCGTCGATCTCGACACCCTGAAAGACACGAACTGGATGGGGCTGCAGATCGAGGAGAGCTTTATCTACGAGCTCAACCGGCGCGGGGAAGTGGTGGTGGACTTCAAGACCACGGGCAACATTCAGGTGACGCCGCAGGGTGACTTCGTGATGAGCCGCAACTACCGGGATCTCTCCTCCCGTTTGCCGATCTCCCGCATCCTGACCGGCACCTTCAGCCGCAACTCGCAGGGGATCCTGGTCAACGCCCGCATCATCGATCTGCGTACCAAGATGGTGGAGACCACGGCCCAGAGCCTGATCCCGCAACAATATCTGTCCGGCGCCAGCAATTCGTTCGGCCGGGCCTCGGTCAATCGGGGTTACCTGATGCGCGGCAGCCAGGCCAGCACCAGCGGCCACCTGGTCAATCTGACCCCCTGACAAGGAGTGAATGCAATGAAAGTCCTGTTTGGTGGCCTGCTGGCCCTGCTGCTGACGGCGTGCGCCAGCGATAACTACGTGGTGGATTACGGGACAGGGGGGAAGCCCGACGACTTTCCGGTGCTCAAGGCGGTCGGCTATGCGGTGATCAACATCCAGCCGGGGCCGACCCAGTCAGAAAAGATGCTGCAGGCTATCCGCGCGTCCAAGATGGATGCCTACCGCGAACTGGCGGAGCAGCTCAATGGTCAGCAAGTCAAAGCCCATAGCAGCTACAAGGACCTGACCCAGACGTCCAACGCGCTGGATGTGTCGGTGGCCGGCATGGTGCGCGGTGCCAAGGTGGTGGCGACCTATCCTCGTGGCAATACTTATGCGACCGAGATGGAGCTCGATACCCGCACCCTCTATAACATCAATCAGCTGATGGCTGACCAGTTTTGAGATGAGTGGCCGGACGCGGCCCGCAGCGTGACAGCAAAAAGGCGAACCCAGGGTTCGCCTTTTGTCTATCTCGGGGGCGAGGAGCCTCAGCCGCGCATCACTGGTTGCCCAGCAGCACCGGCGGCACCGTGGTCGGCTTGACGTCTTCGCTCGGATAGCAGCCCAGCACCTTGATGTAGCGGGTGATCTTGGTCAGCTCCACCAGGGCCGCCTGCATGTCGGGGGTCTGCAGGTTGGCGGAGACATCCAGATAGAACATCTCCTCCCAGGGATTGCCCTGCACCGGACGGGACTCCAGCTTGGTCATGTTGATGTCGTGGCTGCGCAGCACCAGCAAGGCCTCCACCAGGGAGCCGGGGCGCTGGGAGGTGGACATGATGAGGGTGGTCTTGGCCGGGATCTGGGGCGCCACGTCGATGGGCTTGCGCGCCACCACGATGAAGCGGCTGTAGTTCTCCTTCTGGTTGGCGAGCTGCTCGGCCAGCACATCCAGCCCGTACAGTTCACCGCCGGCGGCACTGCCGATGGCGGCCGCCTCCGGGCTCCCTAGCTCCTTGACCTTCATCATGGCGCTGGAGGAGGAGTCGCAGATCTCGTGGCGGGCCCCTTCCAGCTTGCTCAGGTAGTGGGAGCACTGCTGGAACACCTGCGGGTGGGCGTAGAAGGTCTTGATGCGGGCGAGTTCGGTCGGCACCGCGGTGAGGATGCAGTGCTCTATGGGGTAGGTCAGCTCACCGACGATGGAGAGGGTGGTGTGCTGCATCACGTCATACACCTCGTTGATGGAGCCCGAGCTGGTGTTCTCGATGGGCAGCACCCCGAAGGCGGCGCGGCCAGATTCCACCGAATCCAGCACCTCGCGGAAATTCTGGCAGTTTACCTCGATCACCTGATCCTTGTAGCGGGCCAGGTACTTGCGCGCCGCCAGGCTGGAGTAGGAACCGCGCGGACCCAGGTAGGCGACGCTGGTCATGGGCTCCTGCTGCTCGGGGTTGAGCAGGCTCTGCAGATAGGCCTGCTGGGAGAGCACAGAGTCTTCGATGATGGTGTGATAGAGGCGGGTGATGTACTGGGCATCCAACCCGAGCAGCCGGCCCTGCTGGATCAGGGCGACCAGCAGATCCTGCTCACGCTGGGTGTCGCGGATGGGACGCGGGTTGGCCTGCTTGGCGCGGGCGACCTCGATGCTGAGGGTCTTGCGTTTGGCCAGCAGGGTGAGCAGCTCCTGATCCAACTGGGTGATGTCTTGTCTGATCTCGTCGAGCGTTGCCATTGTGGTTCCCTATCCAAGTAATCTGTGGTGGTAGCAGCAAAAAAAAGCCTCCGCTAGGGGAGGCTCGATTCGTCTTTGGTTTCTGTTGATGCGACGACAGGGCCTTCCCTCAAGTGGGCCGGATAAACGAGAAAACAAAGAAGAATGGTGTGTGCATGATCTTGTCCTGAATGTAACGTCATAACCATTAAGGGATTTGGCTGCCGGATGCAAGTAAAACTTGCCCGGGGGCGGCGAACGGGGCAGGGTAATTGGCTCGGGCCAGAGGCGGTGATCAGCGCCATGTTGGTCCTGTCTATGGTGAGGGCTGATATCAGGAGCGGGTGACGATGGCGATTATCTTCGATCTGGGACGGGTGGTGGTGAGCTGGGATCCGGTGGGCATAGTGCGCAGGGTGAGAGGGCCTGCTGGCGCCGAAGCGCTGGTCGAGCAGGGATGGCTGCCCGGCTGAGCCGGGTCGCGCAAGGAGATCCGCGCTCGACTCAAGCAGGCTTCGTTAGAGGCCTGATGAAATAAAACACGGTTTTATCCGCATCCTTTAAGGGTCTATTCAGCTTTAAAACGACAAAATGGCACCTAATTCACCATCCGGAGCTGTTGTCATGGATGCCAATGTTGTCGTGCTGAATCGGGGATACGATCAGACCTTTCAGGCCAGGGAACAGCTGCTCATCGAGACCCTGGCCGGTCATGGCGAACTGATCGTCTCCTTCTCCGGCCGGCTGGCGTCCTGTTACAGCATGGATCTGTGCCGCGCCAGCGGGGCCAGGATCCGGGCCATCACCCTGGACAGCCCGACCCTCAGCCGCCAGGCGGTCGCCCGGGCCAAGCGCTACTGCCGCCATTACGGCATAGAGCACAAGGTGCTCAAGACCGACGAGATCCTCATCTGCAACGCCCCCGGCCGTGCTGGCAAGGCGATCGATCCCATCCGTTACGTCTGTCAGCTGACGGCGCTGGAGAGCAACTGGGGTCATCAGCCGATCCTGTTGCCCGCCTCTGCCGAGGAGCAGTTGCGCTATCTGCACCACTTCGGCAGCCTGCCAGCCAACACGCTCTGGTGTTTCGCCGAGCAGGGCATGACGGATCGCGACTTTCGCTACGGCTTCAACAAGCGGCGGCTGGATCTCTGGGGTCATGGCGGCAACGGCTGCCTGAGCAGCCGCTTCGCCGATCCCGACTCCCTTGACCGGGATCACCTGCGGATGGTGGACATGGCCGAGGAGATGCTGGCCGACATGGGGCTGGACGGGGTGCAGGTGTTCTTCCACACCCTGGCGGATCGGGTGACCACCCTGGCCAGGGTGCGGGTGCCCCAGCGTATGCGGGCGCGGGCCTTCGACATGCAGGCCAGCATCCTCAAGGCCCTGCAGAGCACAGCGTTCGATCTGGTGACCCTGGACATGGTGCCGGGCGAGGATCCGCAAGAGCTGGCCGTCTGAGTCCAGGGAGGGAGAGCGCCGTTACGTGAGTCGGGTCATAGGCAAGCGGGTCCCGACTCTCTATACTGACGCCCTCCTGCATCTCTATCGAGTCACTAGCCTATGAAGCCCCTGTCCCGACTGCTGGTCGCCCTCTGTCTCTCTCCCCTGCTGGCCCAGGCCGCCCCCCTCAGCCAGGTCACTCTGCCGGATGGTCGCCAGGTTCAGCTCAACGATGACTTCACCTGGGAATATCTGCTGGTCAAGCCGGCGGCGACGGCCGGGGTGGCCAAGGGCGCCGTGGCGGCGCCGGTGCTGACCGAGCAGGCGCTGACCAACCCGGACATGCTCTCCCAGGCGAGCAAGGATGGCATAGGCGTCCAGCTGACCCAGATCGATGGCGACGATCCGCTGCAACTGCAATTCATGCTGAACAATAGCGGCAGTCGCAACGTGGTGCGGGTCAGCGGCAGCGTCACCCTGTTCACCGAGCAGGGCGTCCAGCTGACGAGCCAGGAGGTCAGGTTCTGGGCCGGCGAGAACCGCCTGCCCGACTCCTATCTGCGCAAGGGCGAGCAGCGTCCCTCGCGGGCCATCGAGCTGGCTCGCCCCGCGGGCCTCGGCGGCAAGCCGCTGGTGCGAGTGCAGATCGACGAAGTGGAATTCCGCTGACTCTTCGCCACACGGCGAGCATCAGCAAACAGGCTCCATCACGGAGCCTGTTTTCGTTCAATTGTTAACCCGGTCACGGCCAGCAATATTTGCTTACATCTGCAATGGTTTGGCAACAGCTTGCCGCTCGGCACCGTCCCCGCTAGCCGTCACAATGGCTCCATTCCAGCTAGGTCCTCACTAGCTCTACCTATGGAGTCAACAAAATGCAAAAAGTCGCACTGTCTATTCTGGTACTGGCCGGCCTCTCTTCCACCTCCGTCATGGCGCAGGATGCCTTCAGCTACGTCAAGGGCTCCGCTACCTGGGCTCACAGCAAGTCTGACTACGTCGGTGGCAAGGACAGCAACAACCGTGACTTTGGCGGTCTGAGCCTGGATCTGTCCAAGAGCTTCGGTTCCAACTTCTATGGCCGTCTGGGCACCGAATACACCTCGCGCAACAGCGGCAACGACAGCATGGCCATCACCAATCTGGGGATGGGGGTGTTCACCCCCCTCAGCTCAGGTCTGAATCTATACGGTGAAGCGGGCCTGATGGGCTACAGCATGGAGCGTGAGCTGGCCGCCGACGTGAACGACTCCGGCTGGGACAACATCACCCGCAAGGAGAGCGGCAGCCTGTACGGCGAAGTGGGCCTGCGTTACGACCTGGGAGTGATGGAACTCTCCACCGGCTATCGTTACGCCAACATGACCGATGACATGCACGATTTCAAAGTGGGCGCCGCCTACAAGGTGAGCCAGAACCTGGCCCTCACCGCCGACTACACCTATCGCAAGTGGGACCTGCAACAGGGATCCATCTCCAGCGTGGGTGTGAAGTACAGCTTCTAATTTTTCCATCCTGTCGTGTCTTTGCCCATGGCCCCGGTCATGGGCTTTTTCATTTTCCGGTGATCCTGTTTTCGCCCATGTGTCGTATCGGTCCTTAATAGTTATACAACTTCCATTCCTTTGTATAACTGCTATAACTGATCCAATTCTTATACAAGGGGCGAAGTCATGTACAAGATCAAGGTCGGTATCAGTGCCTGCCTGCTGGGGCAGGAAGTGCGGTTTGACGGGGGCCACAAGCGCTCCAGCTTCTGCGAACGGGATCTTGGCGCTCACTTCGACTATCACCCCGTCTGCCCCGAGATGGCCATCGGCCTCGGCGCGCCGCGCGCCGCCATCCGGCTGGTCAAGCGCCATGGGGAGGTGCGTGCCGAGGCGAGCAACGGCAGCTTTGACGTCACCGAGCGGCTCATCGCCTTCAGCGAGCAGAAAGCGCGCCAGCTCGATTTCCTCTCCGGTTACATCCTCTGCGCCAAGTCCCCCAGCTGCGGCATGGAGCGGGTGCGCATCTATGGTGCCAACAACGAGGGGAGCGCCAAGGAGGGGATCGGCCTCTTTGCCAAGGCGTTGATGGCGGCCAACCCATTGCTGCCGGTGGAGGAGGATGGCCGCCTGTGCGATCCCATACTGCGGGAGAACTTCGTGCTGCGGGTCTTCGCCTATCACGACTGGCAGCTGCTCTGCGCCCGCGGGATCACCGCCGCCGCCCTCATTCGCTTTCACTCCCGCTACAAGTATCTGGTGCTCTCCCACGCCAGCACCCACTACCGCACCCTCGGCAAGCTGCTCGGCAACCTCGGCAAGGCCAACCTGCAGCAGGTGGCAGACAGCTACATCAGGGGCTTGATGGCGGCGCTGACCCTGCGCGCCAATCGCCGCAGCCACACCAATGTGCTGATGCACCTGCAGGGCTACTTCAAGCGGGTGCTAAGTGGGCCCCAGAAGCAGGAGCTCTGCGACACCATCGACAAGTACCGCACCGGCATATTTCCGTTGCTGGTGCCGCTCACCCTGATCCGCCACCATCTGCGGGAATATCCCAATGCCTATCTCGCCGAGCAGGTCTATCTCAACCCGTACCCCGATACGCTCAAGCTGCGCTACGGGCTCTGAATCCTTGTGCTGCGACCCCGGATACGCATCAGCGCCGGGGCGTCCATACCCTGTTGAATGGAAGTAACCATGTCTGATTTACCGCAAGAAGTTGCTCCTCTGCCTGATGAGGGGATCTACCCCATCCGCGAGGTCTCCCGCCTCACCGGAGTCAATGCCGTCACCCTGCGGGCCTGGCAGCGCCGCTACGGGCTGGTGCAGCCCGCCCGCACCGACAAGGGCCACCGTCTCTACAGCCAGCAGGATATCCGCCAGATAGGCGAGATCCTGAGCTGGCTGGAGCGGGGAGTGAGCATAGGCCAGGTCAAGGGGCTGCTGAGCGAGCCCCACGCCCAGCCGGTGAGCGATCACTGGCTGCAGACCCTGGAGCGGGTCAGCCAGGCGTTGCTCGCCTTCAACCAGCGCAAGGCGGAGGCCGAGCTTAACGATCTGCTGGCGAGCTACCCCTTCGAGCTGGTGCGCAGCCGGGTGCTGCAACCGCTGGTGGAGCGGCTGCTGGGACTCTGGCGCGAGCGGCCGGACGGCGAGCTGCTGCAACAGGTGTGGCTGGGCTGGCTTCACACCCGCTTCGCCCGCCACCTGATCGAGCAGGAGAAGGGCCTGCCCGTCACCCTGGCGAGCTGGGGTCAGGTCGGCCCTCTCGATCTGGTCTGGGCGGCCTACGAGCTGATAGGTCAAGGCTATGAGGTGCAACTGCTGGGGGCAGTGGAGCCGCGCCACGTCGCTCTGCTGGAGGGGCGGGCGACCACCCCCTGGCGGGTGCTGCTGGGGGCCGGGCTGGGCAAGCCGGCGCTGGCCGCCGACTGGCCCGCCGGTACCCGCCTCTTTGGCGAGCTGGGGCGACTCTATGACGCGGATTGGTTGGCCGCCCACGGCTGGCGGGCGACCCTGGCCGAGGTGATGGCGGACCAGCCTGCCACGCGCGGCTTGAGCGGGCGTGTGAGGAAGCAACCATGAGGCTGGTCTGGTTTCGCAATGACTTGCGTCTGGCCGACAACCCGGCGCTGCGCTCGTGCTGCGGCAATGTCGGCGCCGATGAGGAGCCGGTAGCGGCTCTCTTTGTCATCTCGCCGAGCCAGTGGCGGCAGCACAAGATGGCCCCCATCCGCCAGCGCTTCATTCTGGCCCGGGTCGATGCGCTGGGCCTTGAACTGGCGGCCCTCGGCATCCCGCTCCATCTGCTGCGGGTCGAGACCTTTGCCGAGCTGCCGGCGGCGCTGGCGAGTCTGACCCGGGCGCTCGGGGTGACGAGCCTCTATGCCAATCAGGCCATCGAGCTCGACGAGCAGCGCCGCGACCGTGCCGTCGACACGGCCTTGGCGAAGCAGGGGACGAGTTGCCACTGGCTCAACGGCTGCTGCGTGCTGCCACCGGGGCGGGTGCTGACCGGTTCTAGGGAGATGTTCAAGGTGTTCACCCCTTTCAGCCGCGCCTGGCTCAAGGCGCTCGACGAGGATGGCTTCGTCATCCACCGGGCCCCGCCGCCGCGGGGCGAATCCCAGCCGTGGCAGCCGCTGGCCGAGAGGGCCTTTGTCGATGAGGCGATCGGGGACGTGACCCCGGATCCCCGCTGGCCCGTGGGGGAAGCCGAGGCAAGTCGCCGTCTGAATGATTTTCTGGAGCAGGCGGTGCTGGACTACGGCGAGACCCGGGACTTTCCAGCCCTGGCGGGCACTTCCGTTCTTTCTCCCTATCTGGCGGCCGGCATCATAAGTCCGCGTCAGTGCGTGGCGGCCTTGCAGCAGCGGCTCGGTTGCCGGCCCCAGTCCAAGGCGCAGCCCGGTTTCGTCTGGCTTAACGAACTCATCTGGCGCGAGTTCTATCGCCACCTGCTGGTGCTGGTGCCAAGCCTCTCCATGAACCTGCCCTTCAAGCCCGAGACCGGGGCCCTGCCCTGGAGCTGGGACCCGGATGCCTTCGCCGCCTGGTGCGAGGGACGTACCGGTTACCCCATAGTCGACGCCGCCATGCGCTGCCTCAACGCCACCGGCTGGATGCACAACCGGCTGCGGATGATAGTGGCGAGCTTTCTCACCAAGGATCTGCACATTCACTGGCGGCTCGGGGAGGATTACTTCATGAGCAAGCTGATTGACGGGGATCTGGCGGCCAACAACGGCGGCTGGCAGTGGGCGGCGGGCACAGGCGCCGATGCGGCCCCCTACTTTCGGGTGTTCAACCCGACCACTCAGGGGCAACGATTTGATCCACAAGGGGAGTTTATCCGTACCTGGGTATCTGAGCTTGCCGATCTGCCTGCCACCTGTGTGCACCAGCCCCACGACTGGCTGCAGCTCAAGGGGCGGCAGTATTACCCGGCGCCCATGGTGGATCATGCCGTTGCACGGGTGAGGGCCATCGCGATGTTCCGTGACCTGGAGAAGAAATAACATGAACGACGCGCTGGCCCATTTCATCGTCCTCTATCTGCAACTGGACAAGCATCAGCTGCATCGCCTGCCGGAGATCTATGCCGATCAGGTGGTGTTCATCGATCCGGCCCACCGCATCGAGGGGCTGGCCGCGCTCACCCGTTATTTTTCCTCCCTCTACGGGCGGCTCAAGGAGTGCCGCTTCGAGATCACCAGCCAGCAGCAGCAGGGCAATGAAGCCTGGCTCAGCTGGGTCATGATCTTCGCCCATCCCAGGGTCGCCGGCGGCCGACCCGTGCGGGTCGAGGGCGCCACCCGACTGCAGTTCGATGCCTGGGGCAAGGTCTGCCTGCACCGGGACTACTTCGATCTCGGCGCCATGATCTACGAGCAGTTGCCACTGCTCGGGCCCGTGGTGCGCACCATCAAGGGGAGGCTGGGAGCATGAGCGGACGTGTGCTGATCACCGGGGCCACCTCCGGAATTGGTCGCCAGCTGGCACTCGATTATCGGCGCTCTGGCTGGCAGGTGTGGGGCTGTGGCCGCGACGGCGAGCGGTTGCAGGCATTGGCTCATGAGGGGATCACCCCCCTGCAGTTCGATGCACGGGACAGCGCCGCCATGGCAGAGGTTGCCGCCGGCCTGCCCGCACTGGATCTGCTGATCCTCAACGCCGGCAACTGCGAATACATGGACCTGGCCCAGGGATTTGACGGCGCCCTCTTTGCCCGGGTGATCGAGACCAACCTGGTCGCCACCGGCCACGCCCTGGCCGCCTTCCTGCCGCGGCTGGCGGCAGGATCACGGCTCGCCATCGTCAGTTCCTCTGTCAGCTGGCTACCCCTGCCAAGGGCCGAGGCCTATGGCGCCTCCAAGGCCGCCCTCGACTATCTGGCCGCCACCCTGCGTCTCGATCTCGCGGCCCGGGGCATAGGGGTGACCCTGATCCGCCCGGGATTCGTGCAGACGCCGCTCACCGCGAAGAATGATTTTCCCATGCCCTGTCTGGTGACGGTGGAGCAGGCTTCCCGCGTCATCCTGAGCGGGCTGGCCGCCGGTCGCCACCAGATCCACTTCCCCCGTCGCTTCATCTGGCTGCTGCGCCTGCTGGGGGCGCTGCCGACGGGGCTCTGGCTGCGCCTCGGTCGCACCCTCATCTCGAAAGGATCCCCTTCATGAAGAAAAAGATCGCCATCATAGGCTCCGGGATCTCGGGGCTCAGCGCCGGTTATCTGCTCCACAAGCTGCACGACATCACCTTGTTCGAGGCGGCCCCCCTGCTCGGCGGTCATACCGCCACAGTGGATGTCAGCCTGGCCGGTCGCAGCTATGCCATCGACACCGGCTTTATCGTCTTCAACGATCGCACCTACCCGAATTTCCTGAAATTGCTGGAGCGGATCGGGGTGGCGCGCCAGCCCACCGAGATGAGCTTCTCGGTCAAGAGCCCAGAGGGGCTGGAGTACAACGGCCACAACCTGGATACCCTGTTTGCCCAGCGCAGCAACCTGCTGAGCCCGCGTTTTTACCGCTTCGTCGCCGAGATACTGCGTTTCAACCGGGAGGCCCGCGCCTGGCTGGCCGACGGCCAACGACATGGCGAGTGTCCCGCGCTGACCCTGGGGGACTTCTTGCAGGTGGGGAACTTTAGCGATTACTTCGCCCGCCACTACATCCTGCCCATGGGGGCGGCCATCTGGTCCTCCACCCTGGCGGACATGCGCGCCTTTCCGCTGGGCTTCTTCCTGCGTTTCTTTGCCAACCACGGGCTGCTCGATGTGACCAATCGTCCCCAGTGGTACGTGATCCCGGGCGGCTCGCGGGAATACATAGGCCCGCTCACCGCAGGCTGGCAGCCGCGGATCCGGCTGGCCTGTCCGGTGCAGGGGATACGGCGCACGGCCGAGGGGGCGCGGGTCCTAAGCGGCTACGGGGAGGAGCAGTTTGACGAGGTGATCCTCGCCTGTCACAGCGATCAGGCGCTGACCCTGCTGACGGATGCGAGCGAAGGGGAGCAGGTCATTCTCGGCACCATGGCCTATCAGGCCAACGACGTCTGGCTGCACACCGATGCCAGCTGCCTGCCCAGCCGTCGCAAGGCCTGGGCCAGCTGGAACTATCAGCTCGGGGATGATGACGAGGCGCGCCCCCTGGTGAGCTACAACATGAACATCTTGCAGGTGATAAGCTCGCCGCAGCCCTTCTGCGTCAGCCTCAATCCCCAGGGCCGGGTGGACGAAAGCAAGGTGCTGCGCCGCTTCGTCTATCACCATCCAGTCTTCAATCAGGCCTCCATCGCCGCCCAGCAGCGACGAGCCGAGATCTGCGGCCGGCAGCACACCCATTTCTGCGGCGCCTACTGGTACAACGGCTTTCACGAGGACGGGGTGCGTAGCGCCCTGGACGTGGCCAGTCGCTTCGGAGCCAGCCTATGAAGGCCGCCAGCGATACCATCAGCGCCATCTGGCAGGGCTCGGTGCGCCACCGCCGCTTCGCGCCGAGCCGCCACGCCTTCTCTTACGGCCTCTTCATGCTGGGGCTGGATCTGGACGAGCTGCCGCAACTCGATCAGGGGCGCTGGTTCGCCGTGGAGCGGGCCGGGCTGCTCTCCTTTCGCCGCCGCGACTATCTGAGTGGCAGCGAGGGCTGCCTCAAGCAGGCGGTGTGGGACAAGGTGACCGCCCTTGGTGGCAGTGCCGAGCCTGACGGTCGGGTGCTGCTGCTCGGCAACGTGCGCTGCCTGGGCTTCTACTTCAGCCCGGTCAACTTCTACTTCTGCTACCGGGAGGGGGAGGCGCGCTATCTGCTGGCGGAGGTGTCGAACACCCCCTGGAATGAGCGCCACTACTACCTGCTGGATCTGGCGGCTCTGGCGCCCCACGACAAGGCGTTTCACGTCTCCCCCTTCATGGGACTGGCCATGCGCTACCACTGGCGCATCAGGGCGCCGGCGCAGGAGACGCTGATCCATATCGAGAGTCATCCCAAGTCCGGCGAGGCCAAGCTGTTCGACGCCACCCTGGCGCTGCGCCGCGAGCCGCTGTCGCGCCAGGGGCTGGTGGCCCTGCTGGCCCGCTGGCCCTGGATGACCCTCAAGGTGCTGCTCGGTATCTACTGGCAGGCCCTGCGTCTTTTTATCAAACGAACACCGATCTTCAACCACCCGGAGAGCCGCTAATGGAACTTGCTCAATCAACCCTCTCTGCCTCTTTCATCGACAAGGGGGCCAGGCAACTGCTGCTCACTCTGCTGGGGCGTCTCGAACAGGGTCAACTGCTGCTGCGGGACGGCAGCGAGCGCCACAGCTTTGGGGTGGCGGGCACCGATCTCCATGCCGAGGTGATAGTGCAGGATCCGGCCTTCTATCGCCGCCTGTTGCTGGGGGGCAGCATAGCCGCCGGTGAGACCTGGGTGGAGGGGCTCTGGACCAGCCCGGATCCGGTGGCCCTGGTGCGGCTGCTGGCCCGCAACCTGACGTTGCTCGACAGCCTGGAGCGGCGTTTGGGCTGGCTCAGCTTCCCCTTCAACAAGGTGCGCCACTGGCTCAATCGCAATACCCTGACCGGCTCGAGATCCAACATCGCCGCTCACTATGATCTCGGCAATACCCTCTATCAGGGCTTCCTCGACAGCCACATGCAGTACTCGAGCGCCATCTACCCGAGCGCCGAGGCCACCCTGGAGCAGGGGCAGCAGGCCAAGCTGCGCACCATCTGCGAGCGGCTCGAGCTGGGGCCGGACGATCACCTGCTGGAGATAGGCACCGGCTGGGGCGGCCTGGCGGTCTATGCAGCCCGCCACCATGGCTGCCGGGTGACCACCACGACTATCTCCCAGGCCCAGCATGACTACGCAAAAGAGTGGATTGCCCGGGAGGGGCTGGGGGACCGCATCACCCTGCTGCTGGAGGATTACCGCAAACTGGAGGGGAGCTTCGACAAGCTGGTCTCCATCGAGATGATAGAGGCGGTGGGGCACGCCTTCCTGCCGGACTACTTCCGCCAGCTGTCGCGCCTGCTCAGACCCGGCGGCCGCCTGCTCATTCAGGCCATCACCATAGCCGATCAGCGCCACGCCCAGTATCTGCGCGGTGTCGACTTCATCCAGCGCTACATCTTCCCCGGCGGCTGTCTGCCGAGCGTCTCCCAGATGGCGGGGCTGCTCGCCCGGGAGACCGACATGCAGCTGGTGCGGCTGCACGATCACGGCCACCACTACGCCCGCACCCTGGCCCACTGGTGCGAACGCTTCCTGGCGCTGACCCCGGAGTTGCCAAGGCTCGGCTACAGCCAGGACTTCATCCGGTTGTGGCACTTCTATTTTGCCTACTGCGAGGGGGGCTTCTGGGAGCGGGCCATCAGCCTGGTGCAGCTGGAGGCGGCCAAGCCGGGTCCGCTCGGCTGGTCCGGTGATCTGCCAGTGAGCAGTCACTGACCATGTGGCAGTGGGCCCAGCTGCTGGGGTTCAACCTCTATTGGCTGCTGGCGGTGAAATGGCAGCAACCTGGCCCGCTGCTGCTGATGCTGTTGCTTCATTTCCTCTTCTCCCCCAGCCGCAGGCGCGATCTGCGGTTATTGCCGGTGGCCCTGGCCGGCAGCCTGCTCGACGGCCTGCTCTGGCGGCTCGGCCTGTTCCAGTTTCCGGCCGGTTTCCCGCTCTGGCTGGGGCTGCTTTGGCTCGGCTTTGCCCTCACCCTGGCCCATGGCATGGGCTGGCTGCAGCGGTTGCCCCGCTGGCAGCAGGCGCTCTTTGGCATGGTGGGGGGCGCCAGTTCCTATGTGGCGGGGGCTGCCATGGGGGCCGTACACTTACCCTGGGGCATCTGGATCAGCACGGCGCTGCTGGCGGTGATCTGGATGTGGTGGTTACCCGTACTGCTGTGGGTAACGGTGATGCTGGAGGGTGAGCCGAGATGAACGCCTTTTCGACCGACGCCTTATTGTTTTCCAAATGGACCAAGGAGAGCCAGTACGAGCTGGCCGATCGCTTCTACCTGGTGGTGGCCTGCCAGCGGGATGCGCGAGGTCAACTGGCGAGCGTGGTGATGCAGGATATCAATACCCTGCAGGAACAGGAGATGGACTGGCATGAACTGGAAGATCCTGCCCATTGGCACATGGGGTGGAATTAGTGCCTTGCTGGCGGCGCTGACGCTGCTTGTGGCCACTGCCGTGCAGGCCTCTGCCGTCCCCTGGCAGCAGCTGCGCGCGGTCGGGCAGGGGGAGATGAGCTGGCTCTGGTTCAAGCTCTATGACGCCACCCTCTACAGCGCGAGCGGCCGCTACGAGCCCGGTCGCTATCCGCAGGCCCTCACCCTGACCTATGCCAGAGCCATAGAGCGGGAGGATCTGCTGAGCGCCACCGCCGCCGAGTGGCAGCGGCTCGGGCTTGGCAGCGAGACGGATCGCGAGCGCTGGCTCGGCCGGCTTGCCGCCCTCTGGCCCGATGTCGGGGCGGGGGACAGACTGACCTTCTATGTGGACAGTGCGGGAGCCGGCCACTTCTGGTGGCAGGACAAGCCCCTGGGTTCCCTCGCCGATCCGCAGTTTTCCGCCACCTTTCTGGCCATCTGGCTCGCCGACAACAGTCGCGATCCCGCCCTTACCCGCCGCCTGCGCGGCCAACCCTGATGCTGGAGCCCCTCATGCCTCTCTACCGCACATGGCGCATGCTGCTGCTGTGGCCACTTCTGCTGCTGGCAGCTTGTGGTGCCAGCCTCGATGACTATCGAGGGCAGGGTCCGAACTGGGATCTCGCCCGTTTCTTCAATGGCAAGCTGGTGGCCCATGGCCTGGTGACAGACCGCAGCGGCGAAGTGACCAGTCGCTTTCGGGTCGAGATGCTGGGGCGCTGGCGAGAGGGTAAGGGGGAGCTGTTCGAGCAGTTCTATTTCGATGACGGCCGCCGGCAGACCCGCACCTGGTTTTTGAACAAGGGGGCGGATGGGCACTGGCGCGGCACCGCCTCGGACGTGGTGGGGGAGGCGGTGGGCAAGACGGAAGGCTTTGCCCTGAACTGGCGCTATCAACTCGATCTGGCCCTGCCGGACGGGGAGCTGGTGCGGGTGAGCTTCGATGACTGGATGTATCTGCTGGATGAAGATCGCCTGATCAATCGCGCCGAGATCAGCAAGTTCGGCATTCACCTGGGGGAGGTGATCCTCTACATCGAGCGGCTCGGGGGATGAGTCAGGAGCTGGAGCCCGCTGGGCGATAGCCATTCGCTATCAATGGGCAAGGCAGGGACGATTGTCCTTTGAGTCTGTGCGGGGATATGCTGACTCCGTTCCCAATAATGTTTCCCCACCTGGAGGTGAATGATGAAGAGCCCCATTGGTCTTGATACCGTTCAATCACAAGCCCTGGCCGCCGAGCTGAACAAGTTGCTGGCCAGCTACCAGATCCTCTACATGAACGTCCGTGGCTTCCACTGGAACATCCGCGGCAACCAGTTCTTCGAGCTGCACCTGAAATTTGAAGAGATCTACAACGACCTGCTGCTCAAGGTCGATGCCCTGGCCGAGCGCATCCTCACCCTGGATGGGGTGCCCATGCACAGCTTCAGCGACTATCTCAAGGTCTCCGCCATCCCAGAGCAGAAGGGGCTGCACGACGGCCGTGCCTGTGTCGAGTCGCTGCTGGAGAGCTTCCGCGAGCTGCTGGTGGCCCAACGCAGGATCCTGGGGCAGGCCGCCGAGGCCGGTGACGAGGGCACGGCGTCCATCCTCTCCGACTATGTGCAGCAGCAGGAAAAACTGGTCTGGATGTTGCGTGCCTATCTGGCCTGATCCGCTCTTCTCGTTACCGCACACCGAATTGTCTCTCCTTTAATCCACCTGCTTGCCGCCCTGTCTGGGCGGCTTTTTTGTTTTTGATCTGCATCAATGAAAACTTAATTGGCAAATTGAATGCCTATTAAGTTTTTCGCGAAGGGCATAGAATCGCCACAAAACAAGTAACTGAAATGTCCAATTAGGAGAGGCATGATGTTTTGTGTGCAATGTGAACAGACAATTCGTACCCCGGCAGGCAATGGCTGCGCTTACGCACAGGGCATGTGCGGCAAGACGGCTGAGACCTCGGATCTGCAGGATGTGCTGATCTATGCGCTGCAGGGCCTCAGTGCCTGGGCGCTGGCCGCCCGCGAGCACGGCGTCATCGACAACGAGATCGATGCCTTCGTGCCCAAGGCCTTCTTCGCCACCCTCACCAACGTCAACTTCGACTCCGCCCGCATCGTCGGCTATGTCAACCAGGCGCTGGCTCATCGTCGGCAACTGGCCGGCCGTCTGGCCGCGCTGGCGGTACAGGTTACCGGTTTGCCCGAGGCCGCCGGCTTCGAGCCGGGTGCCGAGCTGCTGGAGCAGCTGGCCCATGCGCCGCAGACCGCGGTCAACCGCGGCAAGAGCGAGGTGCACGAAAACATCATGGGGCTGCGTCTGCTCTGCCTCTATGGCCTCAAGGGCGCCGCCGCCTACATGGAGCACGCCCGGGTGCTGGGTCAGCAGGACAGTGAGGTGGCCGCCGAGTTCCATCGCATCATGAGCTGGCTCAGCACGGACCCGAGCGAGCTGGATCCCCTGTTCAAGTGCGCCATGGAGATAGGCCTGCTCAACTTCCGTGTCATGGAGATGCTGGATCTCGGCGAGACCAGCGCCTTCGGCCACCCTGAGCCGACCCAGGTGCGCGTCACCCCGATCCCGGGCAAGTGCATCCTGGTCTCCGGCCACGACATGGTGGATCTCAAGCTGATCCTGGAGCAGACCATGGGCACTGGCATCAATGTCTACACCCACGGCGAGATGTTGCCGGCGCTGGCCTACCCCTTCTTCAAGCAGTACCCCCATCTGGTGGGCAACTACGGCTCCGCCTGGCAGAACCAGCAGAAGGAGTTCGCGAACTTCCCCGGCGCCGTGGTGATGACCTCGAACTGCATCATCGACCCCAACGTGGGCGACTACAGCGATCGCATCTTCACCCGCTCCATCGTCGGCTGGCCGGGCGTGACCCATCTGGAGGGGGAAGATTTCTTCGCCGTGGTGGCGAAGGCACTGGCGCTGGAAGGTTTCAAGCACACCGAGCTCGAGCACTTCATCACCATCGGCTTCGCCCGCAACGCCCTGATGCAGGCCGCCCCCGCGGTGATCGACAAGGTCAAGGCCGGCGAGATCAGCCACTTCTTCCTGGTGGGCGGTTGTGACGGCGACAAGGCCGAGCGCGCTTACTTCACCGAATTTGCCAAGGCCGCCCCCCAAGACAGCCTGCTGCTCACCCTGGGCTGCGGCAAGTACAAGTTCAACAAACTCGACTTCGGCAACATTGGCGGCATTCCCCGTCTGCTGGACGTGGGCCAGTGCAACGATGCCTACTCCGCCATCCAGCTGGCACTGGCGCTGTCCGAGGCGTTCGAGTGCGGCGTCAACGATCTGCCGCTGACCCTGGTGCTCTCCTGGTTCGAGCAGAAGGCCATCGTCATTTTGCTCACCCTGCTGGCGCTCGGGGTGAAGGACATCCGCACCGGCCCGACCGCCCCGGCCTTCCTCACCCCGGCCCTGCTCAAGGTGCTGGAGGAGCAGTTCGGCCTGAAAGGCACCACCACGGCCGAAGCGGATCTGGCCGAGATCCTGGCGGCCTGACGCCGCAGGCTGTGCCAGCCTGATCATCTCAGCGTGTTGTAAGCCTTTGGCGAGCCCCCCGGCTCGCCTTTTTTCGAATCAGACCTTTTCATCAGACCGAGGAGCCTTGTGATGACCTCTCTCACCCTGCGCTGCATTGGCCGCCGTGCCGACACCCATGATGTGGTGAGCTGGCAGTTCGCCGTCGTCGATGGCGCCTTGCCCCCGGTGCTGGCCGGCCAGTGCCTGACCCTGCACACCGAGGTAGGCGGCGAGCCCAAGTGCCGCGCCTACACCCTCTCCTCCAGCCCGCAAGATCCTTTCTGGCAGGTCACCATCAAGGATGTGGGGCTGGTGTCCCATCATCTGCACCAGAGCCTGCAGCCGGGGGATGAGATCCGGGCCGACGGCCCCTTCGGCGACTTCAACCTGAGCGCCTTGCCCTGCGAGCGACCGCTGCTGCTGAGCGCGGGCTCCGGCATCACCCCCATGTGGGCCATGCTGCGCGACGAGCTGGCCAAACGCCCTGAGGCGGACATTCGTTTCATCCACAGCGCCCGCTCCCCCGAGGACGTGATCTTCGCCAGCGAACTGGCGGCCCTGGCCGAGGCTCATAGCGGGCTGCGCCATGCTTTAGTGCTGGAGAAAGTGCTGGAGCAGGACCAGACCACTCACCCCTGGCTCGGCCGGCTCGACCCCGCCATGCTGAGGGAACTGGCGCCTGACCTGCTCAGCCGTCACGTCTACCTGTGTGGGCCCGCGCCCTACATGGCCGCGGTGAGCACCATGCTGGCGGAGCTGGGCCTGCCGGTCGATCAACTGCATCAGGAGTCATTCGGCCTGCCCGAGGCGGCGCCGGTGGCCACCGATGGCGACCATTTCTGGCTGACCCTGAAAAAAAGCGGCAAGAAGGTGAAGATACTGCCGGGCCAGACCCTGCTGGCCGCCCTCGAGGGTGCCGGCGAGACCATGGCGGCCGCCTGCCGCGCCGGGGTCTGTGGCGCCTGCCGCTGCACCACGACCGGCGAGATCGAGCGCCAGAGCGTGGTGACGCTGAGCGCGCAGGATCTCGAGAGCGGGGTGGCGCTGGCCTGCTCCTGCACCGCCAAAGGGGACATCAGTCTGGCGTATTGAGGGCGTCATTGATCTCTTCGTCTTTTCCCTGTGGGGGCGGACGGGTAGACTCTGTCCCAGTTTCAGCAGAACACGGGATGATAAAATGACAATACTGGTCACGGGCGGCGCCGGCTATATCGGCTCCCATACTCTGGTCGAGTTGCTCAATGCGGGGCAGCGGGTGGTGGTGCTGGATAACTTGTCCAACGCATCGCCCGAGTCGCTCAAGCGGGTCGAGCGGATCACCGGCCAGGCGGTCACCTTCGTCGAGGGCGATATTCTCGACCGGGCCTGCCTGCAGCGGCTGTTCGCCGCCCACAAGATTGAATCTGTGATCCACTTCGCCGGCCTCAAGGCGGTGGGGGAGTCGAGCCAGATCCCGCTCACCTATTACCAGAACAACGTGACCGGCACCCTGGTGCTGTGCGAGGAGATGGCCAAAGCCGGCGTGTTCCGGCTGGTGTTCAGCTCATCGGCTACCGTCTATGGCGATCCCGCCTCTGTGCCCCTGCGGGAAGATTTTCCCACCAGCGCGACCAACCCCTATGGCCGCTCCAAGCTGATGGTGGAAGAGATACTGCGGGATCTCGCCAAGTCCGATCCGCGCTGGGCCATAGTGCTGCTGCGCTACTTCAACCCGGTCGGCGCCCACGAGAGCGGCCTCATCGGCGAAGATCCCAACGGCATTCCCAACAACCTGCTGCCCTACATCAGCCAGGTCGGGGTGGGCAAGCTCAAGGAGCTGGGGGTGTTTGGCAACGACTACCCGACGCCGGACGGCACCGGGGTGCGCGACTACATCCACGTGGTGGATCTCGCCATCGGTCACCTCAAGGCGCTGGCCCGCATCGCGAGCGACACCGGGGTCTTCACCTACAACCTGGGCACCGGCCAGGGTTACTCTGTGCTGGAGATGATAGCCGCGTTCGAGGCGGCCAGCGGTCGCCCCATTCCCTACCAGGTCAAGCCCCGTCGCCCCGGCGACATCGCCGAGTGCTGGGCCGAGCCGCACAAGGCCAGCACCGAGCTGGGCTGGCGCGCGGAGCGCGGGCTCGAGCAGATGATGGTCGACACCTGGCGCTGGCAAAGCCAGAACCCGAACGGCTATCAGGCCTGAGGGGCTGAAGCCCGAATAGCAAAACGCCCCGGCATGGCCGGGGCGTTTTTTTATCACAGCGTGGCGAGCTTACTGGATGCTCTTGCCTGCGCGCACGTCCTTGACGATGGCCTGCAGGCTCGCCAGATCCCGCGGTGCACCGCGCAGGATCTGGTCACCGATGATGAAGGCCGGGGTGCCCGAGATGCTCATGGCTTCGGCCAGGGCACGGTTGGTGCCGAGGTTCTGATCGATGCTGCCGTCCTTGAACTTGGCCTCGACCTTGCTCCAGTCCACCCCGGCGGCCGTGGCGATCGCTTTCACCTGGGCTTCGTCGGCCAGCGGGCCCTGATGGGCATACAGCTTGTCGTGGAAGGTCTGGTACTTATCAGGCTGACCCAACTGCACCGCCAGGGCGGCGCGGGCGGCATAGTAGGAGGTCTCGCTCAGTATGGGGAACTGCTTGTAGATGTAGCGGATCTCCTTGTCTTCACCGAGCAGCTGCTTGACGAGCGGGTGAGCGCGCTTGCAGTAGCCGCAGTTGTAGTCGAAGAACTCGACCACGGTCAGGCTGCCCTTGGGGTTGCCGCTCTCGGGATCCTGGTTGGAATAGAGCTGTTTGGCATGCGCCTCGATCAGGGATTTGTCGCTGGCGGCCTGCTGGCTCTCCTGCTTGGCGCGCAGGGCATTGGACATCTCGACCAGTATTTCAGGATTCTTGACCAGGTAGTCGCGCACGATCTGCTCGACATCCGTTTTGGTCAGCTCGCTCGCCTGCACCGGCGCCGCAAGCAGGGTCGCGCCAGTCAAGGCTGCGATCAGGGCATGTTTGATTCTCATAAGTCCATCTTGCTGGAATATCGTGGTGGCCACTATAGTGGGTGAGTCTGTTTTCAAGTCAAGTTATCCGGTCTAAAAAGCGCGGCTCATGCCCTGTTTGTGGGCTTTTTGCGTAGTTTAGCCCAATAAATCGGCAAACGAACGGGGCGGGGATTTACAAGCCGGATCGGCATGGGTAATATTCGGCGCACTGCTGCGGAGGGGTGGCAGAGCGGCTGAATGCACCGGTCTTGAAAACCGGCGATGGGCGACCATCCGTGGGTTCAAATCCCACCTCCTCCGCCATTCATTCAGAGCCCAAGCGATTCAATCGCTTGGGCTTTTTCATATCAGCGCGCCACTGAGTACGCTCATAAATGTGGGTGTCCAGGCTATCCGAGGGAACTTCTCTGGCCTTCGATGGCTTGGCTGTTCAGGGCGCAGCCATTTCCTATTTTTCCTTCGCCTTGCCTGAGGAGTTGCTTTGGTGAAAAGCCAAACAGCTTTCGAAACGCCGTAATGAAGTTCGAGGCATGGCTGTAGCCAGCGTGCTCCGCGGCTTCCTGCAGGGACATGCTTCGCGCTTCTAGCTTCACCTTCGCCTCCTGCAACTTTCGCTCGCGCAGATAACGCTGCAGGCTCATGCCCAGCTCTTTCTGTGCCGCTCGCTGCAAGGTAGACACACTCATTCCCAACCTATCGGCGATGTCGGCAAGTGCCATCTCGTCCACCCTTTCATCCATCAGCAACATTTTCAGACGGGTCGGCTGTTCGTTGTGGCGCTGGCCACAGACAAAGGCGATCTGCTGGATGTTGGTCATCAGGCTCTCCCATACGGTGAGGGCGAATGCCTCTCTCATCAGCATCTCGGGGGCATTCTGACTGCTGGTGAGGTTCAAGGCTTCCGCCATCTGGCCAAGGTGCGGCGGCAGCGACCAGTCGCAGCGACTCAAGTGATGGTTGAATATGCGTTCGAACCGCGCGCGGTGCTTGCCGATCAGGTGGCGCTCAAGCCAGGGCAGGCTGAGCGACAAGACGATGCTGCGGCTGCGCACATGGGCCTTGGCGGCGCCCTGCACCATGTCAGGTTCGGCATAGAAGATGGCGGTGGCGACAATGGGATCGGACTTGTGAAAGCGGCAACCTCTGAGCCTGTGGGTCGCGCCATAGGTCATCAGCGCCTTGCTCTCGAGCGGGATGGCGATGATCAGCTGCGGCGGCAGCTCTCGCTGGGTGGCGAAATCGGCCTTGTGAACGATGTCCTTGTTGTGGAAGAGGATGCCGTCCTGAATCATCAGGTTCTCTACTCTTCCGGTAAACAGGCCGCGTTTGCGAACGCTGGTATCTCTTGCCACTGTGTCAGTCATGCTTACTTTGACCATTTCGAAATATTAAATGACCGAACCGCAAAACTACTGCGGATTCTTGGATGCTATATTAGCCCCCACAAAATCAAATGAAAATGATTATCATCTCTGTTTGGGGTCACTCTCTCTATGGTTGTCTTTAAGGATAAAGCGCTCAGCCCGCTTGCTCTGGCCGTCTCTGCCGCCCTGGCTGTCACTGTTGCTTCTCCGGCTCTGGCGGAAGAGCAGAACGTCGTCCCGGATGAAACCCTCGTTGTCTACGGCAACCCGCTTTACGGGATGGCGCCGTCGGAGGAGACCGGGGGTTACAGCGTCGACTCGGCCACCGTGGGTACCAAGACCCCGGCAGCCCTGAAAGACATTCCCCAGTCGATCACGGTGTTGACCAATGACTACATCAAAGAGCGCAACTTCGTGGCGGTGGACGATCTGGCCAAATACACGCCGGGCCTGCGCACCATGGTCAACGACAGCGGCCGCTCCTCCATCTTCTCGCGCGGCTACGAATACGATGAAGTGAGCCTCAACGGCTTGCCATCGCCCATGCAGAGCAAATTCGGCACCCTGCCGTCGCTGGCCGCCGTCGACCGCGTGGAGATCATGCGCGGCCCCTCCGGCTTGTTTAACAGCACCAGCGAACTGGGTGGCGTGATCAACATGGTGCTGAAGCGTCCTACCGACGAGTTCAAGGGCTCGGTCACTGCGCGCTATGGCAGCTGGGATCGGCACTATCTGGAAGCGGACATGGGGGGGGCGCTCAACGAGGAGGGCTCGGTGCTCGGCCGCTTCGTGGTGAGCAACGCCGACATCAAGAACCAGGTTGACTACAACAACAACGATAACGGGACCTACTACGGCACCCTGGAGTTCGAGCTGTCTGATCGCACCCTGCTGTCGGTCTATGCCCTGCATCAAACCAAGGACATACTGCCGACCAATGGCCTGCCGGCGTACAGCGATGGCAGCATGCTCGACATCAGTCGCAGCACCTACCTCGGTTCTGACGAAGATTTCTTCGACGCGAACACCACCGATGTGGGCGCTTCCCTCCAGCATGCCTTTGCCAACGGTGGCGTCGGCCAGGTCTCGGCCCGTTACATGGATCACGACATGCGCCTGGAGCAGACCTATACCAACGGCCCGGTGGATGCCGCGGGGAACACCGGGCTGATGTTCAATGCCCAGGCGAACCAGCAGCAGAACGTCGCGCTGGATGCCAACTACAGCCAGATGTTTGGCCTGCTTGGGCACAAGAGCGAGTTCGTGCTGGGGTCTGACTACAAGCACTATGAATCCGATATTCAGACCTATACCAACCGCAATATCGGCAAGATCAATGTGTTCAATTTCGATCCGACCACGGTCGCCAAGCCAAACTACCAGTACACCAAGAACGACCACGAAGAGAAGTCAGAACTGGGTCTGTATGGCAAGGTGACCTGGCGCTTGATGGAGCCGCTGGCCGTGATCACCGGGGCCCGTGTCTCCTGGTATGACACCGAGGTCGTCAGCACGACCCTCAGCTCGGGGGCGCAGAACAGCGAGTCGGGTGATTTCAATGGGAAATTCACTCCCTATGCGGGGGCCGTCTATGACCTGACCGATGAACACACCCTGTATGCCAGCTATTCAAAGGTGTTCAAGCCGCAGACCAGTCAGGATGAAAATGGTGACATGTTGGCGCCTCGTGAGGGCAGCCAGTGGGAAACCGGCATCAAGTCATCCCTGCTGGATGGCCAGCTCAACACCCGAGCGACCGCCTTCCTGATGAAGGACAATAACATCGCGGCCCAGGCCTATGACGAGCAGGGGATCGCCATTTCCAATACCTACTGGGCGACTGGCAAGGTCGACACCCAAGGGGTGGAGCTGGAGGCGACCGGCTATCTGAGCCAGAACTGGATGGTCATGACGGGTTATACCTTTACCGATATCGAGGAGAAATCCGGCGATCACAACCCGAAATTCGATGCGATCCCGCGCCACTCCCTGTCCCTCTGGACCGACTACCATCTGGCGGACTGGGTGCCGGGCCTGCACCTGGGTGGCGGGATGACGGCGGTCAGCGACTACTCCTTCAACCAGAATGGAGTCACTACCCATCAGGGGGGCTATGCCCTGTTTGATGCGGCCGTGCGCTACGACATCACGGACAAGATGCAGGCGACCCTGAATGTCTACAACATCTTCGATCGCGAGTATTTCTATCGCGTCGGCTCGACGACCACCTTCAACATGTACGGCGAACCGGCCAATTTGATGGCGGGCTTTACCTACAAGCTGTAACCGTAATCGGCAACAGGGCCCGATGGCGCTGTTGCCGATTATCTGTGCCGCCCGGCGAACCCTGCGCCAGATGCCGCGCCAGAGGCTTATCCATGACGGTCTACTCTGGTATGACTCAATGAAACCACTCATCACCCTGCTACTCACTATGCTCAGTCTCTCTTCTGCCCAGGCAGACATGCTCCACTATGCCCAGCGCTTTACTCATCACTCGACCCTGCTCAATGAGGCGCGGCAATACAGCGTCTATCTGCCAGAGGACTATGAACGGCAGCCGCAGCAGCGCTTTCCCGTGCTCTATCTGCTCGATGGAGAGAAATTTCTGTTGCAGGTCGCGGGCATCACCCAGGCGCTGCGTGCCGGACTGAATCCGGCGATCCCGTCTCTCATCATCGTGGCCGTTCACAACACGGACAGGATGCGGGATTACACCCCGAGCCATACCATGGTGCTGCCCAATGGCGAGCCAGCGGGGGCCGGTTATGCCAAGACGGGTGGCGGCCCGGCGTTTATGCAATACCTGACTCGGGAGCTGCGCCCGCTCATCGAGGGCCGGTATCGCACCGCCTCGCCGGCACTGCTGGTGGGCCACTCCCTTGGCGGCTTGCTGGCCCTGGATACGGTGGCAAACGACAGCGGCCTGTTTCAGGGATACATCGCCCTGGATGCCAGCCTGTGGTTCGATTATCCGCACAACTACCAGCGCATCGAGCGGGCCCTGACCCATCCGCTCAAGCACGCTTCATCGCTGTTTATCGCGGTGGCCAACAACCCGTTCACGCCGGGATTCGGTCGCTCCGAGTTTCACCGGGACCACCTGCGGCAGTTTGCCCGGCGCGTGGCGGCGCAGCCCGCCGAAAACCTGAACGTCACCAGCCGATACTACGAGGAGGAAGATCATCATTCGGTTTATCACCTGGCGGTCTATCAGGGGCTGCAGTGGTTGTTTCGAGGATACCGGCTGGATCTGACGCCGGGTGCCTTCAGCCGGCAGGCGGTCATAGCCCGTTACGAGGCCCTGAACCGGCAGCTCGGCAGCCAGCTTCGCCCTGAACAGGAGAACTTGTTGGATATCAGGGACAAGGCCACCCGCTGGCCCCAGATGCAGATCTCCCCGGCGGAGGCCAGCGCCCTGCTTGACCACTACTACGGGCAATGATGAAGATGAAGGGCGTGCCCTGACAGGCGCCGCCGTTTGCCAACCCCGGACTGCCGGGGCGGCCAGTCCCCGCTCCATGCTTCGGATGAACTGCGCCTGATACCGGCTGGTTAGGGGGATAATGCCTATTTATCCGCCTTGCCGGCGGCATCGGCCAGGCTGGCCAGCCGCTTGTCGAGCCAGCGCACGGCCCGTCCCTCATCTTCCGCCCGCTCCTTGCGCCGGATGGCGTTGCGCACCAGCATGGCCCCCAGCCAGCGGATGGGTTCCGGCGGGAAGTAGCCGCGCGGGCCGCCGACCAGGGCGCAGTGGCGCCAGGGGGCATCCTCTTCCCGTTTATCCTCCCTGACCAGGGCCGCCAGGATGCGGCCGCCGATCCAGCTCTGGGCCACGCCGTTGCCCGAATAACCTAAGCCGTAGACGATGTTGGCGGAGTGGCGCCAGTGGCCGAAGAAGGGCAGGCCATCCACCGAACGATCCGAGGCGCCGCACCAGCTGGCGGCGATGGGCACCTGTGCCAGCGCGGGGAAGAAGCGGCGCAGCGCCAGGGTCAGCGGGGCCAGATAGCGGCTCGGCCGATCGAAGTCGGCCAGGTAGCGGTTGGCGAAGGTGAAGCGGTTGCCCCCCTTGCCGAGCATGAGGCGGCCATCCGGGGTCGAGCGATGGTAATAGACGAAGGTGCGCCCATCCACCACGCTGCGACCGTGATCCATCCCTTGGCGGGCCAGTGGCTCCGGCGCCGGCGCCGTGATCACCATGTCCGAGGAGACCAGCACTATGCTGCGGCGAAACTCGGCGAAGTGATCCACCGTGGCGCCGTTGAGGGCCAGCACCACCCGCCCGGCCTGTACTTCCCCCTGCGGGGTCAGGATGCGGGCCGGTTGCCCCGCCTCCAGGCGCAGCATGGGGCTATTTTCATACACCTCCACCCCCAGCTCCCGGGCGACCCGCAGCAGCCCGCGCACCAGCAGGGCGGGTTGCACCGAGCCCCCATGGGGGCTGAACACCCCCTCCAGGTGCGCCGACGAGCCGCATTGCCCGGCCAGATCCTGCTCCGCTATCGGCCGCCACTGGTTCAGCCCGGCCTGCTCCAGCTCGCTCATGATGGGCGTCATGCCGCCGCGCTGGGCCTCGCTGGTGGCGGTGTAGCAGCTGCCCTCCACCCGCAGCTGGGCTTCGATGCCGTGCGCCGCGCAGAAATTGGCTATCTCGTGCACCGCCTGTTCCGAGGTACGCACCAGCCAGGCGGCCTGCCGCTCGCCAAAGCGTTGGCGCAGGCTGGGGTACTTGGCCGACCAGGTGAGCAGGCAGCCGCCGTTGCGACCGGAGGCGCCGCTGCCGCACAGCCCCTTCTCCAGCACCAGGATGCGCAGACCGGGCTCCGCCTGTTTGAGGTGGATGGCGCACCAGAGCCCGGTGAAGCCGCCGCCGACGATGCAGACGTCGGCCTGCCGCTGGCTCTGCAGCGGGGTGGGCTCGGGAGAGGCTTCGGTGGCGAGGGCCTCGGCCAGCCAGAAGGGATGGGGTTGGCTCATGGAATCTCCTTGGTGGTTGCTCATGGGTGGCGCCAGCGCTGGGTGCGCTCCAGCAGGGTGCGACTGAGGTAGAGCTGCAGCAGCTTGATGCCGGCGGCGGCCAGCAGGATCAGGGTGGCCATGGCGGCGGCCGCCGCGGTATCTCCCGAGTCTTCCATGTTGAGCACTGCGATGGAGGCCAGCACGCTGTCGCTGGAGTAGAGGAAGATCACCGCCGAGGTGGTGGTCATGGCGTTGACGAACAGGTAGATGAAGATCTCCAGCAGGGCGGGCAGGCTGGCGGGCAGGGTGACGCGCCAGAAGGCCTTGAGCAGCGGGATGCGCAGTGAGATGGCGACCAGCTCCAGCTCCTTTGGCAACGGCTTGAGGCTGGTCAGCGCCGTCATGTGACCCACGGTGTAGTAGTGGATGATGCAGGAGAGCACCATCAAGGGCAGGGTGCCATACAGGCCGCCCAGCAGGCTGTCGGCCCGGTTGAAGAAGAAGATGTAACCCAGCCCGAGCACCATGCCGGGCACGGCCAGGGAGAGCATGGCGAGCAGGTGCATCAGCTGGCGCAGCGGGGCGAAGTGGCGTCCCTTCTCCTGCGCCCAGGCCAGCACCATGATGAGCAGGGTGCCGGTGATGGCGGTGAGGGCACCGAGCTTGAGGGTGTTGAGGAAGGGCTGCCAGCCGTAGACGCTGTTGCTGTCGAAGGCGTAGTGCTCCAGCGTCAGTGTCAGGTTGTAGGGCCAGAACTGCACCAGGGAGCCGTACACTGCCATGCCGACCAGGGCCAGGAACAGCAGGGCCCAGAGGCCGCACCAGAGCAGCGCCAGCAGATCCCGCAGCCGATGGGGCGTGGGGCTATAGGGCACGGCCTTGCTGTTGCTCTGCTCCTGCATCTTGCTGCGCACCCTGTGCTCCAGCGCAAAGCTGAGCAGCGCCGGCAGCAGCAGGGTCACGCTGGCGACCGCCCCCAGGGAGAAGTTCTGCATGCCGATCACCTGGCGATAGATGTCGGTGGCCAGCACGCTGTACTGGCCGCCGATCACCTTGGCCACCCCGAAGTCGCAGATGGTCAGGGTGAACACGGCGATGGCCGCGCTCAGCAGGCCATAGCGGGCGGTCGGCAGGGTGACGGTGAGGAAGGTGCGCCAGGCGGGGCTGCCCAGCACCCTGGCGGCCTCGTAGAGGCGGGCATCGCTGTGACCCAGCGCCGTGACCAGGATCATCAGGGCATGGGGGAAGCACCAGAAGCCGAGGCCGATGACGATGCCGATGGGGCCATAGATGCTCTCGCCCCCCAGCAGTTCCTTGGCGACGCCCTGGTTGCCGAACCAGTAGACCAGGCTGATGGCGGGCAACAGGGAGGGCATCAGCAGCGGGATGAGGCCGATCAACTTAAACAGGGGCTTGCCGGGCATGCAGGTGCGGGTGAGGGCATAGGCATAGCCGAAGGCGATGCAGACCACCAGCGTGGTGATGAGCAGGCCGAGCCAGAGGGTGTTGCCTATGGTGCGGGTCAGGTTGGGGGAGAGGAAGTAGTCCCGAAAGTTCGCGAGCCCCACCCAGTTGCCGTCCATGTCCTGCAGGCTCTTTTGCAGCATGGCGAGCAGGGGCAGCAGCAGGCCGCCGACCAGCAGGGCTATGCCCAGCAACAGCAGCGCCAGCTGGATGGCCCGATCGCGGCTCCCGCCGGCGAGGGCGCGTCGCCACCAGGGATGGACGGGTCGGGGAGCGAGGAGGGGGGCGTGCAGAGGGGCGGTCATGGGGCAGCCTCCTCAAACAGCTGCATGGCGTCGGCGGGCCAGTGCAGGGTGCAGGCCATGCCGCTGCGCCAGTCGCTGCCCCCATCGTTGGGGCCTTGCACCAGCACCCGCTGGGGGCCCAGATAGGTTTGTGCCACGCAGATCAGCCGCTGGGCGGCGCCGAGAAACTCCACCTGTGCTATCTCGGCCTGCAGCCCTTGCCGCGCTGGGGGCGCCAGGCTGATGGCCTCGGGCCGGATGGCGAGCTGCAGCTTGCTGCCGGCGGCCGCCCGGTTCGCCAGGGTGAGCGGCTGCTCGTTGAGCCGCACCTGCTGCGGGCTCAGCACCAGGGCATCGAGGAAGTTCATGCTGCCGACGAAGCTGGCCACGAAGCGGCTAGCCGGCTGGTGATAGATCTGCCTTGGCGTGCCTATCTGCACTATGGTGCCCCCCTCCATCACCACTATGCGATCCGCCATGGTCAGCGCCTCCTCCTGATCGTGGGTCACCATGATGGTGGTGATGCCGAGGCGTTGCTGCAGGGCGCGGATCTCGCTGCGCAGGTGGGTGCGCACCTGGGCATCGAGCGCACTCAGGGGCTCATCGAGCAGCAGCAGGCCGGGGGAGAGCGCCAGCGCCCTGGCCAGGGCGACCCTCTGCTGCTGGCCGCCGGAGATCTGGCTCGGGTATTTGTGGGACTGGGCGCCGAGGCCGACCAGTTCCAGCCAGTGCTGGACCGTCTCCCTGATCCGCGCCTTGTCGAGCCGCTGGTTCTGCAGGCCGAAGGCGATGTTGTCCGCCACCGTCAGGTTGGGGAACAGGGCATAGGACTGGAACACTATGCCGAAATCCCGCTGCTGGGGCGGCAGCAGGGAGATGTCGCGACCCCCCTGCCAGATCTCGCCACTGCCCGGCAGATCCAGCCCGGCGATCGCCCGCAGCAGGGTTGTCTTGCCGCAGCCGGAAGGGCCGAGGAAGCAGACGAACTCCCCCTGCTCGATGGCGAGAGAGATGTCCTTGAGGGCCTGGAAGGCCCCGAAGTGCTTGTTGAGGTGTTTGATGTCCAGATAGGGCCGGGTCATGATCAGACTCACTGCTGGTTTGGTATATACCAGTTTGAGTTTTAAGTGTGACCGAGGGATGACGGAAAGATGACAGGGCGGTGATGGCGGGTGACTCCCGCTCAGGGGGGCTAGCAAAGAACAAGGCCGGTTGAGGCCGGCCTTGTATTTGGGGTCGCGGCGATGCCTCGCCCTTACTGCTTGGCCTCCGACTTGCCGTCGAAGCTGGCGGTCCACTGGGTCAGGATGGCGTTGCGCTCCCGGGCAGCCCAGGCGAAGTCATTCTTGATCATCTGGCCGTTGATGTCGGCCGGGTAGCCGGCCCTGGGCTTGGCCACCTGGGGGATGGCCACCACGGCGAAGGACTGGTTGTAGAGGCTGTTGGCCTGCTCGGTGGCGGCGAAGTCGAGCAACTGTCTGGCGGCTTCCAGCCTGGCGGTGCCCTTGATGATGGCCGCGGCCTCCATGTCCCAGCCTGAGCCTTCGCTCGGGAACAGCACCTCGATGGGGGCACCCTTGCTCTTGAGGCTGGTGGCCGGGAAGTCGAACGAGATGCCGACCACCGTCTCGCCGCTGGCCGCCAGCTTGCAGGGGGCCGAGCCGGAATGGGTGTAGCGATCGATGTTCTGGTGCAAGCCGCTCATGAACTGCCAGCCCTGCTGCTCACCCATGGTCTGTAGCCAGCCCGCCACGCTCAGGAAGCCGGTGCCGGAGGAGCTGGGGTTGGGCATGATCACCTTGCCCTTGTAGATGGGCTTGGTCAGGTCGGCCCAGCTCCGGGGGGCCGGGATCCCCTGCTTCTCGGCCTCGACCTTGTTGAAGCAGATGGCGCTGAAGAAGGCATCCAGCCCAATCCAGTGCGGCTCGGCTCTGGGATCGCGGAAGCGGCTGTCGAGTTTGTCCAGCCCCTTGGGGGCGTAACCCGCCAGCATCTGCTGCTGATCGAGCTGCATCAGACTGGTGGCCGCCAGGCCCCAGACCACGTCGGCCTTGGGCTGGGCCTTCTCGGCCAGCAGCCGGGCCGTGACCACGCCGGTGGAGTCCCGTACCCACTTGATGTTGATGTCGGGGTGCTGGCGCTCGAAGGCGGTCTTCAGCTCACCGAGCTGCTCCGGCTCGAAGGCGGTGTAGACGGTGAGATCGGTCGCGGCCATCACCGGGGCTGTCATGGCGGCCAGCAGCGCGCTCGCCAGCAAGGGGGTTCCCTGTTTCATCCTCTTCTCCATCAAAGTTGGTATAAACCAGATTGGTCGAAGCAGAGGCTAGGCAATCTTTATGACGCTCAGGTGACGGCCGTGTGACGTTTTGATGAGCTCAATCCAGGGTGTCGACCTCGATCTCCAGGCTGTCGTGGCGCCAGTATTCCAGATCGAAGTCGAGCACCCGCCCGTGCTGATCGAAGTTGAGTCGCTCCAGGCGCAGGGCGGGCAAGCCGGCGGTGGCACCCAGCGCTTTGGCCACCTCGTCGGGCAGGGCGGTGGGGAAGAAGCGCACCTGCATGCGGGCATAGTGGAGATCGTAATGCACCTGGTAGAGCTCGGTCAGGCTGCCGGCCAGGTCCAGCTCGAGCAGGCCGGGCACCCGCTCCGGCAGGCAGTGGTTCTCGCAGTAACAGATGGCGCGCCCGTTGGCATAACGCAGCCGCTTGAGCAGGAAGAGGCTGTCAAAGGGCCTGAGCTGGAGCCGGCTCAGCAGGGCCGGCGGCACCGCCTGGCGGCTCTTCTCCAGCAGCTCGGTGCGTGGCTCACCGCCCTGTTCGCGCACTATCTGGTGGAAGTTGGAGGTGCGTCTTGGGTTGAGGCGAAAGCGCGGCGGGGTGACGAACCAGCCCCGCCGATCCTCACGATAGATGAGGCCGTTGGCCTCCAGTTGCACCAGGGCCTCGCGAATGGTGACCCGGGTGGTGCCATAGAGTTCCCCCAGCAGCCGTTCGGAGGGGAGCTTGTCGTTGGCCTGCAAGCCTCCTGCCTGGATCTGGGTGGCGAGGGCATCCTTGATCTGCAGGTACTGCGGTTTGCTCATGGTGATCCTTGTCGGTGTCAAAGTGCTTGGTAGAGACCAGTTCTGGTTACTCCGCTCGGGATGACTAGATTATCGCGATGAGGGCGCCGAAAATGAATTTTTTGTTGCACGATAGGGCACCCCTTTGACCTGGGAGGGGGAGTTATCCAGAATATGCTCAATCTGGTATATACCAAATGGAGCAAGCCATGACCCACATTCCTGCAGCCCCCGCTGCCGTCGATTACCTGCTGTTGACCCCGGGCCCCCTCTCGACTACCCCCACGGTGCGCGCCGCCATGCTGCAAGACAGCTGCACCTGGGATGCGGACTACAACCTGGGGGTGGTGGAGCCCATCCGCCGCGAGCTGGTGCGACTGGCGACCACCCCGGAACAGGCGGCCGACTACGGCGCCGTGCTGCTGCAGGGCAGTGGCAGCTATGTGGTGGAGAGCGTACTGGGCTCGGCGTTGGGGGCCGATGATGGCCTGCTGATCGTCAATAACGGCGCCTACGGCGCCCGCATGGTAGAGATGGCGCGCTGCCTCGGCCTGCGTCACCTCGAGCTCGACTGCGGCGAGACGGCGCGGCCCGAGGTCGCGGCCATCGAGTCTCTGCTCGGCCGGCGCCCGGAGATCACCCATCTGGCCATGGTGCACTGCGAGACCACCACCGGCATGCTCAACCCGCTGGAAGAGGTGGCGGCGCTGTGCCGGCGCCGTGGCATTCGCCTCATCGTCGATGCCATGAGCAGCTTTGGCGGCATCCCCATCGATCTGGGCCGCCTCGGCATCGAGTTTCTCATCAGCTCCGCCAACAAGTGCATCCAGGGGGTGCCGGGCTTTGGCTTCGTCATCGCCCGCCGCGCCGCGCTGGCGGCCTGCGCCGGACGGGCCCGCTCCGTCTCCCTCGATCTGCACGCCCAGTGGCAGACCATGGAGCAGCAGGGGGGCAAGTGGCGCTTCACCTCGCCGACCCACACAGTGCTGGCCTTCGCCCAGGCGTTGCGGGAGCTGGAGCAGGAGGGGGGGATCGCCGCCCGTCATCGGCGCTATCAGGAGAACCAGCGCACCCTGGTCGCCGGCATGGCGGCCCTGGGATTTGAGCCCCTGCTGCCCGCGCCCTGGCAATCCCCCATCATCACCGCCTTCCATTCGCCGACCCATCCCGACTACCGCTTCGCCGATTTTTATCAGCGCCTCAAGGGCCAGGGCTTCGTCATCTACCCGGGCAAGGTCTCCCAGGCGGACTGTTTCCGCATCGGTAATATCGGCGATGTGAGCCCGGCCCGGGTGCGCGAACTGCTGGCCGTCATGGCCGAAGCCTGCTACTGGCAGGAGGGCGCGCTATGAGCAGCCATGCCAGCCTGCCCGGCGGCGGCCTCGCCGATACCGAAGGGGACATCAACCTGGGGGAGGCGCGCCAGCGCTGGTGGGCGGCGCAAAGCGAGCCGGTACGGGAAGGGCTGGCCGAGGATGGCCGCTATTTTCTGCATCAGGCGCTCTCCACCCCCTGTCTGGATCTGCTGGCGGGGGCGCAGGGGACTGTGTTGACCAGCGTCTCCGGCAAGCAGTACCTCGACTTTCACGGCAACAGCGTCCATCAGCTCGGTCACGGTCACCCTAGTGTGGTGGCCCGGGTGCAGCAGCAGCTGGCGGATCTGCCGTTTGCTCCGCGCCGCTACACCCACCCGGTCGCCATCGAGTGCGCCCGCACCCTGGCGGAGCTGGCGCCGGGGGATCTCAACCGGGTGCTGTTCGCCCCAGGTGGCAGCGAGGTGGTGGGGATAGCCCTCAAGCTCGCCCGCTTCATCACCGGCAACAGCAAGGTGGTGTCACTGTGGGATGCCTTTCACGGCGCCTCCCTCGACGCCATCTCGGTCGGCGGCGAGGCCTGTTTCCGGGCGGGGATGGGGCCGCTGATGGCCGGGGTCGAGCGGATTCCGCCCCCCACCCGCTACCGCGGCGTCTGGTATCGCGGCGAGGGGGAGGATCTGCACTACGCCGACTACCTCGAATACGTGATCGAGAAGGAGGGGGGGATCGGCGCCTTCATCGCCGAGCCCATCCGCAACACCGATGTACAGGTGCCGTCGCGGGCCTATTGGCAGCGGATCCGCGGGATCTGCGATCGCCACAAGGTGCTGCTGATCGTCGACGAGATCCCCAACGCCCTCGGTCGCACCGGCCACTGGTTCAGCTTCGAACAGTTCGGCATCGAGCCGGACATCATCTGCCTCGGCAAGGGGCTGGGGGGCGGCGTGGTGCCGTTTGCCGCCCTCATCACCCGGGATCGCTTCAATCAGGCGGCCGCCATCTCCCTCGGTCACTATACCCACGAGAAGAGCCCCATCGGCTGCGCGGCGGCGCTCGCCACCATAGCGGTGATCCGGGAGGAGGGGCTGTTGGCCAAGGTGCGGGAGGATGCGCTCTTTATGGAGCGAGAGTTGACGGCACTGATCGACCGCCATCCGCTGATCGGCCAGGTACGGGGAACCGGCCTGCTGTGGGCGCTGGATCTGGTGGAAGATCACCAGAGCCGGACCCGGGCCAGCCAGGCGGCGGAACAGGTGCTCTACCGCTGCTTGGCACTCGGCCTGAGTTTCAAGGTATCCCAGGGCAATGTCATCCAACTCTCTCCCCCACTCACGGTCAGTCGTGCCGAACTCGCGCACGCCATCGTCATTCTCGATCTGGCGCTCGGCCAGGTCGAAGCCTCACTGGAACAGGAAAACTCTCATGTCTGCCAAACAACTGTCTGTTAAACCAGAGTCTGATATACAAGCGCTGATCCTCGACTGGGCCGGCACCGTGGTCGATTTCGGCTCCTTCGCGCCGACCTCCATCTTCGTGGAGGCCTTCGCCCGGGCCTACGACTTCCCCGTCACTCTGGACGAGGCGCGCCAGCCCATGGGCCTTGGCAAGTGGGATCACATCGCCACCCTGGGTCGCCTGCCCTCAGTGGATGCCCGCTGGCAGGCCCGCTTCGGCCACCCCATGAGTCGGGAGGAGGTGGATCACCTCTACCACACCTTCATGCCGCTGCAGATTGCCGCCGTGGCCCGCTTTGCCGCCCCCATCCCCGGCGTCTTGCCGGTGCTGGCGCGCCTGCGCGGGCAGGGGCTGCGCATCGGCTCCTGCTCAGGTTATCCCCGCCCGGTGATGGAGGCCCTGGTGCCGGCGGCGGCTGAGCACGGCTATCGCCCGGATCACTGGGTGGCCACCGACGATCTCGGAGCCGGCGGTCGTCCCGGCCCCTGGATGGCGCTGGCCAACGTGATTGAACTGGGGATCGATGCCGTGCATCGCGCCATCAAGGTGGACGATGCGGTGCCCGGCATTGCCGAGGGGCTGAACGCCGGCATGTGGACCGTGGGGCTGGCGGTCTCCGGCAACGAATTTGGTGCCACCTGGGAGGAGTTTTCGGCCATGAGTGACGACGAGATCACGGCGCGGCGCACCACGGCCGAGGCCAAGCTGCGGCAGGCGGGCGCCCACTATGTGATAGCCACCCTGGCCGATATCGAGCCGGTGATTGCCGATATCAATCGCCGTCTGGCGAGGGGGGATCGTCCCGCCTGACACGACCATGAGGGGCGCGATGAACTCGCTGCGCCGAGTGATAATGAAGCAAGGCGCCCACCCGGGCGCCTTGCTTCATTTGTCTGACCCTAGGCCAGACAGACCCTGCCAAGCCACGTGGCCCTCCCTCAGCGAGGGTGATTGCACCGCTCGGGGGACCATGGATAGGGTGATGCAGGTTTAATGTAGTGATGTTTCCGTGGTTTTTAAGTTCATTTGGTGTGAATCAAACATAAACATCCATACAATATATTGTAAAAATTAATTTTTCTGAATTTTTATAGAATATGTCAGATCTGATTGCCGGTGGTGCCCTCCACCTTTCCCTACAATCCAAGTGACTCAAGCACCTGGTTTTTTCGTTTTTGTAGCGCGCATGTTTCACGTTATTAACATGTGATTCAGCACCCATTGGGGTTCATGCTGAACAATATGGCTACCGTTTGAAAGCAGCATCATGACATGGATACATCTGACGCATTAGATTTCATCTCCCGGTTCGATCAAGCCGGCGATGAACGTACCATAGTGGCGCTGTTGCGCCAATTGACGGTACAAATGGGGTTTGATCATTTCCGGCTGGCCCTTATTTTTCCCAATACCATACAGCGACCGGATGTCACCATCTTCAATGGTTGCCCGCCTGCCTGGGTGGAGGCCTATACCAAGGAAAATTTTTTTGCGATAGATCCGGTCGTGCTACGCGGCATGGTGCAGAGCACCCCTATCCTGTGGGCGGACCTCATGGAGGAAGGGGCCTGTGATGAGCAGAGCCTGGCGGTGATGACACTGGCGCAGGAGGCAGGGCTGCGTGACGGCATCACCTTCCCCTGGCATGGTGCAAACGGCCATGTCGGCCTGCTCTCCCTGATCACCCGTGAACCCCGTACCGGGCAGCAGTGGCTGGCTGCCGTGCCTGCGCTGACCTGGCTCTCCATGCATATCTTCGAAGCCGTGGCGCGAGTGTGTCTGGTGGGCCTGTCTCCCCATGATGCCCTGAGCCTGCGTGAGCTGGAGGTGTGCCGCTGGGCGGCCGAGGGCAAACAGAGCAGTGACATCGCGCAAATACTCGGCATCACCCCGCGCACTGTGACATTCCATCTGAACAATGTGGTCGCCAAGCTGGGGGCAAGCAGCAAGTGTCAGGCGATTTCCTGGGCGCTCAAGCAGGGGGTCGTCAGGCTGAATGTCGAGCTGGCCTCGGTCGCCAATGTGGATGAGCGGTAGTGATTTAGTCTGCGTGGCGCAACTGTTTGCGCGATGTACAAGATATTGCACTGGTCAGGCAACGGGTAGTGGTTTAAAGAATGGAAAACCACAACTTGTTGCGCCGCGAGGCTGGGCGCTTGAAGTGCTGTTTTTATAACACATTGAAATAATTGAATTAAATGGAGTGGCATGGTCGCTGCTAATGGTTAGGTCGAGTGTCATTACCGTTCAACCAATCAGGAGCATACTCATGCCAACTCCATGTTATATCAGCATCGAAGGTAAAACCCAGGGCAACATCACCGCCGGTGCCTTCACCTCCGACTCCGTCGGCAACATCTTCGTGCAGGGCCATGAAGACGAGATGCTGGTGCAAGAGTTCCAGCACGTCGTTACCGTACCGACCGATCCACAATCCGGTCAGCCGGCTGGCCAGCGTGTCCACAAGCCGTTCAAATTCACCGTCGCGCTGAACAAGGCCGTGCCGCTGATGTACAACTCCCTGGCCTCCGGCGAGATGTTGCCGAAAGTGACCCTGAAGTGGTACCGCACCTCGGTCGAAGGCAAGCAGGAGCACTTCTTCTCTACCGTGCTGACCGATGCCACCATCGTCGACATCGACTGCCAGATGCCCCACTGCCAGGATCCGGCGAAGTCTGACTTCACCCAGCTGATCCAGGTCTCCCTGGCCTACCGCAAGATCGATTGGGAACACACCGTTGCAGGTACCTCGGGTGCCGATGACTGGCGTGCCCCGATCGAGGCTTGATCCTCGATTTTGTAGCAGGTCCTTCCTTGTAGTGCATTTTTGGGCCTGGCCGTCGCAGTGTCAGCGATGGTCAGGCCTGTGCAAGCTTTCTCCAGCCTGTCTCAGGGATTTGGCTGGAGCTTTTGTATTTTGCCATATGACCGCTGGCATCGGTCTTATTGCAAAGCACAACAGAGGTCAGTCGTGATGTGTCCCACTATTGCATTGCTCGGTGACATCGGCACCGACCACGAGGGGTTCCACCCCTCTCCGGTGATTGCTGCGAGCCCGAATGTCTTCCTCGACGGCAAGCCGGTGGCCCGTCAGGGCGACCCGCTGGCGCCCCACGACAAACCCAACAATCCCCCCCATCCGCGCAGCATCTCTGGCGGCGTCGGCTCAGTGCTGGTGAACGGCAAGCCCATCGCGGTGACCGGTACCGCCATCGGTTGCGGCGGCGTGGTGATTGGTTCGGGCAGCGGACAGGCAGGATAAGGAACCCTTCATGGCAGACAGCACAGGATTACAATTTACCGTCAAGGTGGGGGCGCTGCCCGAGACCACCTTCGTGGTGGCCGAGTTCATGCTGGAAGAGGCG